>NZ_BDBY01000426.1 GCF_001613225.1 Nocardia pseudovaccinii NBRC 100343
ACCGTGGCGGTGACGAGGACGAGGGCGGTCGCGGACGGCGGGGACGCCGGTTCCGGGAACGTCGTCGTGGTCGCGACCGCGAGGGTGGCGCCGGTGGTGGTGAGGCCCGCGAGCTCGAGATTCGCGAGGACGATGTCCTGCAGCCGGTCGCGGGCATCCTCGACGTGCTGGACAACTACGCCTTCGTGCGCACCTCCGGCTACCTGGCCGGACCGAACGACGTCTATGTCTCGATGAACCTGGTCCGCAAGAACGGCCTGCGCCGCGGTGACGCGATCACCGGTGCGGTGCGCGCCCCGCGCGACGGTGAGCAGAGCAACCAGCGCCAGAAGTTCGATCCGCTGGTGCGCCTGGACACGGTCAACGGCGGTGAGGTCGACGCGGCGAAGCGGCGGCCCGAGTTCAGCAAGCTCACCCCGCTGTACCCGAACCAGCGTCTGCGCCTGGAAACCCAGCCGAACAAGCTGACCACCCGCGTCATCGACCTGATCATGCCGATCGGTAAGGGCCAGCGCGCCCTGATCGTCTCCCCGCCGAAGGCCGGTAAGACGACGATCATGCAGGACATCGCGAACGCCATCGCCATCAACAACCCGGAGGTCTACCTCATGGTTGTGCTGGTCGACGAGCGTCCGGAAGAGGTCACCGATATGCAGCGTTCGGTGAAGGGCGAGGTCATCGCCTCGACCTTCGACCGTCCGCCGTCAGATCACACCTCGGTCGCCGAACTGGCCATCGAGCGCGCCAAGCGCCTGGTGGAAATGGGCAAAGACGTTGTGGTGCTGCTCGACTCGATCACCCGATTGGGCCGCGCGTACAACAACTCCTCGCCCGCATCGGGCCGCATCCTCTCCGGTGGTGTCGACTCGACCGCCCTGTACCCGCCCAAGCGGTTCCTCGGCGCGGCGCGCAATATCGAGAACGGCGGCTCGCTCACCATCATCGCGACCGCCATGGTCGAGACCGGTTCGACCGGTGACACGGTGATCTTCGAGGAGTTCAAGGGCACCGGTAACGCCGAGCTCAAGCTGGACCGCAAGATCGCGGAACGGCGCGTGTTCCCGGCCGTCGACGTCAACCCGTCCGGTACTCGCAAGGACGAGCTACTGCTCAGCCCCGACGAGGCGGCGGTGCTGCACAAACTGCGCCGCGTACTGTCCGGCCTGGACTCGCACCAGGCGATCGATCTGCTGATCGACCGTCTGAAGAAGTCCAAGAACAACCTCGAGTTCCTGATGCAGGTCAGCAAGACCGCGCCGGGCGCGCTGGACGAATGACTGAACGGGGACTCCGCGGAGGCGGAGTCCCCGTGCTGTTTGCAGAAACGCCGCAACAGATTTCGTGGGCACATGGGTAACTCGTCGGGTACGCCCAGAACTGAAGTCCACTGCCCGCCGCCGGTCCGCAGCGGTGGTTTCCACGCACATGACGTCCGGCAAAAGGCGCTGGGCGGCGGGGGAGCGTCCCTTCGGCGTTCTCGGGCTGAAGAACGCGAGACCTATGGCTGCCGCGCCCGCGATCATGAAGGCCAGGATGATCGCCGTCGTGGCGGCCGGAACACTGTTGTTCGCGGCGGTAGTCGCCGGGGCGAACTGTGCGGCAGTGGGCTTCGCGTACGCGTAGGTGTCCGGGCGATCCGGAGTGGTTGACCAGCCGACCGCGACAGTGAGAATCAACGAAACGAAGACCGCCAGAGCAATGCGGCTGTTCACAGTGTTCTCCCTTCTGTCTCGGCACGCCGATGTGCATCAGGCCTAAAACTCTATGAACATTGGTGTTCGTATCCACGAGTAGTTGACTACCTGTATTAAGGGTTCCGTAAGAACACGATCAACGCGTGCCAGTAGTTCAATTGGCAATGGGACTCGGGGACTACCTAGGGGGCGGGAACAAACCGGGGGTCTGGGGTGTTTTGGGAGCGTAACCACCGTTCTGGCATACTGAGCGGTCGTTGCGTCTGCTCCGATGAGCAGGCCTCCCGCCTAAGTCGGCTCCGGTTCACGTCCTCGCGATCTGCGCGGGCGACCCGGCGGCCAATATCGAGAGGACACCATGAAGGCAGGAATTCACCCGTCGTATGTCGAGACCACGGTCGTCTGTGGTTGCGGCAACACC
>NZ_BDBY01000427.1 GCF_001613225.1 Nocardia pseudovaccinii NBRC 100343
GTAGCTTCCCCGCCGACGCCCGGTCCTGCGCTGCAGGCCGGGCGTCGGCGCTTTTGTGTGGCCAGTACGGATAACGAGAGGAAGCACCGTGACGCAACCGTCCGCGATCGATGACATTCTGGCCGAGCACGCGGGCCTGGAAACGCAGCTCGCCGATCCGGCGCTGCACAACGATCCGGG
The DNA here is from genome assembly GCF_001613225.1 of Nocardia pseudovaccinii NBRC 100343. GTDB lineage: Bacteria > Actinomycetota > Actinomycetes > Mycobacteriales > Mycobacteriaceae > Nocardia > Nocardia pseudovaccinii. The sequence goes on from NZ_BDBY01000427.1 coordinate 181, forward strand.
TGCCGCGCGCCGGGTCGGCAAACGGTTCGCCGAGCTGGCCCCGATCATGGCCACCTACAACAAGCTGAAGTCCGCCCGCGACGATCTCGCCGCGGCGCAGGAACTCGCGGCCGACGACGCGTCCTTCGCCGCCGAGGTGCCGGACCTGGAACAACAGGTCACCGAGCTGGAGCAGATCCTCGCGGATCTGCTGGCCCCGCGCGACCCGCACGACGGCGACGATGTGGTGCTCGAGGTGAAATCCGGTGAGGGCGGTGAGGAATCGGCGCTGTTCGCCTCGGATCTGGCCCGTATGTACGTCCGCTATGCCGAGCGGCATGGGTGGAAGGTCGAGATTCTCGATGTGAACATCTCCGACCTGGGCGGCTACAAGGACGCGACCATCTCCATCAAGAGCCGCGACGCCGCGCGCGACGGTGTCTGGTCCCGCTTCAAATTCGAGGGCGGCGTGCACCGCGTCCAGCGGGTTCCGGTGACCGAATCGCAGGGCCGCATCCACACCTCGGCGGCCGGTGTACTGATCTACCCGGAGCCCGACGAGGTCGAAGAGGTACAGATCGACGAATCGGATCTGCGCATCGACGTCTACCGCTCTTCCGGCAAGGGCGGCCAGGGCGTCAACACCACCGACTCCGCGGTCCGCATCACCCACCTGCCCTCGGGCATCGTGGTGACCTGCCAGAACGAGCGTTCTCAGCTGCAGAACAAGGCCCGCGCCATGCAGGTGCTCGCGGCTCGACTGCAGGCGCTCGCCGAGGAACAGGCCGATCAGGAAGCCGCCGCGGGTCGGGCCAGCCAGATCCGCACCGTGGACCGCTCCGAGCGCATTCGAACCTACAACTTCCCGGAAAACCGCATCACCGATCACCGCATCGGCTTCAAGGCGCACAACCTCGACGCCGTACTCGACGGTGATATGGACGCACTACTGGATGCCCTGGGTAAGGCGGACCGCGAAGCCCGAATGGCTGCGGAATAAGTCGCGGTTGGACACCGTGCCGTCGCGTCGACTGATTTGGTATGAACATGGGCAACCGATCACGCACGCGATCTGGCAACCAACCGCTGGCGCGCGACGCAAGCGCGCACCTACAACCGGCAAAATACGCGGAGAGACGGACAAGCCCATGACGCGTGTGGCACTGCGCCCCGCTATAAATCAAGCGGTCGAAACCCTCCGGTCGGCGGGTGTGCACAGTCCGCAGGCCGATGCCGAGCATCTGGCCGCCCACCTGCTCGGTGTCGATCGGACCCGGCTGGTGCTGACCCCGCTGGTCGCGCCGGAACTGCTCGAGGACTATCGAGCCCTGGTGGACCGGCGCGCGCAGCGTATTCCGCTGCAGCACCTGACCGGCACCGCGGCGATCGGCGAAATCGAACTCGCGGTCGGTCCCGGCGTCTTCGTGCCCCGTCCCGAGACCGAGCTGCTGTTCGCCTGGGCATTGGCGCAATTGGAGACGCTGCCGCACGATCACACACCGGTCGTCGTCGATCTGTGCACCGGTTCCGGTGCGCTGGCACTTGCCATTGCCCAGGCCCGCCCGGATGCGGACGTGCACGCGATCGAAATCGATCCCGCGGCCCTGCAGTGGGCGCGGCGCAATGCCGATCTGCGTATTGCCGAGGGCGACACCCCGATCACCCTGTACGCCGACGATGTCACCGATCCGAATCTGCTCACCGAATTCAACGGTGAGGTCGATCTCGTCGTCGCCAATCCGCCGTACATTCCCGAAGGCGCCGAACTCGATCCCGAGGTCGCCGATCATGATCCGCATCTGGCCCTCTTCGGCGGTCCGGACGGACTGGACGTCATCCGTCGGATGACCCCCACCATCACCCGCTTGCTGCGCCCCGGCGGCTCCTGCGCCATCGAACACGACGACACCAACGGCTCCGATCTCGCCGCTCTACTGGCCGAACATGGTGACTTCACCGACATCGTCGAGCATCCGGACCTCGCGGGTAAGCCACGCTTCGTCGCCGCGACTCGTGCTTGACCCGGCGACCATCGGATCGAACCAACCCCGCCGATGGTGGCATCGAGTGGCACGCGTGACAGGATGGTGGCCGTGAGTACCGTCTACGACTGCGCGGATCCCGACTCGCGCGCCGCCGGACTGACCGCGGCCACCAGTGCCCTGAAATCCGGCCGGCTGGTCGTACTGCCGACGGATACCTTGTACGGCCTGGCCGCGGACGCGTTCGATTCCACCGCGGTGAGCGATCTGCTCGCCGCCAAGCGGCGTGGTCGCGATATGCCGGTACCGGTGCTGGTCGGCTCCTGGCACACCATCGACGGTCTGGTGTTCTCGGTGCGCCCGCAGGCCCGCGAGCTGATCCGGGCATTCTGGCCCGGTGGGTTGAGTCTCGTTGTGCAGCAGGCGCCTTCGCTCGCCTGGGACCTCGGTGACACCCGTGGCACGGTCATGCTGCGGATGCCGCTGCACCCGGTCGCGCTGGAACTGCTGCGCGAGGTCGGCCCGCTTGCGGTCTCCAGCGCCAATGTCTCCGGACAGCCACCCGCCAAGACCGCCGCCGAGGCGCGCGATCAGCTCGGTGATCTGGTCGGCGTCTATCTCGACGGCGGCCCGGCCGAACATGCGATCGCGTCCACCATCGTCGACCTCACCGCCGATCAGCCGCGGATCCTGCGCGCGGGCGCGGTTCCGGTCGGCGATATCGCCGATGTGCTCGGAATGTCCCCGGAGGCGCTGACCAGCGTCGCGACGCGGTGACCTCGGGACGCAGTGATCAGATGGCGGATCAGATAAACGGATGATCGGTTCGGGTGCGGTAGTTCCTTTGCGCGAGCTGCTGCTCGTGCTTCTCATCTCGGGCACGGTGACCTTCCTGGCCACCGGCGGAATTCGGGTGCTCGCCGTCGCCTTCGGCGCGGTGGCTGTGCCGCGCGAGCGCGATGTGCACGTCAAACCGATTCCGCGAATGGGCGGCGTCGGCATGTACGTCGGGGTGGTCGCCGCGGTGCTGTTCGCGCACCAATTGCCCGCGCTGCGAAGGGGGTTCGATTACGCGCCGGATATTCCGGCGGTGCTCGTGGCGGCCACGCTCATCGTGCTGGTCGGCATTGTCGACGACCGCTGGGGCCTGGACGCGCTGACCAAATTCGCGGGTCAGGTGACCGCCGCCGGTGTGATGGCGGTGATGGGCCTGAGCTGGTACGTCATCTATAACCCGTTCAACGACACGACAGTGGTGCTGGACGCGCTGCAGGGCGGCCTGGTCACGGTCGGCATCACGGTGACGCTGGTCAACGCGATGAATTTCGTCGACGGTCTCGACGGACTCGCGGCCGGATTGGGTCTGATCTGCGCGGGTGCGGTCTTCGTATTCACCGTCGGCCTGCTCTACAGCCAGGGCGGTTCGGTCGACACATATCCGCCTGCCCTGCTCGCCGCCGCGCTCGCGGGCGCCTGCATGGGATTTCTGCCACACAACTTTTCGCCCGCCCGGATATTCATGGGTGATTCCGGATCGATGTTGATCGGGCTCATGTTGGCCGCGGTGTCGACGGGTGCCTCGGGCCGAATCAATTTGGCGGGCTACGGACCTCGCGACATCGTCGGTCTGCTTTCGCCGCTGCTGCTCGTCGGCGCGGTGATGTTCATTCCGGTATTGGATCTGCTGTTGGCGATCGTGCGCCGGGTCCGGGCCGGTGTGAGTTTCTCGACACCGGACAAAATGCACTTGCATCACCGGCTGTTGCAGATCGGACATTCGCACCGTCGCGTTGTGCTGGTGATCTATTTGTGGGTCGGTGTGCTCGCCTTCGGCGCCGTCGGCACTTCGCTGATCCATGACCGCCGGATTGTGGTGTTGATGATGGCGGGCGGGCTGGTTTTCGCGCTGGTGGTGACCGCCATACCGGGCCTGCGGCGCAAGGAGCCCGCGGATTCGTAAAGCAAGGCCCAGGTAAAGTTCGGGTCGTGAGTCTTACTAACCCTGTCCCCGGTCCTGACGCCCCGCTGAAGGCGGCGCTGCGCTACGGCGTGATCGGTTCGGCCGTGTTGGTAGTGGTTTCGGTGGCCATCGCCTCGGCCGTCGCGGGCCTGTCCGGGCTCTGGGGCGCACTGCTCGGCGCGGCCATCGGCGGCGGCTTCATTCTCACCACCGCGGCCGTCGTGCTGTTCGGCGCGAAGCTGCCTGCGAGTACCGCGGGCCTGGTCATGCTGGTGAGTTGGGTGGGCAAGCTGCTGGTCGCGATGATCGTGATCGCGGTGCTGCAGCGGTTCGACTTCTACGACCGGATGGCACTGTTCCTGACCGTGGTCGGGTCCTTGCTCATCGTGCTCGGCGCGGAGACGTATGGCGTTCTGCGGCAGAAGGTTCCGTACGTAAACGTACCGACCGGTGAGTCCGATTTGCCCTCTGCGCAGCAATAATCGCCCCCACCTACACGCTGTCGTAGATAACTTGGTAAAGTGTTGGTAAGCAAGCGACCAAGCAAGGGGGGATCACCGAGATCCCGCCAACTGCCGCTATGCTTACTGCCGTGCCGGGCTCCGAGGGTTCCGGTTCTGCATGTCGACGAATGTCGCCGACACTACGTACAGACGCCCGGGCGGGATGCCGCACAGCTGCTGACGAATTTCGAGCCGACCTGAGTCGACCCAATTGATCGTCAATGTCCGATCGAACCGCGGGAATGACCGTACCCGCGGCCCGAACACGGGAGAGAACGCTGAGCGTCACCACTTTGGCGGGCGAGTTCCACGCGCCATCGCTGTCCGACTTCTTCCCTCCAGCAGTGCTGTTCGAGGGTACGCCGTTCGAACTCGACCGTTTGATGCTGATCCGGCTGCTGATGACCGCCGTATTGGTGCTCGTCATGGTGCTGGCATTCCGCAATCCTCGCATCGTCCCGCGTGGTCTGCAGAACATCGCCGAAACCGGTTTGGTCTTCGTCAAGGATCAGATCTGTGACGAAGTGCTCGGCAAGGAATCCGGTCGCAAGTACTTCCCATTGATCGCGACGATCTTCTTCGCGGTTCTCTTTCTCAACTTCTCCGGCATCATTCCGGGGCTGAACATCTCGTCGAACGCCCGAATCGGCATGCCGCTGGTGCTGGCCCTCATCGCGTACCTCGCGTTCAACTTCGTGGGTATCAAGAAGTACGGGTTCGTCACCTACATGCGCAGCAGCATCGTCGTTCCGAATGTTCCGCCCGCATTGCACGTGTTGCTGATTCCGATCGAGTTCGTCTCGACGTTCATCCTGCGGCCGTTCACGCTGACCGTCCGACTCATGGCCAATATGCTGGCCGGCCACATCATGCTGGTGCTGTTCTTCAGCGCCACCTGGTTCTTCCTGTTCGATGCCGCGGCCTGGATGAAGGTGTTCTCGCCGTTCTCGCTGCTGGCCGGACTCGGGTTCACGCTGTTCGAAATGTTGGTCATCTTCCTGCAGGCCTACGTTTTCGCGCTGCTGACCGCCGTTTACATCGGACTCGCACAACACGCCGATTCGCACTGACCACACAACTACCGGATATCTGCTGCACCACGCCGACCGGCGGGTGAGCAAAAGAAAGGGAATGGAAGACTCATGAGCCTCGCGTACCTGGCCCAGGAAGCCGCCACCACCACCGAGAAGTTCAAGGGCTTCGGCGCCATCGGCTACGGTCTCGCCGCCATCGGCCCCGGCATCGGCGTCGGCATCGTGGTCGGTAAGGCCATCGAGGGCATCGCCCGGCAGCCCGAGCTCCAGGGCACCATCCGCACCAACATGTTCCTCGGTATCGCGTTCACCGAGGCCCTCGCCCTGATCGGCCTTGTGGCCGGCTTCATCTTCTGAGATTGCTATGAGCACGCTTTCTATGCTCGCGGCGGAGACAGGGGAGGACATCAATCCCCTCATCCCCGAGACCTACGACATCGTCTGGTCGGTGGTCTGCATTGCGATCGTCGGCGCCATTTTCTACAAGTACGTCATCCCTCGCCTTATCAAGGTGTTGGATGAACGTGCGGACAGGATCGAGGGCGGAATCCAGCGGGCCGAGGCCGCGCAGGAAGAAGCCCAGCTGACGCTGCAGCAGTACCAGCAGCAGTTGGCTGACGCCCGGCTCGAGGCCGCGCGCATCCGTGAGGACGCACGCACCCAGGGCCAGCAGATCCTCGCGCAGATGCGCGCGGAAGCACAGGCCGAAAGCGACCGCATCGTCGCTGCCGGTCACAGCCAGCTGGAAGCACAGCGCCAGCAGATCCTGACCGAGCTGCGCGCCGAAGTCGGCAAAACTGCCGTCGATTTGGCCGAAAAGATTATCGGACAGTCGGTTTCGGACGAAGCTAAGCAAGCGGCATCGATCGACCGGTTCCTGTCCGAACTCGATCAGTCGGATGCCGGCATCGGGGTCGGAAGGTAGCGACGCGAAAGTGAGAAGCATGTACGCAGCGAGCCGCGAGGCAAGCTCCCGGGCACGGGAGGCACTTCGGGCCGCTCTGACCGGAAGCGACAGTGTTGCGGCCACGACGGGGTCGGAACTGTTCGCCGTTGTCGCCGTGCTGGATGACCAGCGTTCGCTGCGTGTTGCGCTCGCGGACGTGTCGGTGCCCGGCTCGGCGCGCGCCGAACTCAGCGAGCGGGTCTTCAGCGGCAAGGTCAGCCCCGCCACCCTGGCGGTGCTGACCACCGCGGTGGCCCAGAACTGGTCGCGCACCGCCGATTTGGTCGACACCCTGGTGTTGCTCGGCCAGGAGGCGTTGCTGGAGTCCGCCGCCGACAGCGGACGACTCGGGGCGGTCGAGGACGAATTGTTCCGGCTCGGCCGGATCATCGGCGACAATCCCGAACTGGAGCAGGCACTTTCGGATCGTGCGAAGCCCGCAGCGGCCAAGCGCGAACTGATCGACCGGCTGCTCGCGGGCAAGACCGAGACCATCACCCAGACCCTGGCGGATCAGGTGGTCACCCGGTCGACGAATATCGGCGGCGCGTTCGGCGAGCTGTCCGATCTCGCGGCCGCGCGGCGCGATCAGATCGTCGCGCATGTGCGTGCCGCGGTCGCGCTGACCGACCAGCAGCGCGACCACCTCGGGGCGTCGTTGCAGCGCATCTACGGCAAGCCGGTCACGGTGCACGTGCAGGTCGATCCGAGTCTGCTGACCGGCGTCGTGGTGCAGGTCGGCGACGACCTGATCGACGGCAGCGCCACCGGCCGCTTGGAACGGCTGCGTCGGGCCTTGGCCTCATAGCGCAGCGCTCTGGCCTGACGACCCACCTCCCCCGACATCCACACCAGACAGCGAGAGCAGGAAGACTATGGCGGAGCTGACGATCTCCACCGATGAGATCCGTAGCGCGATCGAGAGCTACACCCAGAGCTACACCCCGGAAACCTCCATCGAAGAAGTCGGTGTTGTCACCGACTGCAGTGACGGCATCGCGCACGTCAGCGGCCTGCCCTCGGCGATGGCCAATGAGCTGCTCGAGTTCCCGGGTGGTGTGCTCGGCGTCGCGCTGAACCTCGAGGACCGCGAGATCGGTGCGGTTATCCTCGGCGAGTTCGCGGAAATCGAAGAGGGCCAGCAGGTTCGCCGCACCGGCGACGTGCTCTCGGTCCCCGTCGGTGACAAGTTCCTCGGCCGCGTGGTCAACCCGCTCGGCCAGCCGATCGACGGCCTCGGCGAGATCGAGGCCGAAGAGCAGCGCGTGCTGGAGCTGCAGGCCGCGACCGTGCTGCAGCGTCAGCCGGTCGAGGAGCCGCTGGCCACCGGCATCACCGCCATCGACGCCCTGACCGCCATCGGTCGTGGTCAGCGTCAGCTGATCATCGGCGACCGCAAGACCGGTAAGACCGCGGTCTGCATCGACGCGATCCTGGCGCAGAAGGCGAACTGGGAGACCGGCGACCCGACCAAGCAGGTTCGCTGCATCTACGTCGCGATCGGCCAGAAGGGTTCCACCATCGCGGGCGTGAAGACCGCGCTGGAATCGCACGGTGCGATGGAGTACACCACCATCGTCGCGGCCCCCGCCTCGGACTCGGCCGGCTTCAAATGGCTTGCGCCCTACACCGGTTCGGCGATCGGCCAGCACTGGATGTACCAGGGCAAGCACGTCCTGATCGTGTTCGACGACCTGACCAAGCAGGCCGAGGCGTACCGCGCCATCTCGCTGCTGCTGCGTCGTCCGCCGGGCCGCGAGGCGTACCCGGGTGACGTCTTCTACCTGCACTCGCGTCTGCTGGAGCGTTGCGCGAAGCTGTCCGACGAGATGGGCGCCGGCTCGATGACGGGTCTGCCGATCATCGAGACCAAGGCCAATGACATCTCGGCGTTCATCCCGACCAACGTCATCTCCATTACCGACGGCCAGGTCTTCCTCGAGTCCGACCTGTTCAACAAGGGTGTCCGTCCGGCGATCAACGTCGGTACCTCGGTCTCCCGTGTCGGTGGCGCCGCCCAGACCAAGGGCATGAAGAAGGTCGCCGGTTCGCTGCGTCTGGAAATGGCGCAGTACCGCGAGCTGGAGGCGTTCTCCGCGTTCGCCTCCGATCTCGACGCAGCCTCGCTCGCACAGCTCGAGCGTGGTGCCCGCTGGGTCGAATTGCTCAAGCAGGACCAGTACTCGCCGGTTCCGGTCGAGGACCAGATCGTCTCGATCTTCCTGGTCGACGCCGGCTACTTCGACTCGGTTCCGGTTGCCGACATCCGTCGCTTCAACGCGGAACTGCTCGAGGATCTGCACCGCAGCGCGGCCGATGCCTTCAAGTCGATCCAGGGCGGCAAGGTCCTCGACAACGAGAACGGCGATGCCATCAAGGCGGCCACCGACAAGTTCAAGCAGGGCTTCCTCGCTTCCGACGGCTCGCGCGTCGTGAACGAGGCCGCCGCCGGTGAGCTCGACCACGAAGAGGTCGAATCGCTGTCGGTGACCCGTAAGCACGTCGAGAAGTAATCGAGCCCGCTGATGCGTTATTCGATTCTGGCGAATGAAGGGAGTGTGAACCGCTGATGGCAAGCTTGCGTGAATTGCGCTCCCGCATTCGTGGTGTGAGTTCGATCAAGAAGATCACCAAGGCCCAGGAGCTGATCGCGACCTCGCGAATCTCCAAGGCCCAGGCCAGGGTTGCGGCCGCGAAGCCGTTCGCCGAGGAGATCACCAAGGTCCTCGGCGAGCTGGCGAGTGCTTCGACGAATCTGTCGCACCCGCTGCTGACCGAGCGGGCCAACCCGCGCCGCGCCGCCATCCTGGTGATCACCAGTGACAGCGGCATGTGCGGTGGCTACAACTCCAACGTGCTCAAGCGCGCCGAGGAGCTCATGGTCACCCTGCGTGGCGAGGGCAAGGAGCCGGTGCTGTACGTGATGGGCAACAAGGGCCTCACGTACTACACCTTCCGGAATCGGCCGGTGGTCAACGCGTGGACCGGGTTCTCCCAGCAGCCGAAGTACAACGATGCCACGGCCGCGTGCCACCACCTGGTGGACGCGTTCATGGCGGGCTCCGAGGTCGAGGTTCCGGCCCCGAACGGGGTGGGCAATATCGAGGGCGTCGACGAGTTGCACATCGTGTACACCCGTTTCGTCTCGATGCTGACCCAGACCCCCGAGGTGCGCCGCCTGGCGCCGATCCAGGTCAGCTATGTCGACGAAGACTACGACATGGGTGAGGACAGCTTCACCGACTCGCCGACCGCGGAACTCACCGCGCAGTACGAGTTCGAGCCCGATGCCGATGTGCTGCTGGCGGCGCTGCTGCCCAAGTACATCAACACGCGCATCTACTCATCGTTGCTCGAGGCAGCGGCATCCGAGTCCGCGGCTCGGCGCACCGCAATGAAGGCAGCCACCGACAACGCCAACGAACTGGCCAATGTGCTTACCCGGCAGGCGAATTCGGTGCGGCAGGCCCAGATCACGCAGGAAATCAGCGAAATCGTCGGCGGCGTGAACGCGCTGGCTTCGAGCTCGGACCGCGACTAAAGGCGCAGGAAGAGAAAAATGACCGCAGCAGTCACACAAGAGAGCCGGACCGGCGCGAAAACAGGTCGCGTCGTCCGCGTCATCGGCCCCGTCGTGGACGTCGAGTTCCCGCGGGGTTCCATCCCTGAGCTGTTCAACGCTCTGCACGCCGAGATCACCCTGACCTCGGTGGCCAAGACCCTGACCCTCGAGGTCGCCCAGCACCTCGGTGACAACATCGTGCGCACCATCTCGATGCAGCCGACCGACGGTCTGGTCCGTGGCGCCACCGTCACCGACACCGGCAAGCCGATCTCGGTGCCCGTCGGCGACATCACCAAGGGCCACGTGTTCAACGCCCTCGGCGACTGCCTCGACACCCCTGGTCTCGGCCGCGACGGCGAGCAGTGGGGCATCCACCGCAAGCCTCCGTCATTCGACCAGCTCGAGGGTAAGACCGAGATCCTGGAGACGGGCATCAAGGTCATCGACCTGCTGACCCCGTACGTGAAGGGCGGCAAGATCGGTCTGTTCGGTGGCGCCGGTGTCGGCAAGACCGTTCTGATCCAGGAGATGATCACCCGTATCGCGCGGGAGTTCTCCGGCACCTCGGTGTTCGCGGGCGTCGGTGAGCGCACCCGTGAGGGCACCGACCTGCACCTGGAAATGGAAGAGATGGGCGTCCTCCAGGACACCGCCCTCGTCTTCGGCCAGATGGACGAGCCGCCGGGCACCCGTATGCGCGTCGCGCTCTCGGCTCTGACCATGGCCGAGTACTTCCGTGACGTGCAGCACCAGGACGTGCTGTTGTTCATCGACAACATCTTCCGGTTCACCCAGGCCGGTTCCGAGGTGTCGACCCTGCTCGGCCGCATGCCTTCGGCCGTCGGTTACCAGCCGACGCTGGCCGACGAGATGGGTGAGCTGCAGGAGCGCATCACCTCGACCCGTGGTCGGTCCATCACCTCGCTGCAGGCCATCTACGTGCCTGCCGACGACTACACCGACCCGGCCCCGGCGACCACCTTCGCCCACCTCGATGCGACAACCGAGCTCTCCCGCCCGATCTCGCAGAAGGGCATCTACCCGGCCGTCGACCCGCTGACCTCGACCTCCCGCATCCTGGAGGCCTCGATCGTCGGTGCGGAGCACTTCCGGGTCGCCAACGAGGTGAAGCGGATCCTGCAGAAGTACAAGGAACTGCAGGACATCATCGCCATCCTCGGCATGGACGAGCTCTCCGAAGAGGACAAGGTCCTCGTCGGCCGGGCCCGTCGTCTGGAGAAGTTCCTCGGCCAGAACTTCATCGTGGCCGAGAAGTTCACCGGCCAGCCGGGCTCCGTGGTGCCGCTGACCGACACCATCGAGGCGTTCGACCGCGTCTGCAAGGGCGAGTTCGACCACTTCCCGGAGCAGGCGTTCAACTCCTGCGGTGGTCTCGACGACGTCGAGGCGGCCGCGAAGAAGATCGCCGGAAAGTAGTCACCCATGGCGGAGATGTCAGTTGATCTGGTCGCCGTCGAACGTTTGCTCTGGTCCGGCCAGGCGACGTTCGTCAGCGCGCAGACCACCGAAGGTCAGATCGGCATCATGGCGGGTCACGAGCCGCTGCTCGGCCAGCTGGTCGAGGGCGGCATCGTGAGTATCGTGCCCACCGAGGGTGAGCGGATCACCGCGGCGGTGCACGGTGGGTTCTTCTCGGTGACCGCGACCTCGGTCCGGGTGCTGGCCGAATCCGCGGAGTTCGCCGATGAGATCGACGTCGAGGCGGCCCGTCGGGTGCTGGCCGACGCCGATGCCTCCGAGGAAGCGAAGATCGCGGCCCAGGGCCAGGTGCGCGCGGTCGAAGAGGCGAAGGCGTAGTACCGCACCAGGATTGGGTACGACCCGATAGCACGGCGCTGTCGGCGGCGAAGGTATTCGCCGCCGACAGCGCCGTTTCCGGCTTCGAACGTTCAAAGACAAGGCCCGGCCATTTGTAAACTCGGGGCCGTGGTTGAATGGCCGCACGCGGTGTGAGCATCAGGCCCGGAGGCGGTAGCCTGCGTGGCCACGGAGGGCCTGCGAATACCGCAATCGAATACCGTGTCGTCGACACGGCGGCGGAACGAAGGGACGAACGGCATTGCAGACCGGGATGGTTCTCCTGATCATTCTGGTGCTCACGCTCGTTCTGTTGGCGTTGGCCTCCACCTACCGGCTGATCATGTTGCGCCGCGGCGGCACCGCCGCGATTCTGCGGGTGCTGCCCGCGCGCGGCGGTCAGGGGTGGCGGCACGGCCTGATTCGATACGACGAGGATCGCCTCGTCTTCTACAAGCTCTCCAGTCTGAAACTGGGCCCCGACTCCACCATTCGACGCCAGGGCATCGAGATCGGTGATCGGCGCGGCCCGCGTGGCGACGAATACGACATCATGACCGACGAGATCGCGGTGACCGCGGTTTCCGATAATGACGGTAATTACGAATTGGCCCTGGATCGCGGCTCACTGGCCGCCTTCCTCTCCTGGGTCGAATCCCGGCCCTCGGATCGCACCCGTCGGCTGCCCGGACTCTAGGCTGAACTCGTGAATGTGCACCTGACGCGGATCTATACGCGGACCGGCGATGACGGGACGACCGGTCTCAGCGATTTTTCGCGGGTGGTCAAAACAGATCCGCGTCTGGTCGCCTATGCCGACTGTGACGAAACGAACGCCGCGATCGGTGTAGCCCTCGCGCTGGGTGACCCTGGCCCGGAGTTGCTGAAGGTATTGCGCCAGGTGCAGAACGATCTGTTCGATGCGGGCGCGGATCTTTCGACCCCGGTGGTCGCGGAGCCGAAGTATCCGCCGCTGCGCATCACCCAGCCCTATATCGACCGTCTCGAAACCTGGTGCGATGAATTCAATGCCGATCTGCCCGCACTGAATTCGTTCATTCTGCCCGGCGGTACGCCGCTGGCCGCTCTGCTGCACACTGCTCGTACGGTGGCGCGGCGGGCGGAGCGTTCGGCATGGGCCGCGGTGCAGGCGCATCCGGACGATACGAATATCCTTCCGGCCAAGTACCTGAACCGCCTCTCCGACCTGCTGTTCATCCTCAGCCGTGTCGCCAACCCGGGCGGTGACGTGTTGTGGAAGCCTGGTGGCGAACAAGGTGGTTCGTGAACTGTCCGATCCGCACCGACACGCGCAAAAGTTGCTGGACACCCCGAAAGTCGTCCCAGCTACCTGGATATAACCCCGGCACTGCTACCACCGGCCCGCAACGCAACTATCCTTTGCACCAACAGTGCGCCGAATACGCGGAGAGGCGGCATGGAACGGTTTTTGGTTACTGGCGGGAATCGACTCGTCGGTGAGGTCGCGGTCGGGGGTGCGAAGAACAGCGTCCTCAAGTTGATGGCGGCTGCATTGCTGGCCGAAGGCACGACCACCATTACGAACTGCCCGGACATCCTCGATGTTCCGTTGATGGGTGATGTGCTGCGCGGCCTCGGCTGCGACGTCACGATCGACGGGTCGGTCGTCACGATCAACACGCCTGCAGAGCCCAAATACCACGCGGATTTTCCGGCGGTGACGCAGTTCCGTGCCTCGGTTTGTGTGCTCGGTCCGCTGATGGCGCGGTGTAAGCGCGCCGTTGTCGCCCTGCCCGGTGGTGACGCGATCGGTTCGCGGCCATTGGATATGCATCAGGCGGGTCTGCGTCTGCTCGGCGCGACCAGCGAAATCGAGCACGGTTGTGTAGTCGCGCGCGCCGAAGAACTACAGGGTGCGCGGATCAGGCTGGACTTTCCCTCGGTGGGCGCCACCGAGAACATCCTCATGGCGGCCGTGCTGGCCGAGGGGGAGACGGTCATCGATAACGCGGCCCGTGAACCCGACATCGTCGATCTGTGCAACATGCTCGTTCGGATGGGCGCGCGCATCAGCGGCGCGGGCACCTCGGTGCTCACCATTCAGGGGGTCGAGCGGCTCGAGCCGACGACGCACCAGGTGATCGGCGACCGGATCGTGGCCGCGACTTGGGGGATTGCCGCAGTGATGACCATGGGCGATGTCCGGGTCACCGGTGTGAACCCCAAGCATCTGTCTCTCGTACTGGACAAGCTGCGCTCGGCCGGTGCGCGTATTTCGTTCGAACCGGATGGTTTCCGGGTTATCCAGGCCGATCGGCCGCGCGCGGTGAATTTCTCGACGCTGCCTTTCCCCGGATTCCCGACCGATCTGCAGCCGATGGCCATCGGTCTGGCGGCAATCGCGGACGGCACTTCGATGATCACCGAGAACATCTTCGAGGCGCGGTTCCGTTTCGTGGAGGAGATGATCCGGCTGGGCGCCGACGCGCGGACCGATGGACATCACGCGGTGGTGCGCGGAATTCCACGGCTGTCGAGCGCGCCGGTGTGGTCGTCGGATATTCGGGCCGGCGCCGGTTTGGTACTTGCCGGTCTGGTTGCCGATGGCACCACCGAGGTGCACGACGTCTTCCATATCGACCGCGGCTACCCGAATTTCGTCGAGCAGCTGCAGGCGTTGGGTGGTCAGGTGGAGCGAGTCGGCGCCGCGGATTGATCATGTGAACGGAAGGCGACGATCACCTCTTGCTGAAAACCGTTCCTGACCAGGCGATTTGACATCGTGCACACCGACACGTAACTTTATTCGAGTCAGAGCGACACGGACACCGACCCGGGGCCCACGCGCTGAGCCGAAAGGCTGGGCGAAGGACCAGGGAAACGAGGTAGGACGTTGAGCGCCTGACGATCACACTAGCTCGAACGAGACCCCGATTTTGAATCGGGTTCCTGGCTGAGCTAAGCTGGATAAGTTGCCTCACCGATCGACCGGGCTCAAACCCGCTAGATGGTGTGTGCGTGTGTTCTTTGAGAACTCAATAGTGTGTCGATGAATGTCAGTGCCAAATTTTATTTTGGTTCCGGCCTCTCATACCCCCGTGTGATGGGGTC
>NZ_BDBY01000428.1 GCF_001613225.1 Nocardia pseudovaccinii NBRC 100343
GGCGGCTGCCGCGGCCACGCGCGCCGCCTCCTCGGCCGCCTTCCGTGCCGCGGCCGCCTTCTCCTGAGGGGTTGTCATCGCGCGTCCTCCGTCTGGTCCGCAGTGTTAGCTGTCGTGCCGAAAACGCATACGCCGATCTCCCGCAAACTCTATCGCCGCTGCTCCCCCTGAGACGGCTCAACCCAGTGGTGACATGCACTCCCGTACGCAACCAGCACCGGCACAACCTCCGGTTTCGAGCGCAGCGAGAGCGAGCATGCGCCATTCGCGGCCCATCTCGCATCCGAGTGGCCGAAGCGCATGCGGCGCGGTCGCGAGTCTCGGCCGTTCGGATGCGAGACATCCGGGGGCCGCGAACACGCGATGCCGAAGGCATCGCCAATAAATACAGCTAATGTTGCCGGGGTGTCCGACAAATACGTGGTGTGGATGGATTGTGAGATGACCGGCCTGCGTCTCGACAGCGACAAGCTGATCGAGGTGGCCGCACTCGTGACCGACAGCGACCTCAATATTCTCGGTGACGGCGTGGATATCGTCATCCATGCCGACGACGCGGCCCTGGCCGCCATGCCGCAGGTGGTCGCCGATATGCACGCACGTTCGGGCCTGACCGAGGAAGTGCGCCGCTCCACGGTCACCCTCGCCGATGCCGAAAAGCAGGTACTCGACTACATCCGCGAATACGCCCCGGCCGCGGGCACGGTCCCACTGGCTGGCAATTCCATCGCAACAGACCGCGGCTTCATCGCCCGCGATATGCCCGCACTCGATGCGCATCTGCATTACCGGATGATCGATGTGAGTTCCATCAAGGAGCTGTGCCGCCGCTGGTACCCGCGCATCTACTTCGGCCAGCCCGAGAAGGGCCTGACCCACCGCGCCCTGGCCGATATCAAGGAATCCATTCGCGAACTCGAGTACTACCGGCGCACGGCCTTCGTCGCCGCCCCGGGACCGTCGACCACAGAGATCACCGCCGTCGCGAACGAACTGAGCGGTGCCGACAAGACGGCCGAGCAAAACGCGACGTCAGAAACCGATTAGGGACTCGAGGGGTTGACACGCTAATATCGACCGCGCTGGTAATTCACCGGCGATGGTGGCTGTAGTTCAGTTGGTAGAGCACCAGGTTGTGATCCTGGCTGTCGCGGGTTCGAGTCCCGTCAGCCACCCGAAACGGGCCAGGTCGGAGCGCATCAGCTCCGACCTGGCCCGTTGTCTACTCGTCCGTTGTCTACTCGACAGCGCCGCTCGGTTCATATCGGCGACAACCATTCCTTGCTCGTCGTTGCCGCCTTCAACGCATCCGGCAACGGGTCTACACCGAGGCCGGGCCCGTCAGGCACGGTGAGGTATCCGGCTTCCAGCCGCAGCGGTTCGATGATGTCTCGTTCGTAATAGCGATCCGAGGCCACGATGTCCGCGGGCAACGTACAACCGGGTAGCGCCGCTACCGCCAGATTCGCCGCCTGACCGAGCCCGGTTTCCAGCATTCCACCACAAAATGCCGGTACGCCGTGCGCCGCACAGACATCGTGCGTCGAGCGGGCCTGGAGATAGCCGCCGACACGTCCGGCTTTGATATTCACCACCGAGCACGCCCCCAGCTCGATCGCGTCGGCAGCGCCCCGGGCCGAGAGAATCGATTCGTCCAGGCAGATCGGTGTACGCAAGCGACGGGCGAGCATGATGTGCTCGCGGCAGCAGTCCTCGGCAAGAGGCTGTTCCAGCATTTCGAGTCCGAAATCGTCGAGACCAGCGAGGTGGTCCGCATCGGCCGATGTATAGGCGCCGTTCGCATCGACCTGCAGCTCGAGAGCGTCGCCGAAGCGCTCCCGTACCGCCCGCACCGGCGCGATATCCCATCCCGGCTCGATCTTGAGCTTGATCCGCTGGTAGCCCTGTTCCAGATATTCCACGACGGTATCCAGCAGTTCGGGTATCTCGTCCATGATCCCGATCGAGACACCCGCGGCCACCGATGTGCGAGTCGCGCCGAGATATCCGGCGTAAGACCGTCGCCGGGACCGCAGCCAGGCGTCGAGGATCGCCATCTCCAACGCGGCCTTGGCCATTCGATGACCACGAAACCGCGCAAGCGTGGGCGCTACATCTTCCGGATCGAGATCGCGGCCTGCCAGCGCAGGCAACAGAAACCGGCGGATGACATCGGCGGCACCATCGATGTACTCGGAGGAAAAACTCGGAGACGGCAGGGCGACGCACTCTCCCCAGCCCTCGGCGTCCGAGGCGACCACCCGCAGCAGGAGAATGTCGCGCCACAATTCGACCCCCAACGAGGTCCGAAATGGGCTGCGTAGCGGAAGGCCCAGCCGACGCAGCTCAACGCCCTCGAGCCTCACCTTCACAGCTTGGCATATCAGCCCCTCGTCGATAGCCGCTTACTATCACCAATTATCTGACAGATCACCGTTTCACTCCGTAGACTGCGGGCATCAGGGGCGGTGTCACCGGGACGCCATCCCGGCTGATCAGAAAGACACCAAGTTCGTGATGCGTTCCGCGGTAATCGCAGCTTTCCTCGGCACAACCCTGCTCGCAGGCGCCACCGGTACCGCAACCGCGGATATCGCGATCGAACCGGGCACCGGATCCAGCACGGGTTCGAGCTCGGTCACCACCGGATCGGCCGGCGGTGTCACCACCACCGGCTCCTCGGGCACCGGCTCGGCCGGTGCCGCGATGTCCGGCTTCGAGAATCTGCTGTTCGGCGGGCCGCTGCTGTGCGCCGCGCTCGGGAGCGCCGTCGGGGCGACACTCAGTTGCGCGTAGGCGATTGCCTAGCGATTGTCGGCGTTGCCCGCCTTCCACTCCGGCCACGGAATGTTCCAGTCACCGAGTCCGTCGACGCCCGAAAGCGTGCCGCCCACAGTGTTCTTGACGATGGTGATGTCGCCGCGCTTGGCGTTCTGCAAAACCCACAGCGCGTTGGCGGGGCTCAGGTTCAGGCAGCCGTGGCTGGTATTCGAGGAGCCCTGCGCACCGACCGACCACGGTGCCGAGTGAAAGAAGATGCCGGAGTAGGAAAGTCGGGTCGCGTAGTCGACCGGCGTCTTGTAGCCGTTCGGCGAACTCACCGCGACGCCGTAGGTCGAGGAGTCCATGATGATGCGGTCGAAGCGGTCGCCGACGATGTAGATGCCGTTATCGGTGGGGGTGCTGTCCTTACCCATCGAGGTGGGCATGGTCCGCACCACCTGACCGTTCATCTCCACCGTCACCTGCTTGGTGTTGTCATCCGCGGTGAAGATCGTCGGATCGCCGACGGTGAAGAACGAATGGATATTGTCCTGGCCGAACAGCCCGCTGCCGAGATCACGGCCGTAGACGTTCACATCGATGGTGACCTTGGTGCCCGGCGCCCAGAAATGCTCAGGCCGCCACCGGACCTCGCGCTTGTTCACCCAGTAGAAAGCGCCCTCGACCGGCGGCTCGGTAGTGATCTTGATCGCCTTCTGCGCGGCCATGCGGTCCGGGATATTTTCGTCGAACTGCACGGCCACCGGCTGGCCGATGCCGACAACCTCGCCCTCGCCCGGCAGCAGATAGGGCTTGGTCTGGCTGTCCGGGGAGCTGGTGGTGAAACTCAATACCGTGGAGTTCGCGCCGCCGAGACCGATCGCGTCGGCCTTCAGCTTGTAGGTCTTGCCGTAGCCGAGTACCTCGGTGTTCTCCCAGGTCCGGCCGTCCGCGGCCAGCTTGCCCGCGACCGGAACACCCTGCGGGCTGGTCAATGTCACGGTGGTGAACTTGCCGTCGTCGACCTTGAAGGTCAGCGGCACGCCCGGTGAAACTCCCATGTCACCGTCCTTGACCGGCGACAACAGCTTGGGCTTCATCAGTTCGGTGATCGGATTACGGTCGATGGCCACCGGCGAGGCGTCGGTGGCGTTGGACGACGAACACGCCGTCAAGGCCAGCGCCAACACCGCGCATACGACTACCGGTCCCGTGATCTTTCTCATCGACCGATGTCGACCCTGACCAACGCTCATTACCAACCCCGTTTCAAGTCCCGATGCGGCCAGGGCACCCGACGGCTTCGGATCCAACCCGACCACGCTCCTCCCGCAACGCCGACGGAGTTCGGTCCGGACCACGCTCCAGACATTCTGCCAGCGCAACGGGTCCGGTCCAATGGGAAATCACTCCGCCACAGGCGAGTTCCACCGGTTAGATCATCCGCACCCCGCCGGGTGTTAACACCGATCGCGAAGTCCACAACGCCCCCGGTCAGAAACCGATTTCGCTTCTGGGTACTCGGCCTGTTAATGTTTGTCCCGCACCGGAACACGGAGCACAGCAAGACACGCGCCATTAGCTCAATTGGCAGAGCAGCTGACTCTTAATCAGCGGGTTCGGGGTTCGAGTCCCTGATGGCGCACAACAACAGAATCCCCCGTCGTAGGCAGCACCTTCGACGGGGGATTTTTCGTTTCATCAATTCGGTTACGCACGGCCATCGAAGCGGTAACGCCGGGTGTGTTGTTCGCCACCCGGTCCGTCGCGCGAAGTGGCTCAGCCGACCCAGGGCGGGTTGATCACGGTTCCGTCGGGCAGTTCGCCCTGGAATCCGACCGGGACCGTCACGACAAGCACGGCTGGCTCGGCGGCCGAGTTCGTCAGGGAGATCATCGAATTCGCGGGCGCCACCGCTGCGTCACCGGCCACCAGCGCCTCCGCCTGGCCATCGATCGTGATCGTCACCGCTCCCTGGATCACCACGAATGCCTCCTCGCGCAACACCTTGTGCGGCACGCCTTCCGTCTCGGCCGACACCTGGATCTGCCAGACGCAGAGTTCGGCGCTGCCGGTGCCAGGACGGATATAGGAGGTGAATCGGGTGCCGTGCATTTCGTGGACTTCGGCATCGGCGGCGCGGGTTACGGGCATGCCTTAACTCCTTCATTTGGTCAAGTTGCTTGACTACATAGTCAAGCAACTTGCCTATCTGTGTCAAGATGTCAGTCATGTCGAATCCGAAACCCGCTTCGACCCCGCGGCCAGGCCAGGATCTCGCGCTGCTGCTGCTCGCCGCGGGAGCGGCTGCCACCGACGCCATTCACGCCGGGGTGGTCGCGGCCGGGTTCACCGATGTGCGGCCGACGCATGGGTTCGCCTTTGTGCGGCTGTCGCCGAACGGGGCGACAGTCGGCGAGTTGGCCGAACATCTGGGAGTGACCAAACAGGCGGCCAGTCAGTTGGTGGACGAACTCGTGCGCAAGGGTTACGCCGAGCGCAACGCGCATCCGGACGACGCGCGCGCACGGTTGATCACACTGACCGCGAAGGGGTGGGCCTGCACGCGCGCGGCCGATGCCGCCGCGGCCGAATTCGCCGACCAATGGGCGTCCGTTTTGGGCGATTCAACGGTGGCCCAATTGCGTAACGTTTTGACCCGCGTGGTGGCCCCCGGGAGGGTACGTCCGGCCGTTTGGTGACCAAATCGAGACAAAGTGGCCTGCGTTACCCTGAAATTTCCGTGACCTGCGTCACATCAAGTTTAACAGCAAACTCCCAGCATAGATGGGGTTTCGAGAAGCCCGACCTGGGCTTTCCAAGATCGGCAACGCCTGCCATTCACTTTTAGTTCATGTTGCGTTAACCGACCGTGACCAAGCTGAGATCAGGTCGCAAGCAGACCTACAGTTTGGTTACACCGTGGAGCGATCCACACACAGTCGGAAAACGACCGCAACGGCAGATGGGTTTCACCCGCCGCGGTCGCCGGAGATATCAGCGGCACCGACCGCAATCTCCCCGCTCGACAGCGGCACCCGCTGGGAACCGACCCCGGGTGGCTCACACCGCGTCGCGCGCCAGGGCTCGCCTGGCCTTCACAACAAAACCCGAAAACAGCATACGGAACCGATTCAGGCGGGCCTTCCCACCGGGTGCCCCGTCGGAGATCCGCGCTGCCTCAACCGGGCCGGATCCCCTCTCTGGACACGATCAAGGAACTGATTTCGAAATGCTCGACAAACGCCTCACCTCTTTCCGCCGCCTATCGCTGCGTGACAGTGTCACCCTCGCTGTGGCCGCGGCCGGTCTTATCGCCGTCGGCACCTCCTCCGTAGTCG
The DNA here is from genome assembly GCF_001613225.1 of Nocardia pseudovaccinii NBRC 100343. Taxonomy (GTDB): domain Bacteria; phylum Actinomycetota; class Actinomycetes; order Mycobacteriales; family Mycobacteriaceae; genus Nocardia; species Nocardia pseudovaccinii. The sequence goes on from NZ_BDBY01000428.1 coordinate 6,105, forward strand.
CGCTGGCCGACGACAGCGTTCCGTCGCGCATTGCCATGGTCGCCGAGGAGCAGCCCGCCCCCGCGGCCGCCCCGGCAGCCGCGCCGGCGGTCGATGCAGCGGCAACGCCGGTCGATGCCCCGCTCATCCCCGCCCTGCCCGCGCTGCCGGAACTGCCGCCGGTCCCCGGCCTGCCCCTGCCGCCGCCCCCGGCCCCGGTCTACGAGGACAACCTCGACGGCTGGATCCACCACGCCCTCGACATCATGGCGGCGAACGGCATCCCGGGTAGCTACAACGGCATCTACCGCAACATCATGCGCGAATCGGGCGGCAACCCCCAGGCCATCAACCTCTGGGACTCCAACGCCGCCGCCGGCATCCCGTCCAAGGGGCTGCTCCAGGTGATCGACCCGACCTTCAACGCCTACCACGTCGAAGGCACCGCCTGGGACATCTGGGACCCGGTCGCCAACATCACCGCGGCCTGCAACTACGCGGCCCACCGCTACGGCTCGATGGATAACGTCAACTCGGCGTACTGATCGACTTCGTGAACAATGCCTCCCCGCCCGACGGCGGGGAGGCATTGTCGTAGGGTCGACCAGGACCGACCACCACCGATGCGGATTCCGCCATGACCGATTACGCCCACTCCGACCATGCGTCGAAGAGCCGCGCCGAGAAGGCGCGCCGCCTCGCCACCTTTATCTGGGATCGCGGCATCACCGGAACGGAACTGCTGGATATGCCTGCGGCGGTCCGCCGGAAACTGGCGCGCGCGGCCGAGACGAATCCGCCGAGTACCGACGAGACGTGGACGACTGTGGCGAAGCTGCTCGACGAGAAGGACATCTGGGCTGCTCGTCATCCGAATCATCCTGCGGCACAGCGCAATAACAGCGACGAGAAGCTGCTGTGGGTGAAGCCGCCGATCACCCCGTGGTGATTCAGTAACCGAGTTCGGACTCGCTCTCGGCCTCGACGACCACTTTGTCGGCCAGCGAGTGCAGCGCGCGCGCCTCGGCGGGCGTCATCGGATCGACGAAGATCCGGCGCACCAGTTCGACATGGTTCGGTGCCGCCTTCTCGAGCACCTTGCGTCCCTCGGGTGTGAGTTCGACCAGAATCCCCCTGGCGTCGTCCTCGGCCGGGCGCCGATCGACGAGTCCGCGAGCGGCCATGCGCGCCAAGTGTTTCGAGAGCCTGCTCTTCTCCCAGCAGACCTCGGCGGCCAACTCCTTGGCGCGCAGACAGCCGCCGGGCGCGGCCGACAACGGCACCAGGAGCTCGTAGTCGGCGGTGGACAGGCCGTCCTGGGCCAGACCGGCCGATAGCGCGGCATCCAGGCGCTGGCGCAGCCGGATGAAGGCCTGCCAGGTCTGCTGCTCGTCATCGCTCAACCAACGCACCACGGGAATGATCCTAGCCAGTAATTGGTTGACATGGACACCAACTACTCAGGAGGTGCCCATGCCGGCCATCACCGTCCCAGACATCATGGTGCTGCCGCGACTCCCTCGGCCCGCGGATTCGACGCGGGAACGCAAGGTGAGCAGCATCAGCACCGCACATCAGCAGCGCGAAGGCGCGGGCTTCGAGGTGCGCAGGCCGTTCCCGAGCATGGATCTGCGCTCGGCCGATCCATTCATTCTGCTCGACCAGATGGGTCCGGTCGCCTATGAGCCGTACGAGGCCAAGGGCGCGCCGTGGCATCCGCACCGCGGCTTCGAGACCGTCACCTACGTCATGGACGGCACCATGGTGCATCACGATTCCAATGGCGGCGGTGGCGTCATCAGCGAGGGCGATACCCAGTGGATGACGGCCGGTTCCGGCATTCTGCACGATGAGCTGCCCGCCGAGGAACTGGTCATCGCGGGCGGCTGGTTCCACGGCATCCAACTGTGGGTCAATCTGCCGCGCGCGCAGAAGATGGCCGCACCGCGCTATCAGGATCTGCGCGGCAGTGAATTGACGCTGGTCAGTTCGCACGACGGTGGCGCACTGGTGCGCATTATCGCGGGCGAGATGGGCGGCTTCGAGGGTCCGGGTTCGACCTATACCCCGATCGCCTACGCACACGCCTCGCTCACCCCGGGCGGACAGCTGGAAACCCCGTGGCCGCAACGGTTTACCGCGATGGCATATGTCCTGTCCGGCAGCGGAACAGTGGGCGCCGAGCGCCGGCCGATCAGCGAAGGCCAACTCGCGGTATTCGGCCCCGGCGACTCGATCACCGTCGCCGCGGATGCATTGCAACACAACCGAACCGGCGACCTGGAGGTGCTGCTGCTCGGCGGCCTGCCGATCAAAGAGCCTGTGGTGCAATACGGTCCGTTCGTCATGAACACCCGCGCCGAAATCATCCAGGCCATGGCGGATTACCAGGCCGGACGCATGGGCAATATCCCGGCCGAACATCTGGTGGGTAGGCGTTTGGGCGAATAACGAACGAAGGGGCGTTGTCCCCTAATGCCCCTAATTGTTTTGCTGCGCGGTTGACAAGTACGCGGCCCGTCACAACAGTGGATGCGGCGTCTCCCCCCGGACGCTACTCCACCGCAGCACACAAACAGAGGAATATATGAACGTTCGCCGGCTCACCGTCAGCGTTGCCGCCGCGGGACTCGCCTTCCTAGCGGCGCCCGCAGCCCTGGCCGACGTCCCTACCGGTTCCGCGGGAACAGGCTCATCCGCCATCGATACCGGATCGGCCGCGACCGGTTCGGCAGGCATGTCCCAGACCGGCTCGGCCGGTGGCGCATTCGCCAACTGTGACGAGGCCCGCGCGGCCGGTCGGGCACCGCTGTTCCGCGGGGAACCGGGCTACGGCCCGCATTTGGATCCGGACGGCGACGGTTTCGCCTGCCCGACGGTCTGATAGTCCTGAACGTAGAACACCCGGTGTGGCTGGCCACACCGGGTGTTCTACGTTTTCGGCTCAGCGGAAGATCTTGACCAGCACCAACCCGACGACCACCGCGGCCGCGCCGATCAGGCTGTACTTCACCTTCGGCTGGTTGAGCTTCGCCAGCACCATGTGCTTGGTGTCATCGGCGATGCGCTGCGGATCGGCCCGTACGGCGATTTCGTCGAGCGTGCTCGCGAGCCGTGTCCGTGCGGCCTCGATCTCCCGTTCGATCCGCTCGGTATCCCTAGCCACGTATATCCTCCTGTATTCAATATGCCGCGAACCGCGCTGCCGACGAGTCTAGCCAGCCGGGCTGCGTCGGTGCGGCCGCATTGTCGGGGCGTTCGATTACCGTGCAAGAGGTGACCGACAACCAACGACTCTCCCCCGGCGATGCCGCCCCCGATTTCACTCTGCCCGACGCCGACGGCAAGGACGTGTCGTTGTCCGGCTACCGCGGCCGCAAGGTGATCGTCTACTTCTACCCGGCCGCGAGCACCCCCGGCTGCACCAAACAGGCCTGCGATTTCCGCGACAACCTCGCCGACCTCGAGGGTGCGGGCATCGAGGTCATCGGCATCTCGCCCGATAAGCCCGCCAAATTGGCCAAGTTCCGCGACAACGAAAAGCTCACCTTCCCGCTGCTGTCGGATCCGGACAAATCCGTCCTCACCGCATGGGGCGCGTTCGGCGAGAAGACCATGTACGGCAAGACCGTCACCGGTGTTATCCGCTCCACATTCCTGGTCGACGAAAAAGGCGAAATCGAAGTGGCACAGTACAACGTCCGCGCCACCGGTCACGTAGCGAAACTCCGTCGCGACCTGTCGGTGTAGACCGAAGCACGGATCGGCTTGCGCCCAACGGGTTTCGTCCAGCTCGAAGGCGCATAAAGCGAAAGGTCCGGAGCCACTGGGGCACCGGACCTCTCGAAGATCATCTCCTAGGTGGGCTGCATCTGCTGGGTCGCCCATTGCACGAGCAGGCGGACGTGGTTGTCCCACCAGTGGTAGAACTCGGGGGTGAAGGCCGCCGGCGGCGGAGCCTCACCCGGGAAGAGCATGGCGTCGTTCGGAGCACCGACTTTGGTGGTCGGTCCCTGGGTTCCGGTGCCCGGGAGCTGCTGAGGCGATCCGGCCGCCTCGTTGCCGTGCTCGTGTGCATCCGGAGCGGCCGATACGGATGGCAGAGCACCCCAGTGTTCGTTGTACTGCGGAAGGTTGTCCAGATCGAATTCGGTCACCGTCGAGTCAGCGGTGTTGCCTGCGGCCGCGGGTTGCCGGGCCTCCGGACGATCGAACGGGCTGATATTCGGCTGCAGCGAGGAGCCCGCGGTGGAGCCGCTCGCCGATCCGGTATCACCGTCGACCACGCGGGCGTCCGCGGTGACCCGCGCGTCCGCGACGACGGCCCCCGTACGCGTTGTCACGTACAAACCGCCCGCGACCAGTCCGCCCGCCAGCACACTGGCCGCCGCGAACACAGCCGTGTGACCGCGCGTACTTCGCACCCGCTCGACCGGCTCGCTCACACCGGTCACGTCGCTCATCGCAAACAGCGCCGCACCGACCGCCGAGGCGGAGGTCGCGATCTTGCACGGCAGCACCGGAGCGCCGAAGCCGTCCATCGCCGTGGCCACCACCGCGCTGTCCGCCGCCGACCCGATCGGCACCACCGCATCCGGCCGAACCATTGCCGCTTCGAACTGGTCCCACGCATCCGACACCGCGACGTCGAGCGCTTCGGCGGTCGCATTGCCGGAATGACTCGTCGCGGCCAGCACCCGACTGCGCTTGCGGTCGATCAGCGTGAACGCCTGATGCCCCGGGACCACCTCGCAGATGAGCAGATCATCGAATTCATCGAGCCAGGTCATGACCCCGGCCACGCTCAGATGTGCCGACTTGGCCGATACCAGCGAGGCAGTATGCCACGGGCCGGACGCCAATTTGGTGACGATGGCACGCCGCTCGGCGGCATCGCGGTAGGTGACCGCCGCACCCACGATATCCCGCTCGGACTCCAACTCCGCCGCTAGTGTGTCCATCGCCGTCTGGACCGCAACCGCCAGGTCCGCCTTCGAATCGCCTCGAGTTTTCACCACCCGCTGCAGCAGCACCCGCTCGGATAGCTTCTCGCCGCCGTCGGCGAGGGCTACCGCGTGAACGGCGCCGCGTTCGGTGGAAACGCCTAGAGTTACCACGGATCGAGCTCCCACTGATCACGCCTTCCCAGTGCAATTGCCGAGCTCACGAGCTTGCCGAAACCCCTGAGCCCCTTGGATTCCCCGGCACGAAACGTGCGTCGAGATGCACGCACGCTCGGTTATGTGTTCGGTGCCATCTCGGGTTTGGATGGGTGATGAAATGTGACAGTCCTTAACACGCAGATACGGTGCGCGTGTCGCATATGTGTCGATACCGCTAGCCTTGATACGTGGATGTACGCACGGAGGCCAGGTCGAAGCAGCGACGTCTGGACCCTGCGTTGGACCTGCAGGACGACCCGCAGGAGCTCATGCCGCGGCGCAGGCCGACTCAGGAACGCAGTAAACGCAAGTTCGATGCCCTCTTGCAGGCGTCCCGGGAATTGCTCGTCGAGGTCGGGTTCGAATCGTTCACCTGTGAAGAGGTGGCGGCGCGGGCGGAAGTGCCGATCGGCACGCTGTATCAGTTCTTCGCCAACAAATACGTCATCGTCTGCGAGCTGAATCGCCAAGACCTGGTTGCGGTTTCCCAGGAACTCGCCGATTTCCACGGTGAAATCCCGTCATTGGACTGGTTACGGCACATGAACCAGTTCGTCGACCATCTGGCGAATCTGTGGATGACCGACCCGTCCCGGCGCGAGGTATGGCTGGCAATGCAGTCCACCCCGTCCACCCGAGCCACCGGCGCGATCCACGAAAAGGAATTCGCCGAGGTCGTCTCGCAAATGCTGCGTCCGCTGACCCCGCGCACCCCCCGCGCCCGCCGCACCATGATGGCCGAAGTCCTGGTGCACGTCGTCTACTCGATGCTGAACTTCTCCGTGCAAGACGACCAGAGCAACACCGAAGCGGTCTCCGAACTCAAACGGCTGATGGTGGCATACCTCATGGTTGCCGAAAAGGAATCCCGAACCGGAGGCCAGCGCTAACTTTCAGCAATCCGCTTTCGAGCCGGGCATCCTGTGTACAGGGCACCCGGCTCGAACATCGAACGGCTACTGCGCCTCGCGACCTTCGATCAAATCGGCGAGTTCGCCCGGATCCTCGAGCACGACCATGGCGGCGGCGGTGTCGCCGTCGTGCGTCAGGGACAGGTGAACCCTTGCGCGGGGCAGGAATTCGGCGGCCAAGCCGTGCAGTTTGATGCTCGGGCGCCCCCAGGCGTCGTTGACCACCTCGATGAGGGGGTACGGGTTGTCGCCGATCTGTGGGCGGCGCGCGAAACGCGAAGACGCCCAAGCCTTCAACACCGCCTCTTTGGCCGCCCAGCGCGCCGCGTAACTGCGAGCCGGGTCGGTGCCCTTGCTCTGACAATAGCGCCGCTCACCGGCGGTGAAACTCTCCCGGAGCATGGTGGTTCCGGACCGTTGCAACTGTTCGGCGAACTCGGAGATGGTCACCAAGTCCAAGCCGATACCCAGGATGGTCAATGCGTCGCCGCTCCTCAGCCTTCGAGCTCAATGAAAAAGTCAGAGTGCGGCCGCCGTAGCGACCGCACTCTGCACGGTAATGGCCGAAGCCGCTATGCCATAGAGCCACCGGCATCGAGTTGCCCGAGAATCACTGCCCCGGTGCCGCAACCCGCGCCATCGGCCCGGTAGGTGCCGTCGCCGGACAGCCGCGCCTCCGGCGAGAGCAGCACGTCGGCCTCCAGCTGCCGCTTCTGCTCCGACGGCGTGCCGTCGGCACCGAGGCGACGATCGGCAGGCCGCTCGTACAGCGGGGCGCCACCGCACATGGCCTCGGTGAACCGCTGCCGTCCGGCGAGCTGACGCTGCTGTGCCCGGCGCTGGTACTCCTCGCGCCGACCCGGCTCGATCGCCTGGATGAACGCCTCCGGATGCACCACCGCGAGCAGACCCGAGACGTGGCCGAAGCCGAGCGAGGTCAGCAGACCGGCCTTGAGCGGGAACCGCTCACCGAAGCGCAGCGGTTCGCGCGCCCAGACCAGATGCGGGTAGGCCCGCATTTTGTCGTCGACGCAGTCCAGGCTCCGATTCGGCGGCACCACACCGTTTTCCAGCACCTGGCACAGGCCGATGAGCTGGAAGGCGGCCGCGCCGCCCTTGGCGTGTCCGGTCAGGCTCTTCTGCGAAACCACGAACAGCGGCGCGCCTTCGGAGCGTCCGACGGCCGTGGCCAACCGCTCGTGCAGTTCGGACTCGTTCGGATCATTGGCCGCGGTCGAGGTGTCGTGCTTGGAGATGACCGCGATATCGTCCGGCGCCACACCGAGTTTGCGCAGTTCGGCGGCGAACTTGGATTCGCGGCCGCCACGCCCCGCACCCAGCGCGCCGAGGCCGGGCGCCGGGATGGAGGTGTGCACGCCGTCGGCGAAGGACTGTGCGAAGGCGACCACACCGAGCACCGGCAGGCCCATTTCCACCGCCACGTCGCCGCGCGCCAGCAGCACGGTGCCGCCACCCTGCGATTCCACGAAGCCGCCGCGACGGCGGTCGTTGGCGCGGGAGAAGTACCGGTCGCTGATGCCCTTGGCGCTCATGGCCGCCGAATCCGCGGTGGCCGACATATCACCGAAGCCGACGATGCCCTCGATACCGAGATCGTCGAAGCCACCGGCGACCACCAAATCGGCCTTGCCCAAACGGATCTTGTCGACGCCCTCCTCGACCGACACCGCAGCAGTCGCGCAGGCCGCCACCGGATGCACCATCGCACCGTAGCTACCGACGTAGGACTGCACCACATGCGCGAGCGCGACGTTCGGCAGCGCCTCCTGCAGGATGTCGTTCGGGCGCGACTCGCCGAGCAGGTTGTCGATGTAGAGCGAGCGCATCGAGGACATGCCGCCCATACCGGTGCCCTGGGTATTGGCGACCAGGCTCGGGTGCACCCAGCTCATCAGCTCGGCCGGGCTGAACCCGGAGCTGATGAACGCGTCGACGGTGCAGACAATATTCCACAGCGCGACCCGGTCCACCGAGGCCGCCATATCGGCGGAGATGCCCCAAATGGTGGGATCCCAGCCGGTCGGGATCTGACCGCCGACGGTGCGCGACAGCTTGGCCTTGCGCGGTACCCGAATCTCGGTGCCCGCCTTGCGGATCACCTGCCAGTCACCGGAATCGGCGACCGGGGTGATCACCGTGTGCTCCGGATCCGCGGCGTAGAAGGCGCGCGCCTCGGCTTCGCCGCCGACCGTGAAGGTCAGATCCTGGTCCAGGAAGACCGAGGTCATCAGCGGCGCGGCATTGTCGATCATGGCGCCGTCGTCCTCGTAGCGGCGCACACCGCAGCGCGCGACGACCGCGTCGTGGTACTTCTCGGCCAGCTCGTGTTCGGGGACGTAGTCACCGGATTCGGTGTCGTACCAGCCGGGCTTGGGATCGTTCTCCCAGGCGACCAGGCCGGTGGTCCAGGCGAGCTCGAGCACACCGGCGGCCGAGAGCTCGTCGGAGACCTCCATCTCGAACCGGGTGCGCGCCGAACCGTACGGGCCGAGCTCACCGGCACCGACGATGACGACCATATCGGCGAGATCGGCGGTCACCGAACCCCATTCGGGCACCGGCAGCGCCGAGCTCATGGTCGGCGGTGCGGGCAGCGCCGAAATCGTCCCCGCCGCAACGGCTTCCTCGGTCTCGGCCGCGGCGGCCTCCTGAGCCTGCTTGGCCAGTGCGGGCAGATCGAGCTTGACCCTGGCGAGTCCGCCGGTGAGGTCGATCTGCTGCGGTCCGGTTGCGGTCACCTGACGGGCCCGCGAAGTGCACCACTTGAGCAGCTCATCGGCCATCTCGGCGGTGGACCAGGTGTGCACACCGGCCTGCTCGACCGCGGTCACCATCGGATCGTTGTGGCCCATGAGCCCGGTGCCGCGCACCCAGCCGATGAGGGCGTGTACCAGGGTGACTCGGCTCGACCACGACTTCTCGGCCCGCCATTTGGCGACCACCGCGTCGAGTGCGGCCTTGGACTCACCGTAGGCGCCGTCGCCGCCGAACATGCCGCGGTTGGGCGAACCCGGAAGCACCACATGCAGTTTCGCATCGACATCGTGATCGACGCCGATCTTGGACAGCCCACCGATCAGCCGCTCGACCGACCAGAGCAGCACCCGCATCTCCATTTCGGCGCGGGCGCCGGCATCGGCGAGATCACCGGCGACCCGCGGTGCCGCGAACGGCAGCAGCAGGGTCGGGGTCATCGCGTCCTTGATCTTGACCTTCGCACCGCCCGCATTGTCGACCTGCTCGCTGCCGACCCAGTCGATCAGCGCGTCGACGTCTTGGTAGGACGCCATATTCGCGGGGACGACCCACAGCGCGGCACCGTGGCGCGCGTTCTCGCGGTAGAGCTTGCGGTAGAAGCCGAGCCGCTCGTCGCTGAGGCTCGAGGTGGTGACCACCACCGTGGCGCCGCCACCGAGCAATCGACCGGTGGCCGCCGCCGCGATGGAACCCTTACTGGCACCGGTGATCACGGCGATATCCGAGGACCACAGGCCGGACTCTTCGGTGTTGAGCGCCGCATCGGCGATGCGCTCGTACAGTCCGGCGAGCACCGAGCGGGCTTCGTGCTTGGCCTTCTCACGCCACCAGTTCGCCTGTGCCGCAACGGCTGCACCGGCACCGAGGAAGCCGTCCACCGGCTCCTCGCCGGAGCCGATGTCGTCGAGCAACCAGAGCTTGGCCAGATCCTCGCGTGCGGTCGCCCAGCGGTCGTCGATCAGCACGGCCTTGCGTGCGTCGAAGGCGGGCGCGACCAAACGCGGCCAGTCCGAACCCAATTCGGCCGAGACGAGATCGACCAGGGTGTCATCCGAGGCCTCCGGCGCGGAGGCCTGCTCGGTCAGGCCGAGCTGTTCGAGCACCACGCGGGCGGCCGTGGCCAGCACACCGTCGCGACCGGTGATCTGTTCGGTGAACTCACCCAGCGCCGCGGCGTCCACGGTGGCGCCGCCACCGCCGCCCGCGCTCGGCAGCGATACCGCGACACCGCGACGGGCCGCGACGGCCTGCACGGCGGCGTCGATGGCCGCATCGACCGAGGCGGCGTCGCTCACACTCGCGACCAGTCCGCCGAGATCGCCACCACGCACGCTGACACCCTCGCGGGTGCCGAGCGAAACCTCGGCGGTGACATGGTTGGCCCAGCCGTCGCCCAGCTCCCAGACCTTCTTGACCCGCTCGGCGATCGCGGCGGGCCGCTTACCGGACGGACCGAAGATCTTGCGCAGGTGATCGCCGATGGCATCGGAGAGCACCGAGCCAAAGGGCTTGTAGGTGCGGGCAAGCCGCTCGACGGTGGCCGAGAGCGCACCCATATCGGCGTCGGCGGCACCGTCGATGGCACCGAGCGACAGTTCGGAACCGAGGTCGACGAGCAGCTGATTGCGCCGCGACGAGACACCGTCGCAGAGGCCCTCGATGGTATCGACCGGGCCGATCTGATCCAGGCGCAGCTTGGTCCACAGCGCGATCAGTACGCGGGTGGCGTCGGCGGCGGTGAAGGCGATGTCATCCGGACGCGGACCGCCCGAGCTCGCGACCGGAGCGGCCACGGGGGCGGCCGCCGCGACCGGC
>NZ_BDBY01000429.1 GCF_001613225.1 Nocardia pseudovaccinii NBRC 100343
CCCGGCTGGCACGACACCACCTGCGACAGCCATGAGAAGGCAGTCATCAACTGCGTCAGCGCGAACACCGATTTCTCCCTCACCCTGGCCTATTTCGACACTCCCGAGGCCGCGGACCGGGATATCCACGCGCCGTCCACGCATGAACAGCTGCGCACCGAGATTCACCCCGATGTCTCCGAACCGATGAAGCTGATATTCACCGACCCCTCGGCTCGGTACGGCGTGATCTGCACCGGATTCAGCACCGATTCCGACCGCAACCACTTCACGGTGAAAATCGAGCAGTACGACACCCCCTCCGACGACGATCAGAAGCTGTCGCTGTGGAAGTCCATGCCGCTCGGTAAGTGACCTGCGTCAGCCCCGAAGCCGGTCGCGCAGTTCGCTGTCGAGTTGTGCGGCAGCGTCGAACGCCGAACAGCACGATCGCTGAGTAGGCTCGGGGCGCGGTGGTTGGATTGCTCCGACTCCGTCTCCCCGAACCTCTCGCCGAACCCGCCGTGCGCCTCTCGACGCAACGGGCTCTCCACGGTTTCTGCCGTCAGGCTGGTTGAAGGGCCGTCCATCTGTTCGGGATCTTGTTGCCCCGCCAGCGATAACGGCTCACCGTCACGCTGTTGAGATCGAACAACTCGGTCCCGTCCACCGCAGTGATCGGCTGCCACCGCCCTGTGACGGTGACGAACCGGCGGCGGATGTCCTTCCAACCCCAATGGTGCCGGGTTTGCAGCATCACGATCATCCGTCTCCAGACGAACTTCTGAAGCACGGCGAATCGGTGCTTCGCCACGGCATGCTTGAAGTAGTTGGACCAACCGCGCAGAATCTGGTTGAGCCGCATAATCACATATCCCAGGCTCTGCTGCGATAGCCGATGGGTCAGGGCACGAACTTTCGCCTTCAGTGACCGGATGGGCCGGTCACCGACGAAGGTGTAGACGAACCATTTGTCTGAGCCACGCTTGCGACGCCACTGGATGTGGAATCCCAAGAAATCGACCCCGTCCGACAGGTGCCGCACCACCGTCTTCTCCGGCGAAAGCCGAAGTCCCAGTGGCGAAAGCACCTCCTCGACCTGTTCACGCATCGCCTCGGTATCGTCCTTGGTCCCATGAACCAGCACGACGAAGTCGTCCGCGTAGCGGACGATCCGCCACGTCGGCGCTCCTTTTCGGCGACGGTATGCCCGCTTGGCCTCGCTGGCCATCGTCGCGCCCGGCTTCCACGGCGCCATCACATGCTCATCGAGCACGCTCAGCGCGATGTTGGCCAGCAGCGGCGAGAGGATGCCGCCCTGCGGAGTGCCGGTCATCGTGTCCTGGTGTTCGCCGAGCTCGGTGAGGAGCCCCGCCTTCAGGAACGCCTTGACCAGCGCCAGGACCCGTTTGTCTTTGACCCGCAACCGAACCCGGTCCATCAGGGCCGTGTGCTCGATCCGGTCGAAACACGCCTCGATATCCGCATCCAGCACCCACCGATAGCCGCGGGTGCCGTAGTAGTGGATCTCGGCGATCGCGTCCTGCGCCCGCCGGTTGGGCCGGAACCCATAGGAGACCGGCTCGAAGTCGGCCTCGAAGATCGGTTCCAGCACCAGCTTCAGCGCGGCTTGAACCACCCGGTCGGTCACCGTCGGAATCCCGAGACGGCGCACCTTCCCCGACCCGCCCGGCTTGGGAATCTTGCGCTCCCGCACCGGCAACGGCCGAAAGGACCCATCTTTCAACGAAGTCCGCAGATCGTCCAGGAACCCCGGAACCCCGATGTACTCGTCGACGTCGGTGACGGTCATGCCGTCGACGCCGGGAGTGCGGGCTCCGTGGTTGCCCGCGACCCGGTCGAACGCCACGATCAGCGTTGCCGGGTCGTGCACGAAGTTGAACAAGTCGTCGAACCGGCGGCCAGGATCGGCCGCCGCCCAACGGTGAAGCTTGGCCTGCATCTCCGATACCCGCCGGCGCGGCCCCGTAGGGTCCACCGGCATGGCGTCACCGTTCGGTGGCGCGTCTTTCGGCATTACAGTCTCCGCCTTTCTCGAAAACCGCTGCCGCCCTTCGCCATGTGACCGGCTTTCCCGGCCTCGGACTACTACGGCGGCTCCGCCCCACCCGGTCCGTTCGACGGTCGGTGCGTCTATCCCCAACTGGCGCAACCGGATTGTTGCGCCACCAGGGAGTCTGACCGAGTGGTTCCCGTGTTCACTGTGTTTCGCTCGACGAAGTAGGAGCCCAACTGTGTCCCTGCGGCATCGCCACGGGTACGCCGTAGACATTCCCCGTGGCCTCCAGACCAGCTTTCATAAACCGGCCATGAAGTTCCCCGCCGCAACCGTAAACAGCAGGGACACACCGCATCCTGCCCATATCCGCCAGATTTGAGCAGGCGGCGCATAAAGGGACGTAACAACGCTGGTTCCTCGCGTACTCCTCTTCATCCCGCTTGCCGGACCCGCACCATCTGGCAGTACTGGCCACGTCCCGGCTTTGTCAGGGCTGCTCCCACCCTCCCCGGCACCACCCGGATCAGGCTGCCCTCAGCTCCACCGACCTGCTACGACAGGCCAGCGATGGGGGTCTCTCACCTCCATTCGAAACACAGCGCCTCACGGCGCAAACGGTGTTTGCGCCAGAACCCACAACGGTGTCAAACAACACCGCCCGCGCGGTCCGCCAGTCGAGCTCGGTCACCACGGGTTCCCGGAATCCCGACCCCGCCTGAGCTGCAAAGTGGATGCGGTGGTGCACATTGAGAAGTAGCAGGTGTTATCTCCGTGGCGTTGATGATCGCAGCACATAACTCAGCACGGTCTTGCCGAGTTTTCGCGCGACTGGCGACGAGCGCCTTGACCGGTTCGAGCATTACGCCAAGGGGCACCTATGAACGAATCTGTCTTGGCGGCGCCCGAAGTCGAAGATGTGATGCGTTCGTCGACAACTCGGGTTTGCAGTCATCGCTGCTCATGGTTGATTGCGCTGATCAGGTCGGTGCGCCGTGGGATCGGGGCCCGGACTGGGTGGGAACGCGACCCGAGGCGTCCGGGTCAAGGACTTGACCTTGCCCCAGGGGCAAGGCTCGAGCATGGTGGCATGAACGAGAAAACACAGCGGGAACTGATCGAATTCGTTTCCGGTGCCGCAGAGCAGCTGGGTGTGCCGGGTGTCGCCGTGGGGGTGTTGGCCGACGGGCGCGAAGGCTTCGCCTGCCATGGGGTGACGAGCATCGTCAACCCGCTGCCGGTCGATGCGGACACGATGTTCGTGGTGGGGTCGGTGAGTAAGACGTTCACCGCGACCGCGTTGATGCGGCTGGTCGCCCACGGCCGGGTGGAGTTGGATGCGCCTGTACACCGCTATGTTCCGGAATTCGCCACCGCGGATGAAATCACCGTGTTGCAGCTGCTCAACCACACGGCCGGGCTGGAATGGAAGCTCGGCGTCGATCCCGGCGAAGGCGACGATGCTCTTGCGCGGCACGCGGCCGAGCTCGCGGCCACGCCGCTGATCGCGGAGCCGGGAGGTCGAGCGTCCTACAGTCAGGCGGGGTTCAACCTGGCCGGACGCATCGTCGAGAACGTCACCGGGCTTACCTTCGAGCAAGCCGTCTCCTCGCTGTTGTTCGAGCCGATCGGGCTGGCACACAGCTGCTACGCGGTCAACGATGTGATGACTCGGCGGTTCGCGGTCGGCCACAACGCCGACGCCGACGGCAAGCTCACGGTGGCCCGGCAGTGGAAGGACAACCGCTCCAACAACCCCGGCGGCGGTGTGGCGACCTCGGTGAGTGACCTGCTGCGGTGGGCGAGGTTCCATCTCGGCGACGGCCGCACCGAGTCCGGTGAGCACCTGCTGCCCACCGAAGAGCTGCATCGGATGCGCGACCAGACCGTGGAACTGCGCGGGACCACCTTGGGAGATGCGTTCGGGATCTGCTGGTTCCTGCGCGAGATCGACGGTGTCTCGACCATCGGGCACGGCGGATCGGGCAACGGCCAGTTCGCCGACCTGCTCCTGGTACCCGAGCACGATTTCGCCGTCACCGTGGTGTCCAACGCCGGCCCCGACGCCGGACTCGCATTCAACCGAGCCGTGGTCACCTGGGCGCTGGAACACTACCTCGGGGTGGTCGAACGCGACCCGGAACCGCTGCCCTACGACCAGGCGCGGGCAGCGGAGATCGTCGGGCACTACGAGAACGAGATGATGCGGCTCACCCTCGACAGCGACGGGACGGGACTGACGATCGCCTGCGCCATCAAACCGGAGTTCCGCGCCGCCACCGATACCGAACTGCCACCCGACCTGCCACCGGCTACCCTCGGCCTGCTGCCCGGCGACACCGGCGACTACATCGTCACCGACGGAGGCCTGGTCGGACAGCGCGGGTTCTTCACCCGCGACCAAGACGGCGTCGTCACCGGGATCGATCTCGCTGGCCGACTGTTCGCCCGAGCGTGAAACCAGCCGCAGGCGATCGGTGCATTGGTGAAAGGAAAAGCGCATGATCACCATCGGACAGCTCGCGCGGTATGCGGGCGTGACGACCAAAGCCGTGCGCGTCTACCACGACCGCGGCCTGCTCCCCGAGCCCGAGCGAGACTCCTCCGGCTACCGCCGCTACCGCGCCGAAGACGCCGTCCAACTGGTCAAGATCAAGACACTGGCACGGGCAGGCGTCCCCCTTGCGCGAGTCAAACAATTGCTCGCCGCGAGCACCGGCGAGTTCACCGCGGCGATCAGCGAGATCGACCACCAGCTCGCCGAACGCGCCCAAGAGATCCGCCGCACCCGTGAACAGATCGCCGAACTCGGCCGCGGCGACGGCCTGTTCGTGTCCACCGACGTCGCCGAATACCTGCACCGCCTACGGCAACTCGGCGTCAGCGAGCGTGCGGTCCAGATGGAACGCGACATCTGGATCCTGCTCCAATCGGTGGCTCCCGAGCAGGCCTCGGGCTGGATCACCGACAAGCTCGACACCATCGACGATCCGCAATTCCAGGCCATATACCTCGACTACGACGCAGCGTTCGACTGGCCGACCGACGACCCCCGCTTGCCGGACCTGGCCGACCGCACCCAGCGGTGGCTGGCAGACCGGCGCACCGGGGCAGGCCGGACCACCCCGCAGCTGGACCCCGCACTGATTCGCCTGGTCAACGACTCGGTCGGGATCACCTCACCTGCCTGGCAACAGCTGGCACACCTCGCGCACAAGGCAGCCGCCGAATAGCACCTCTGCCTCGGCACCGGGTAGCCCGCGGGTAGGTGCCGCGAAGACCCCGCGACTGAAGAACCTGCCCGGTTCGAGCGCAGAGCTGTGCGGCCTGGTTGGCCGATCGGATCTCGGCCAACCAGGCCACCTCGAACCGGCCCTTTCGAAGGACACCGAAGGCGCTCGCCCTTGCGGTTCGGGGCGGGAAAAGTCAATCCCTTCCAGAGCTGACAGATGCCGAAACTCCTTGCCCGCGAAGCCTTTATCGCCGATCAGATCGCATTCAGCTGGCAGCATCGCATGGTCACAGGCGCGCCCGATCAACTCGATCGCAACCCCGCCTTCGCCGATCTTGGGGTCTGCCAGGCACCAAGCCACCGACACACCGTGCGCGGTAGTGATCAGATACAACTTCACCCCCCGAACAAAGTGATCAGGAGCTCGAAGACGAGGCATACGCCGCCGATGATGCGCTCCGGCAACGCTATCGCGCTGGGACGAAACGAGAATAAGTAGTGAGCGAATTCTATGTTGAAGGCATCTTCCCGGTCAGTTTCAGACCGAACCCGTTCGTCGTCGGCCGGGCAGTGGGAGACTTCACGATCGGCCAACAGGTCGAGTTACACAAGAAGGATGGAACGACCTACCAGGGAACCCTGGAAGCGCTCGACTTCCACCAGTCCGCGCCGGGCAAGTTCTCGCTCGTCTTCTCCGCCGAGGTGTCGTCTCGAATCGAACCCGGCGACGTGGTCGCGACACACGATCGTGAACAAGGCCTTCGCGCCGCTGAAGACCTGAACGCGCCCGTGTCGCACCAGACGATAGGAAGCCAGCGGTCAACACCCGGCGCCGAGTAAACGGGAGCGCGCAACGGGTGCTGATCGGCCGGGGCACCCGTGCTGGGGGCCGTCCTCGTAGCGAGACCCCTGTACTGCTGGGCACAGCATCAATACAGTCGTCGGCTCGTCCACACCCGCGAACACCCGTAGAAACGATCCGGCATCGGGCAGTTGCGGCCGGGCGTCGCCTCGATAGGCGGCGCCGAAAATGTGAGTACCGTCGCTGGCGTGAAAGACACCGGACTCGTCGGAGTGCAGAAGACCGTCAGTCCCGTCCTCAAGGCCAAAGCACTCGACAACCGGCTGCCGGACCCGATCCTCGGCGACACATACGCCGAGCAGACGATGCGCCACCTCGACCCCGACTACGACAACCGCAGATTCGGCACCAGCCAGATGGGCCTCGCCGCCGTCGTACGCGCCAAGACCCACGACGACTGGGCCCGAAGCTACCTCGCCGATCACCCCGACGCAGTGGTGCTGCACCTGGGCTGCGGCCTCGACGCCCGCGTATACCGGATCAACCCACCCGCCACCGTCGACTGGTACGACCTGGACTACCCCACCATCATCGAACTGCGCCAACAATTCCTGCCACCGCGAAAGCACTACACCCTGATCAGCTCCAGCGTCACCGACCTGACCTGGCTGGACCGCATCCCCCGCAGCCGACCCGTGCTGATGATCGCCGAAGGACTGGTGCCCTACCTGACCGAGACCGACCTCCGGCGACTGCTGACCAGCGTCGTCGATGCCTTCCCCACCGGCCGAATACAGCTCGACACGGTGCCGGTCTGGGCATGGCGCACCTCGAAATGGGACCCCACCCTGCGCAAATACGACACCCAATTCCACTGCGGCTTCAACAATCCAGCCGCACTGGCCGATTGGCACCCGCGCCTCGAATACATCGACGAGGCACCGATGAACGACTCACCGGTGCTCATGGCCAAGGCGCCCGCGAACGTCCGCCGCATGTACCGCCTCCTGAACCTGCTACCGGGCATGAAACGCTCCACCCGCATCGTGCGGTTCCGGTTCTAATAAAACGACCAGCGAAACGAAGAGCCACCGATGAGCGCCGCCACCGAAATCATTGCGCCGCGACCTGAGGGCCCCTGCCACGATGGTGTCCCCGAATCCCCGCCAAACAAGTTGGGGATTTCGGGACATCTAAATCCACTCCAAAGACCCCGGTGGAACGCGATGTCATCTCCGGCGCCACCGATGACCGACAGCTGGTTGGCGTTGGTCGAGCCATCCAGCCGATAGCAGAATCATCCGTATTGAGCGGGGTCCCAGGTACGGGTCGGCTTGTTGGTGATGATGAACCGCAATGCCTTGATCATGATGTCACCTCCTTCCTGGGGCTCGGTCGGGCGCGGACAGGACTTGTGGGGTACCGCCGCAGGGTGAACGGCCTGGGGATCGCGGCATTGGTCACGATCGGGCGGGTATCACCGCCGCCGATGACGCGCAGAGAGGTGTTCTCGATGAGGGTGGTGGCCGCATCGGTGACCAGATCGTGGGCGACCGCGGCGCCAGCGCAGGTGAAGGGGCCGGAGCTGAAGGGCACAAATGGGCCGTGTTCGCTCGGTCGAATCCAGCGGTCGGGTTGGAATGCCCCTGGCCTGGTCCAGTGTTCGTTGTCGTGATGGAGCAGATAGGGGCTGACCGACAGCAGGTCGCCGGTCTGGAAGGCGATCCCCCCGAACTCGGCGGGATAGGGGACGGGACGGCTGACCATCCAGGAGACCGGCCGGTGCCGCAGGGCCTCACATACCACCCAGTCGACGGGCCAAGGCCATGGTGAGCCGGGAGAGTGGAGACTGCCCAGCAGCACCGACCACGCGAGCGAGTAGCCCAGCGGTCCCACAATGGACCGGAACATCAGCACATACAGCTGCGCCACCGTTGTATCGGCGACGCCGTCGGGACAGGCACCGATCACGGCATCGAGCAGATCCCGTGGTTCGGCTTCCGCAGTGCGGCCGGTGGCGCTGCGCCGGTCCCGGATCTGCTCGTTCAGCGCGGTGGACAGCTTGGCGCGCAACAGCTGCGCCCGCGCCCGCTGCGCCATTCGGGCCGGGCGAAGCGCGCCCACGCGCGCATTTCGCTCCAGTAACTGCCGCAACTCGGGAGAACCATCGGGGTGCAGCAACACGTCCGCGGTGCACCGATACACCAGCTCGACCCCCGTTGCTGGCCAGCGGGTGACGGAGGGCATTTCGATCACCGCCGCCGTCAGGGACTCGCGATACTCGGGCGTATGCGTCCGCAGAAACGCGCGCACCGCGCGGCCGAATTCGACCTGAGCAGACCGGGAAGGCAGCATAGAACCGAAGAACCCGGACTTCCCCGCATTGAAAGCGCGGTCACTCAACACCCTCAGCGCCAGACCCGTATCGCCGACACACCACCCGCCCCACGGCAGCGCGAAAACCTCTACCGGGCTGATCCGGCGCAGATTTTCGAGGAAACCCAACGGATCACGCCGGAATCGGCGCATCTCTGCAAAACCCATCGGACGGTCCTCTCATAGAGAGGGTGAGCGATTCATCAGATGTTCTCGAGCGGATTTATCCACTGGCTGTGCGTACAAACGCAGACCACGCATATCTCGACCAATTTTACAAGCGAGGCCGTGCAGGTCGACAACGAGGCGAGTACCCCGGCACCGCCCGGGCCTATCGAACACTGTGCCAGCAGTGATATCGGTTCACGATCACGCGACCGCCCGGCAACCGGTCATTGAGGTCTAACCGGTGCAAACCTGATCCGCCTCGGCGAGGGTTCCCGTTGCCAGGCGCGCGTACATGAACATGTCGCGGCGTCGATTGCCGACCTTCTGCCACGATCTGAGGAGCCCTTCGCATTCGAAACCGGCTCTCTCCGCAGTGCGGATCGAAGCGCGGTTCCAAGGTTCCACGTAGAGCTGGAGCCGAGGTATATGCAGCTCTTCCAGCGCCCAGGTAGCCATTGCCTCCAGAGCATGCGCGGCGACGCCATGACCGCGGGCAGAGCGGACCACCCAGTAGCCGAGCGATGCGCGGCCTTCGTCGATGTCCTTCAAGGACAGGTCGATGCTTCCCAGTGGTGTGTTGTCCCGTCGCCGGACGATCACCATCGGGTATCCGGTTCGATCGGTCGCTCGTTGCCGCTGGCGTTCGACAAACCGCGTTGCGGCCTCGCGCGAGAAGGTCGCTGGCACCGTGGTTATCGGAATCAGGTCGTCGGCAGAGGCTTCCCTAACAAGCTCGAGATCTGCCGCAGACAACGACCACGGGCGGAGTTCCAAGTCTGCGGTGGCTCTCAGATGCGGTATTTGCAGAGGGTCGTCCATGGTCAGCCTCCCCACAATATGCACAAGATATCGGGCCCGGTATCACCATTTACCACTTCCATTTCCGAGTACCGCAGGCACACGCCGACCCCGCAATTCGATCGCCTCCGGCAGGCATCGGCCGGTTCGCGCGATAGCGGACGGAGCCGAGCCGGAAAGCTGGGCAGGTCGGCGACTACCCGTCCCGAAGGTAGTACCGAACTCCTCGGGCTGAAAGGCGCTACTTCGATCCGGGCGAACGTCACCTCGCCCGGCGGGAAGTCGCCGATGATATGGCGCATGGATGCTGTCACAGGTGACACATCCCATGCTGCCGAGCCACGACTGCCTCGTCCTTCTCTATCTCTCGCCGTCAGTCGAACCGGCCGAGCCGATGCAACAAGTCGCTGAGGCGATCTCGACACCGAGCTTGGTGAGCACGGCGCAGACCGACTCGACACCCATCGCAGGCCACGGGCTCCCGCCGACCCTGATGCTCGCTGATGAATTCGACGATCAACGCACGGGCCGGTCCAGCTCGGCCGCGAAGAGCGGTATGCCTCCGTTGTCGCGACATCCTGACCGCCGGTGAAGACCGAGTGTCGAGAATCGTTCATTTTACCGACGTCGCATCGTCGACACCCGCATCCCTGGTCGCCTTCGTTCGGCGGGTGTCTGAAAAACGTGTTGAAAACCCTTGTTGTCCAACAATGATGCTCCTATTGCTGTCAAGCCGCAGCGAGCCAGTGTCGGTAGGTGTCGGCGAAGTCGTCGTCGCGTTGGAGTCCACGCTCGATGCGGGAGATGGCGGTGGGCCAGATGCCGAAGTGGTGAGCGGCGGCGGTGACGGTGATGTTCTTGGCTTGCCGGGCAGGCCGCAGGTCGCGGTAGTCCGGGATGGCGATCGCCTGTGTGAGCAGCTTGAATACCTCGCGGGCGATGGCGCGTTTGAGCAGTCGCAGGATCTCGAGTTTGCTGCGGCCCTGGGCGGTCTGGCGTGCGACGTAGTCGCGGGTGGGCCGGTGGCTGGACATGCGCACGAGCGCGACGCGGTGCAGCGCGTTGTTTCCGGCGCGGTCTCCGCCGCGGGAAAGCCGGTGGCGGTTGGTTTTTCCCGACGATGCCGGGACCGGCGCGGTCCCGCAGAGGGCGGCGAAGGCCGCCTCGCTGTTCAGGCGGTGCGGGTTCGTCCCGGCCGTGACGATGAGCTGGGCGGCGGTGTCAGGGCCGACGCCGTGAGCGGCGCGCAGCGCGGGATTGAGATCGGTGACGAGCCGGTCGATCTGTTCGGTCAGTGTGGTGCTCTGGTTTTCGAGGAACTCGACACGATGCGCGAGTGCCTTGGCCGTGGTCAGCACCGTGGCGGCGACAGAGTCGCCGACGGCGGCGGGCCGACAGCGGGCCAGCGTGGTGATCAGCACCGATGTTGTTGCCCTACGGTATTTTTCGCGGATCGCATCGGGAGCGCTAACCAGCAGGGCCTTGATCTGGTTGATCGCGGCGGTGCGGGCCTTGACCGCCGATCGGCGCGTGCTGAGCAGGGCGCGCAGGGCCAGGGTGTCGGCGGCTTTCGGTGTTGCGACGTCACGACCGGCCAAGGCGATCCGTGCGGCGGTGTAGGCGTCGAGCGGATCGGATTTACCGCGGCGACGGCGATCGCTGCGATCGGGGCGAATGACCTCACACACCTCGACCCCGGCCGCGGTCAACGCCCGGGTGATCCCGGCGCCGTAACTCGAAGTTCCCTCGACTCCGGCCAGTATGAGGCCGCCGTGTCCGGTCAGGAAGGCCACGGCCGCGCGGTAACCGGCCGGTGTCGTGGGGAATTCGCGGTCGTCGAGGTGGCGCCCGGTCGTGGTGATCACGGCTGCGTGGATGGTGTCGGTGTGGGTGTCTACACCGGCGACGACCTCGCGGGTTTCTGTCATGCTGGGCATGGCTCCTTCGTTTTCGACCGGGAGTCCAACGCCGAAGCGGGGGCGGGCAGACAAGACATTGACGAGGGAACTGCCAGGCTCCTGATTAAGTCATGTCCGCTCCTGCTCCGGTGCAGGGAGACAACACACGCCCCGCGACCAGCCGGACAGATCAAGTTCAGGACAACCCAGCAGGGTGTCAGTCGGACCCAGGGTCACGACCAGCGCGGGAACGCTCATACATCATCAATGTCGGACCTTTCTCGTACAGTCCGGGCACGACCGACACCCTCGACCGCCAGCCCGCGCTCGTCCTCGACGGCGATGCCCTCGATCCGATCGGCGGGGCCGTGCGCTCGTCGGCTACGGGCGGGTCCCGACCAAGGGCCAGAACCTCGACCGGCAGATATTCGCGCTGCGCGGAGCCGTGTGTCAGACGATTTTCGCGGACAAGAAATCTGGCAAGAATGTCGACCCGTGACGAACTGTGGCGCTGCCTCGACTACCTGCGCCCCGGCGGGAGCCTAGTGGTGCCGTCGATGTATCGGCTCGGCCGCTCGCTGCAGGATCTGATCTCGATCGTCGCCGGACTCCGCAAGCGCGGCACCGGATTTCCGGTCCCGACACGAAGCGCTCGACACCACCACACCGGGCGGGTGCCGGGTCTTCCACGTCTTCGCCGCACTCGCCGAGTTCATCCGCGAACTCATCGTCGACGGCACCAACGAGGGCTTGGCCGCTGCTCGCGCCCGCAGGCAGCGCCTCGGTCGCCCACCAGCTATGTCCCCGGAGCAGACCGCGCACGCTCGCGTCATGCTTACCCGCCCCGATGCCACGGTGTCATCGATCGCACGCGTTCTCGACGCGCTCCGCGATCTACGAATACGTGCCCGAGCTCGGCACTGGACCGGCGAGCCTCGAAGCCGAACCCACCGAGCTAGTCGTCGTCGTGCCCGGCGAGTTGCCGCCCCAGTAGCCTGGCCGCGTCGACGATATCGCTCAATGATTGGTCATACCTGGGGCCGTCGTCGTCGTCATCGAACTCGAGGGCCTCGGTGAGCCGGAGCGCGTGTCGCACCATGACCTGCTCACCCACCACGACGAGCCCGCCGATAGTGCCCGTGCTGCCGATCTTGGTGAGTACGGCCACGAGATCGACCTGGTCGGCCCTGGCGAATGGCCTATCGATGTGGATCCAATCCCCGCGATTCGTGGTGACTACCCGTCTGATCACGACATCCGGTGCGGCCCAGTCTTCTTCAGCGTCCAAGACCTTGATGCTGATGCTGTCGGGCTCAATGTGCGCGCCGTAACTGTTCTCGGCAATGAGTTGGACCAGAGTGTCCCACTCGTCGCTCTGTTCCATGTGTTCCCCGTCCACGATCAGCAACGTCCCGCTGAACCCAAGCGTAGCAGGATCCGCTGCGGCAGAAGCGAACTCGTCCAACCGATACGATGCCGTACCCGACTGACCACCGATAGTGACCTGGGATGGGAATGTCATCTGCGGTCGGGCGCGCTGCGTAGTTATGGGTTGGGCGTAAATCGCCAACTGGACGGCGCCATCACGGCGTGGCCGTTTTCGTTCGTGTCACAGCGCCTGTGCGCCTATTTCTCGGTGGCCGTTCTTGACCGCATCAACGATCTCCGCCCCTACGCCGACAACCTCTGGCAGTTGCGTCGAGTTCGACGAGGTCGATGGCTCGAACCTGCAACACCACAGCTCGATCAGTCGAGATCGACCCGAGCCTTCCCGGTGGGCTCCGACATCGCGCACCGTCATCGCGCCAGCCCCACGATCGAGTAGATCACTACCCTAGCGGCTCCGAATCTCCACAAACAGACTGTTCCGTATCTGATGCTCGACACAACGACCGAGAGGACAGCCATGAACAAGATCGCCACCACCCTCGCCACCTGCCTCCTCGCGGTCGGCGCCACCGCCGCCCTCGTCACCGGCATCGCCGCGGCCAACCCCGGCGGCACCTACATCGGCAACTACGCCACCTTGGCCGCCTGCGAGGCCGACGGCCAGTCACCCAGCACCGGCGGCACCCACTACGTCTGCGAGCTGCAGGCCGACGGCACCTACGACCTGTACACCGGCGTCCCCGCCTGACCCCGGTCCGCGACCCGGCGCTCAACACGCTCCCCTTCAGGGTTCCCGTAGTAATTCCAATGAAGTTCGCGTAGCGGCTGGCCTTGCAGCCGGATCAGGCCGACCGGCCTTCACGGGCCGATCGTCGTTGATGACCTTCACGGCCACGAATGGCTGGCGGTCACCTGGCTTCGCGCTTCGCCGATCTCGCCCTCGGGTGGGCGAATTCAGTACTGGTCCTGGCCGTGTGCGAGCGGATTCGGCTCGGATTCGTCCGCCGCGATCTCGCCGCCTGTTGCCGGGACCACGCACAGAACGAGTATTAGCAGGCTCACGGTGATCGGGATGAACAAGTAGGCGAAACCGCTGTTGAACAGTTGCGCGATGCTCGCGATCAGCCCCACCCCGGACGCAAGGATCAACAGGACTCGGCCCGTAGTCTTTTCCGCCAGCAGCAGGAATCCGCCAACGAACCAGAGCAGGCCGATGGCCACGGCGACGATCCCCATGATGATCAGGTTGGTGTACTGGCCAATCTCGACTGACGATTCGCGGGCGCGATCTTCGATATCGACCAGTACATAGAGGATCCACAGGATTCCGGCGATTCCGGTCAGCACACCGAGGATCAGCGCGATGAAGGCCGCGGTGACCGCGGCTGCGCCCCACAGGTCGGGCTTCGCCAACTCCAGTTGATCATGCGGGTCTTTCACAGCCCAATCCCCTTCCCGTTTCGCGCGAACCTACCGCGCGGTCACGTGCGGGCAGAAGCGATTCGGCGATGCGTCAGTAACTTCTCATCACGAGAAACGCAGTGCTCGACGCCTCGACGGAGCTAGGCGTGTCACGTTCGACGGACGGTGCTGCCTCGATGATTTGGGTTCGACCGACCACCTGTCGAACAGCACTTGGAGGTTGGATTTTCGGTGATCACTACCAGAACCCCAGAATCGATCGACAGCTCACGATCGCATGGAGCACTGACAAACCCAGCCGCGCAACCCCTTTCACATCCCGGCCGGTCGCTCAAAAGATGTGCCGACTGCCCCGCGAACACCGGACGTCCCCGCCGCTACTGCGCAGCAGCGTGTCGTCAACGCGCCCGCCGCAGCCGTGCAAGCCGCCCGCCGACCAGAACTCGGACACGACCGACCACAGATCAGCGAAACCGTTGCGGTCGAGTGACTCCAGTCGATTCGACGACACGAATCAGTTGGTGATCATGACCAGAGTGATCATGGATCTGGCTGAGGCTGCTGTTAGGGACAGCCCCGGAACTCAGTGCAGATTCAGATAACTACGTACCGCACGTATCTGAACCGACCGCCGCACTCGGACTGGCGAATCCGCGTCCAACACGCTTTCATTGCTATAGGGGAAGACTCGCGGATCGGCCTGTAACGAGGTCACAACTCAATGCAAACAAGCGTTTTCCGGACGCAAAGGTCACGATCCCGCGTCCGGCCAGATCCCTATCCCTCAGAATCGGCTGCAGCGCCGCCCCTATCGCTCGCCGACACCGACGGGCCGCCTTCGACATCGCACCTGCGACAGTCTCACCCGGCATCCAATCAGATTGTCGCAGATGGATAGTCGTCCAAGTTAACCGTCCACCGAAGCCGGTCACGAGGTCACACGAGCCCACATACCCAGTCGACGGAGGCGCGCAGGCTCTCGGCAAATCACGACGCTGGTACCTCATACAGCTCAGAACAGGCAACCTACCAGGACACAAGGCAGGCCGGACGTGGTTCCTCACCGCCTCCGACATCACCACCGCAATAGACCAAACCAGCAAACCAACGAAACCGCTCCCCCGCCCGCCCGGCACACCCTCACCAGAAACGACCGACGAAGCCGACCACCCCGAACAGCGACGACGTCGCCGACCTCGCCGACGAATTCCACCCCAGCACAACACCTGATGAGCACCCTGCCGCGCGGAAAACCGACAGCGCAACAGGGAACCGCACGGTCTGGAGGAGACCGCCAGGTGTTGCCCTGCACCTGCCTCCAGGCCGTGCCCACCACCAACACAGCATCTGCCGGTTGCCAGTTGATCTGGTGTGCGGTCCCACCGATGGCTGCGATACGTCAGGTATGGGCAGATTGCCGCGATCGATTTCTGCCGGATCGGTGACGCAACCCGAGGTGCAACACCCTCATTTCGA
>NZ_BDBY01000430.1 GCF_001613225.1 Nocardia pseudovaccinii NBRC 100343
CGACACCCTACTCAGCTGGACGCGGCAGGAGAGCGCGTACGCGGTCGCGCACAGCGGCGATCCGCGCGAGTCCGCTGCACGGAATCCGATGCGCCACTCGGGCTTCGGCGGTGGACGCAACCCGGACCTGTCACCTGCGCCAGCACACCGGATCGCCGCGACAGCGATGCAACCCACCGCCAGCTGATGCGGCCGACGAACTGAGCGCACTCCTCGCCCAACACGATGACCCGGTGCACCTGATCGATACCCGGCCGCTACTCCTCGTGCTCGCCGAGCACCGGCGGCGGACCGTACTGCGGCTGGTATCCGGCTATCCGGATCGGACTGCCGATCAGCCGGTAATCGCCAACGGTGACGATGGTTTCGGGGGTGGCGGCCAGTGCCTCGGGCAGGGTGCGGACCGCGGCGGCCGGGATGCCGAGTGGGCGCAGGCGAGCTTCCCAACCGGAGGCGGTATCGGTGGCCAGGGCCGCGGTTACCGCGGCGAGCACCTCGTCGCGATGGGCAGCCCGCTCGGCCATCGTCTCGAATCCGTCGACACCGGCCTCGGCGGCGAAGACCTTCCAGAAGCCGTCGTGGGTGATGAACAGCGCGAGATGGCCCTCGGCGGTCGGAAAGAGCTGTGCCGGAACGTAATACGAATGTGCGCCGAACTTTCGGCGTTGCGGCTGTTTGCCGTCGTTGAGATAGGCCGACGCATGGTAGTTCAGCTGCGAGAGCATTACCTCGTACAGCGAGACGTCCACCTGCCCGCCCCGGCCGGAGACAATCTGGGCGAGCAGGCCGAGCGCGGCGGTGAGGCCGGTCGAGTTGTCCGCCGACGAATACCCGGGCAACGTGGGCGGACCCTGCGGATCGCCAGTCATTGCGGCGATGCCCGTCGCCGCCTGGATCACATAGTCGAAGGCGGGGTCGTCACCGCCGTCCAAGCCGAAGCCCGTGATCGCCACGCACACGATCCGCTGGTTGAATTGCCGCAGCGACTCATAGGTCAGGCCGAGCCGCCGGATCGCCGACGGCTTCAAATTCACCAGCAACGCATGCGATTCCGCGACGAGTTCGGCCAGCCGACGCTGTCCGGCGGGGCTGGTCAATTCGAGTCGGATACTGCGCTTGCCGCGATTGAGGCTGGCGAAATAGGAGTCGCCGACCTGCCGCGAGATCTCCCCGTTCAGCGGTTCGATCTTGGTCACCTCGGCGCCGAGATCGGCGAGCATCATCGTGGCGTAGGGACCGGCGAGCATGGTGCCGACCTCGAGTACCCGGATCCCCGCCAGCGGCCCCGCGGCCTCGCCGGATACCGGTCGGTTCACCGCAATTCCTTCGCCAGTTCGGCGATCATCTCCCGGGTGCGGCGCTTGGAGGCTATGAGTTCGTCGCGGGTGTCGCCGATGGGCAGCAGCCGCACCGAGAGATCCGTGGCACCAGCGTCGGCGAAGCGCCGCAGTCCCGCCGCGATCGCCCGCTCGTCGCCCGCGACGCAGATATCACCGATATCGCGGGCCGAACCCTGTTCCAGCAGCCGCTGATAGTTGGGCGAGACCTCGGCCTCGCCGAGAATCCGATTGGCCCGCGCCTTGGCCTCGTCGACCTCCGACGGCGAGCAGAGGCACACCGGTAGCCCGGCAATGATGCGCGGTGCGGGGCGCCCGGCGTCGGCGGCGGCCTTGTTGATTTTCGGGACGACATGGTCGGCCACCGCGCGCTCGTCGGCCATCCACAGAATGGTGCCGTCGGCCTGTTCCCCGGCGATGCGCAACATGACCGGTCCGAGTGCGGCGATCAGCACCGGCACCGGCGCTACCGGACCGAGGTCGAGCGGATTGTGCACGGTGAAGGTGTCGTTTTCGATATCGACCTGGCCGGGCCCGCGCAGACCGGCATTCAATACGTCCAGGTAGTCGCGGGTGTAGGCCGCCGGTTTCGTATAGGGCAGCCCGAGCATGTCCTGCACGATCCAGTGATGCGAGGGGCCGACACCGAGTGCGAGTCGACCACCGGCCGCGGCCTGCGCCGAAAGTGCTTGGCGGGCAAGGGCGATCGGATGCTGCGCCTGTAATGGCACCACCGCGGTGCCCAATTCGATACGGGTGGTCTTCATACCCATCAGCGCGATGGTGATCAGCGCGTCGAAATCGGTGGGTATCTGCGGAATCCACGCGGTGTCCAGTCCCGCGGATTCGGCCCATTCGATATCGTCGAGCATCCTGCTGAGCTTGCGCGCGGAGTCCCCCTTCTCCGGCCCGATCATCACTCCGATTCGCACGAATTCCTCCAGTTTCCAAGCTCTTTCAGACGACTGCTGCCGCCCAGGATCACGACGGTGTCGCGGTTTCGGTCTCGGGGACGGCAGTCGGCGGAGCCGACGGGGCGGGTAAGCACAGCGCGCGGATCTCGGTGACCAGCGTCTCCAGCGCTGTGCCGGTCGGAAAGACCGCGGCCGCACCGGCTTCCAGCAATCGCGGCACGTCCGCCTGCGGGATGGTGCCGCCGACCACCACCGCGATATCCCCGGCACCGGCGGCCCGTAGCGCATCCACGACGCGCGTCGTCATCGACACATGCGCGCCGGACAGGATGCTCAAACCGACCACGGCGACGTCTTCCTGCAGCGCGATCGACACGATGTCCTCCACGCGCTGACGGATGCCGGTGTAGATGACCTCGAACCCGGCATCGCGCAGGGTGCGGGCGACGATCTTGGCGCCGCGGTCGTGACCGTCCAACCCCGGTTTGGCGACGAGTACGCGTGCGGGCATCAGAACACCACCGGCTGCTGGAATTCGCCCCATACCGACTTCAGCGCGGCGGTCATCTCGCCGACCGTGCAGTACGCGTTGGCGCAGTCGATCAGATTGTGCATCAGGTTTCCGTCTCCTTCGGCGGCATGCGACAAAGCGGTGAGACAGGCACGCACCGCAGCGGGATCTCGTTCGGCCTTCACCCGAGCCAGGCGCTCGAGCTGCAATTCCCGCCCCTTGGCATCGAGTTCATAGGTGCCGATATCGGGTGCGGGCTCGTCGGAGACGAATCGGTTCACCCCGACCACCGGACGCGAACCCGACTCCACCTCCTGATGCAGCCGGTATGCCTCGTCAGCGATCAGACCTTGCAGATATCCGTCTTCGATGCAGCGCACCATGCCGCCGTGCTGCTCCAGATCGGTCATGATCTCGACGATGCGGGCCTCGGTGGCGTCGGTGAGCGCCTCGACGAAGTAGGAGCCGCCGAGCGGATCGGCCACCCGTGTCACGCCGGTCTCATAGGCGAGGATCTGCTGGGTGCGCAGCGCCAGCGTCGCCGACTCCTCACTCGGCAGCGCGAACGGTTCGTCCCACGCCGCGGTGAACATCGACTGCACCCCGCCGAGCACCGAAGCCATCGATTCGTACGCGACCCGCACCAGATTGTTCTGGGCCTGCGGCGCGTACAGCGACGCACCGCCTGCGACACAGCCGAACCGGAACATCGACGCCTTGTCCGTGCTCGCGCCGTAGCGCTCGCGCACCAGCGTTGCCCAACGACGCCGACCCGCACGGTATTTCGCGATCTCCTCGAAAAAGTCACCGTGGGTGTAGAAGAAGAACGAGATCTGCGGCGCGAACTGATCGATCGTCATCCGGCCGCGTTCCACCACGGTGTCGCAATAGGTCACGCCGTCGGCGAGGGTGAAGGCCATCTCCTGCACCGCGGTCGCCCCGGCGTCGCGGAAGTGCGCGCCCGCCACCGAGATCGCGTTGAACCGCGGCACCTCGGCCGCGCAGAACTCGATGGTGTCGGCGATCAGCCGCAGCGACGGTTCCGGCGGCCAGATCCAGGTGCCGCGCGAGGCGTATTCCTTGAGGATGTCGTTCTGGATGGTGCCCGTGAGCTTTTCCCGCGGCACGCCCTTTTTCTCCGCGGCTGCCACATAGAACGCCAACAGGATCGCCGCGGTGCCGTTGATGGTGAAGCTGGTGCTGATCTTGTCCAGCGGGATGCCGTCGAAGAGCACCTCGGCGTCGGCGAGCGTGTCGACGGCGACGCCGACCCGGCCGACTTCCTCGCTCACCTCGGGATCGTCGGAGTCGTAGCCGCACTGCGTCGGCAGATCCAATGCCACCGACAGTCCGGTGCCGCCCTGGCCGAGCAGATACCGGTAGCGCTGGTTGGATTCCTCCGCGGTGCCGAAGCCCGAGTACTGCCGGAACGTCCACAACCGACCCCGGTAGCCGGAGGCGAAGTTGCCACGCGTGAAGGGATATGCGCCCGGCTGGGGCGGATCGGCACGCCGGTCTTCCGGTCCGTAGACCGGCTCGAGCGGGATACCGGACGAGGTCTGCACTTGGTCGTTCATCAGTGAATACGCTACTTGCCAAAAAAGAGAATGCCAATACCATCTGAAGCGAGTGAGTTCTCACAATCCGTTTCCCCGAGGAGCACGATGCCCGAGCAGCACCGACCGTTGACCGACCGCACCTTGGTGATTTCCGGCGCCAGCCGCGGCATCGGACTGGCCATCGCGGTCGCCGCCGCCCGCCGGGGCGCCAACGTAGTGCTGCTGGCCAAGACGGCCGAACCACATCCACGGCTGCCCGGCACCGTCTACACCGCCGCCGCCGAAATCGAGGCCGCGGGCGGCAAGGCGGCCGCCGTGGTGGGTGATGTGCGCCGCGAAGAGGATGTGCAGCGGGTCGTGGGCACCGCGCTGGAACGCTTCGGCGGCATCGATATCTGCGTCAACAATGCCAGTGCCATCGCGACCGACCCGACCGAGCGGTTGTCGCCCAAGAAGTTCGATCTGATGATGGACATCAATATCCGCGGCGCCTTCCTGCTGACCCAGTCCTGCGTGCCGCACCTACGCAATTCGGCCAACCCACATGTGCTGACCATCGCGCCGCCGGTGAATATGAACCCGCGCTGGCTCGGCGCGCACCCGGTCTACACGCTGTCGAAGTACGGAATGACGCTGCTGTCGCAGGGCTGGGCCGTCGAATACGCCAACGCCGCAATAGCATTCAACTGCCTGTGGCCCGAGACCTTCATCGCCACCTCGGCGGTGGCCAACCTCGACGACGGCACGAATCAGCTCGCGGCCGCGCGCAGTCCGGAGATCATGGCCGATGCCGCGATCGAGATCGTGTCCCAGCCCGCGCGGGAGATCACCGGAAACTGCTTCATCGATGCCGAGGCGTTGACGCGATTCGGCGGCGTCGAGGACCTGTCCCGCTACGGCGGCGGCGCGCACCCGACACCGGACCTGTTCCTCGACTGATCGCCGAAAGGATTGCCGGATATGACAATCGATCCCGACCAACGGGCGCGCTACGAGGCCGGATTACAGGTCCGCCGCGAGGTCGTCGGCGCCGACTACGTCGACCGGGCGCTGGCCGCCGCCACCGACTTCTCCGAGCCGCTGCAGGATCTGGTCACCGAATACTGTTGGGGCGCGGTGTGGACCCGCCCCGGCCTGGACCGCCGGGCGCGGTCGATGATCACGCTGGCGATGCTGACGTCACTCAACCGTGCCACGGAATTCGCCACGCACGTGCGCGCCGCATTGACCAACGGCGTCACCCCGGACGAGATCCGAGAGGTGCTGCTGCACGCGACGGTCTATGCCGGTGTTCCGGCCGGAGTCGAAGCCTTCCGAATCGCCGGACCGATCCTGCAGGAGCACGCCGATGCCTGAACGCGCTACCGGACACATCGCTTTTCTCGGCCTCGGCACCATGGGCGCGCGCATGTCGCGGCGGTTGGTGGCGGCGGGTTTCGACGTTGTCGGATTCGACCCGTCCGAGCACGCCCGTGACGGCTTGGCGGCGGTCGGCGGACGGGTCGCGACCAGCGCCGCCGCAGCCGCCGCCGGGGCCACCCACCTGATTCTCATGTTGCCCAGCTCTGCCGTCGTCGAATCCGTACTCGGTGACGAGCAGCTACTGGCCGCATTGGGGCCGGACGCGATCGTGATCGATATGAGCTCATCCGAACCGGAGTCGACGCGGCGGCTGGCCACCGCATTGGCCGAGCGTCGGATCACACTGGTCGACGCACCGGTGTCCGGCGGTGTGCGCGGGGCGGCGGACGGTACCCTGACGATTATGGTCGGGGGCCCGGAAGACACTGTCGCCCACATTGATTCGGTACTGGCGCCGCTGGGCAAGGTACGGCGCATAGGTGCATCGGGGGCCGGTCATGCCGTCAAGGCGATCAATAATCTGCTCGCCGCGGTCAATTTGCTCGCCGCCGCCGAGGGGGTCGCGGCCGGACGCCGTTTCGGCCTGGACCCCGCCGTGATCGTCGAGACCATCAATGCCGCCAGCGGTCGCAGTGCCGCAACCGAACTCAAGTTCCCGCAGGCGATCCTGCCGGAAACCTTCGACTCCGGATTCGCGCTCGCGCTCATGCTCAAGGACATGCGCATCGCCACCGACCTGGCGGCCGCGCTCGGCATACCGGCCGCACTCGGCGAACGCGCCGTCGAGCTGTGGACGCGCGCCGCGGCCGACCTCGGTCCGAGCGCCGACCAAACCGATATCGCGCGCTGGGCGGACGCGCAGTCCGCGGAACATTGAGGCCAACACCATGAATACGCCCATCCGATTCTCGGTCGTCGACGTGCTTCACTACTTCGGCAAGTGCCCGCGCTGCGGTTATTCCGCCACCGCGTCGGCGATGATCCAGACCTTCGCCGACGGCGCCACCGAATCACAACTCGTCGCCACCTGCGCGCAGCCGTGCGGGTGGAGCGGCCCGGTGGCGCTGACCACGATGACCGACGCCCGGTCCGATTGACTCGGATTCACCACCGTTGCACGGCGCTCGGCGCGGCAATGCCCGCGTTCTCCGCGGCCAGCACCGCCGTCGGGATCACGACGATGGCGCGAACTCCGCCGTAGTCGGATTCGGTCAGGCGCACCGAGATGCCGTGCCGAATCCCCAACCGGGCCACCACGAACAGCCCGAGCCGCGAATCCGACGATAGTGTCGCGACGCTGAAATCCGGTGGGTCGGCGAGCACTTCGTTGGCCCGCTCCAGTTCCGAATCCGACATGCCCATGCCCTGATCGCTGATCACCACGACGACTCCCGTGCCGATCAGATTGCCGGTGACATCCACGCGCGACTGCGGTGGCGAGAACGCGGTCGCATTGTCGACCAGTTCGGCAAGTAGATGGATGAGATCGGCGACCACCGCACCGTTGACGAAAACCGACGGCAGTCCGGCGCCGGTGAAAACCCGAGCGTATTGCACGGTTTCCGCGATCGCACCCCGGACGAGCTCCCCGAGCGGAACCGGACGTCGCCACTGGCGACCCGGGCGGCCGCCGCCGAGGATGATCAGATTCTCGGCATTGCGGCGCCCGCGGGTGGCGAGATGGTCGAGCTGGAACAGCGTTTCCAGCAGCGCCGGATCCTCCTGTCGCCGTTCGGCCGCGTCGAGAATCTCCAACTGCCGGTGCACGACGATCTGGCTGCGGTGGGCGATATTGCTGAATACCGCGCGCACACCCTCGCGGGTGTTCGCCTCGGTGACCGCGGCCGCGACCGCCGCGCCGTGCGCCCGATTGAAAGCCTGGGCGACCTGACCTATCTCGTCGGTGCCGAAATCCAGCTGTGCGGCTTCGGTTTCCGGGTCGATCCGCACCCCTTCGTTCAGGCGCCGCATCGTCTCCGGCAACCGGACCTCGGCCACCGCAAGCGTTTCCGAGCGCAACCGTTTCAGCCGTCCGATCAATTGGTTGGCCAGCCACAGCGACAACAGGAACGCCAGCACGGCGACCGCACTCAAAACGCCCGCGGCCAGCAACGAGTTGCGTGCATGCCGGGCACCCGCATCAGCGGCGTGCTGTTGGGCCTGCTTGGCGTGCCCCACCCACAATGTCACCAACTGCTGGCTCACCTCGTCCGCGGCCGCGCGCCACTCCGGGACGCTCATCGGCAACTGCGGCGCAGTTGCGGGCCGCGCCTCGACAATGGCGCTCTCCATGGAGCTGACCTGCTGCCAGGCCGGGGAAGCGGTGAGATCCTTTATGCGCTGGGCGTTGTCGGCGTCGAGTACGGCCGCCAATCGCGCGATCTCGACGTGGTAGTAGCTGACCAGGTTGCGATATTCGGCGAAAAGGGTCGGCGACACGCTCTGCGGGTGCACGACCGCCGCGGTCAGCGCACTTGCGCGCGACATGGATTCGACTACGTGCAACAGACCCATATTGCGGGCGAGGTCGGCGCCGGTGGGCGCGTCCGGAGCGAACTGTCCGATCGTTGCCGAACCCTGGTCCATGCCGTCCAGTAGTCGGCTGTAGAAGTCGTAGGCGTCTGCGATCGGTAGCCGACCGGCATCGATGGCACTGCGCAGTTCCGGTAACCGAGCCTTCAACTCGTCGAAGGCCGCCACCGTGTTTCCCATCGCGCTGCCGCCCACACGTTGCAACGCCGCTTCGGTGACTGCCAACGACTTCAGCGCGGTGTCGAACCGCATCCGGGCGGCGACCAGCGCACCGGGATCGATGGCCTCGCCTGCCAGCTGGGACACAGACAACAGTCGTTCTTGTTCCACGGCCAGGACCAATTCGCGCGTGGGTGTGAGGTGACTGTCCAGCGTGCGCGCGAAGTCCTCGGCGTGCCGCCCGTCGTTGAACAGGTAGATCGACGTACCCACCCCGACGCAGATCAGCAGCAGGCTGGGTACCAGCGCAATGACAAGAATCCGCGTCCGGATCCCACGGAACCGAGCCTTCAACACCGCGATAATATAACTTACATATTCGAGAATGGCATTCTTTGAATATGCCTGCCGACCCAGGGCACACGGAGGACCCGATGCGATTTATCCTGCATTACCCCGAGACCACCGGCTACGACGGTGACATGCTCGATGTCGGCGCACTGCACGACGTGGCGATCGAGGCCGAACGATCCGGATTCGACGGACTGTCACTGAGCGAGCACCCCGTTCCGGGCGCTCGATGGCTGGCTTCCGGTGGACATCAGACACTCGATCCGTTCGTCGCACTCGGTTACGTCGCCGGGGTGACCGAACGTCTGCGGCTGATCACCTATCTCGCGGTGCTGCCCTACCGCAATCCGTTCCTGCTGGCGAAGGCGGCGGCGACGCTGGACAAACTGTCGGGTGGGCGCGCGATCGTCGGTCTGGGCACGGGTTATCAGAAGAGCGAATTCCACGCTCTCGGAGTCGATTTCGACGAGCGCAATGCACTGTTCGACGAGGCGCTGGACGTGCTGCCGCTGCATTGGAGCGGCGAGCCGTTCAGCTATCAGGGCCGCCATTTCAGCGCCCGCGATGTGATCGCCCGGCCGCGGCCGGTGCAGAACCCGATCCCGGTCTGGATCGGCGGCAATTCGAAGCTGAGCCGCCGCCGGGTCGCCGCGCGCGCACAGGGCTGGATCCCGATGACCGGCGGCGCCGAGCTGAGCACCTCGGCCCGCACACCGGAACTCGGCACGCTCGACCAGCTCGCCGCGAAGATGGCCGAGGTGCGATCGGCGGCCCAGGACGCGGACCGGTCCGAGCATATCGATCTGGTGTACTCCTACCCGGATGCGAGCATCGCCACCCCGGCGATGGATGCCGACCGGCACCGCGAAGCCTTCGCGGCATTGGACAAGGCCGGTGTCGACTGGATCGTCGTCTCCTGTCGCACACGCGAGCCCGGCGCGATATTCGACTTCATCTCGGAATTCGGCGCGACCTACCTGACCGCGCCCGAATCCTAGGCTGCGCCGCAGCTCATCGCGGACGGCTCAGCACCTTGTCCGCCGCCGCCCAGTGCTCGTCCGAAACCCAGAGCTGCGCAAAGGCATTCACGGCCTCGGCCGGGGAAACGCCGGACAGCACGCGCTTGATCTCACCCGCGGGCGCGTTGGCCAGCGAGCGAGCCAGTGCCAGCCAACCTTCCTCGAACGACGCACGGGGCAGCACCCGGTCCACCAGGCCGACGCGTTCGGCCTCGGCGGCGTCGAGCACGGTGCCCGA
Source organism: Nocardia pseudovaccinii NBRC 100343 (assembly GCF_001613225.1). Lineage (GTDB taxonomy): Bacteria > Actinomycetota > Actinomycetes > Mycobacteriales > Mycobacteriaceae > Nocardia > Nocardia pseudovaccinii. The sequence goes on from NZ_BDBY01000430.1 coordinate 9,983, forward strand.
ACCCGCGAGCAGCAGTGCTCGGCTCCGACCGACCAGCGCGCCGAGCCGTTCGGCGCCACCCCAGGCCGGCATGATCGCCAGCGCGACCTGATTGAACGCGATCTTGATGTGGTCGGCGGCGACCCGGATGTCCGCGGCGACCGCGACTTCGGCGCCACCACCGAAGGCGTGGCCGTTCATTGCGGCGATCACCGGGGCGGGAAAGTCCGCGAGGCGATCACAGATGCCCCGCATCCGCCAGGCCATCTCCTCGGCGGCCTCGAGGGTCCGAATCGCGCTGAGCTGCTTGAGATCTCCCCCCGAGACGAATGCCTTGTCCCCCGCGCCCCGGATAACCAGTGCGCGAGCCCCCTCGGCCGCGTCGAGCGCCTTCTCGAGCTGGTCCATCGTCTCCGGCGCGATGGCATTGCGCGCCTGCGGGCGATCGATGGTGACGACCGCAAGCCCGTCGCTCAGCTCGAGTTCCACCATTGTCAGTTCTCCGATCAAGATATTGGCATTCTACTTTCAGGAGAATAGTATATTCAGAGCGGCAGCCCCGACACTCATCCCGTAACCACCCGACCGCGCCGCGGGTGTGGCCGACTCGTGCCCGCGCGCCGGGTACTTGGAGTCCATATGCGCACAATCCCCACCGACCTGGTCAAACGGTACGAAGACGAAGGATGGTGGACCCGCGATTCGCTCGGCGATCTGCTGGCCCGCGGTCTGGCCGCCGCACCCGATGCCCGATTCCGCGTGCACTCGGCGGTCCGGCCCTATACCGGAACCTTCCGTGACGTCGAAGTTGTCGCCCGCCGATTGGCCAAGGGCTTGCACAAGCGGGGTGTCGGTCCCGGTGATGTGGTGGCCTTTCAACTGCCCAATTGGATGGAGGCCGCCGCGACCTTCTGGGCCGCAACCTTTCTCGGTGCGACCGTGGTTCCGATCGTGCACATCTACGGCCCTCGGGAGGTCGGCTACATTCTGGGTGCGGTGCGTCCACGAGTCTTCGTCACCACCGACCGATTCGGTTCGCTCGAGTACGATCCGGCCGTCTACGCGGATGTACCGATCGTCGGCGTCGTCGGACGCACCTTCGACGATCTGCTCGATGACGAGCCGTTCACCGGGGTCGTCGAGGTCGACCCGGCCGGACCGGCGCTGATCGCCTTCACCTCGGGCACCACCCGCGCGCCCAAGGGTGTGATCCACAGTCATCAAACCCTCGGCTGCGAGACCCGCCAGCTGGCCGAGCACTACCCGGCCGACCTCGGCCCGCAGATCACCGCCGCGCCGGTCGGCCATTTCATCGGCATGCTCAACGCCTTCCTCATCCCGATCCGCGACGGCATCGCGGTCAACCTCGTCGACACCTGGAATCCGGCCCAGATCCTGACCCTGATGACCAACTACGGCATCACCGTCGCGGGCGGCGTGCCCTACTACCTGACCAGCCTGGTCGACCACCCCGACTTCACCGCCGAACATCTGCTGCATATGAAATACGCCGGTATGGGCGGCGCCTCGGTGCCGAGTTCGGTCACCGAGCGGCTCAACGAACTCGGCCTCATCGTCTACCGCTCCTACGGCAGCACCGAACACCCCTCGATCACCGCCTCCGACTGCACCGCCCCGGAGGGCAAACGGCTCTATACCGACGGCGATCCGCAGCCCGGCATCGAGATCCGGCTCACCGAGGACGGCGAAATCCTCAGCCGCGGACCGGATCTGTGCCTCGGCTACACCGACGAGGCGCTCACCGCGAAGGTTTTCGACGACGAAGGCTGGTATCACACCGGCGATATCGGCATGCTCGACGAGGACGGGTTCCTCACCATTACCGACCGCACCTCCGACCTGATCATCCGCGGTGGCGAGAACATCAGCGCACTCGAGGTCGAGGAGGTCCTGCTGACCATGTCGGCGGTCGCCGAGGCCGTTGCCGTCGCCGCGCCCGATGCTCGACTCGGCGAGCATGTGGCCGCTGTGGTGCGACTGCACCCGGGTTCGAACGCCCCGACGCTCGCGGATCTGCAAGCGCATTTCGCGCAGGCGGGACTGACCAAGCAGAAATGGCCGGAACAGCTCGTAGTGGTGGCGGACTTTCCGCGCACCCCGAGCGGCAAGGTGCAGAAATACCTGATCCGGCAGAGCCTGCGCGAGGCGTGATCAGTGGCTGATGGCGGAATGCCGCGGCCACGGACGGCCGTGGTAGCGCTCGATATCGGTGTTGAAGCGTTCGAGATAGGCGGCGAAGGCAGCGACATCGTCGGGCGTCCAGTCGGCCATGATGGTGTCCAGATCGCGAACGCTCTGCATGCGGTCGGATTCGAGTCGGCCGCTTCCCTCGGGGGTGATGCGGAACAGTCGAGCCATGCCGCCCTCGGGGTCCGGAATCCGTTCGATCAGCCCCGCGCGCATCATCGCGGCGGTTTGCCGACGCAGCGTGGACGCCTCCAATCCCAGTGCGTCGCTGAGCTGACCGATGGACATCGGCCCTTCTCCGTGCAGACGGTTGAGCAGGGTGTACGCACTGCGGTCCATCCGACTGGCACCACGCCGAGACGCGAGGCTGTACCGCCCGAGCAGCATGGTCTCGAATTCGATCAAATGCGTGGGCTTGTCCATCCCGACCCTTCTGCCGATGCGCGCGTCATCAATGACGCATGTGTATCACACAGGATGCGCGCGACAACCTCGAATGTGCACGTCACACGCAACGTGTATCATACACGCCACTTTGCCCGAAAGGCGCGCCTGATCGGGTCAGGCGCGCCTCGGTTGGGGGTCAGGAGGTGGGCTGACTCAGGTCGTAGACCGTGGTGCCGCCGACCGTGATGGCGGTGTAGTGCGCCTTGACCCATGCGGTGATTTCGCTTGCGCTGCTGTTGGATCCGCCGCCGGGTCCACCGCCCATGCCGCCGCCCGCGATGAAGTAGGCGATGTCGCCGTTGGCGACGTACTGCTGGAATTGCGCCAGCGTCGGTGAATTGTCGCTGCCGGTGAAACCGCCGATCGCCATGATCGAAGCGCCGGTGGACAATTCGAGGCCGCTCGCCGACTGCGAGCCGACCGCCGCTGCGGCCCAACGGGTGTCGGTATCGCGCACCAACCGCTGTAGTTCGGTGTTGGACGAATTCGAGCCGCCCGGTCCACCGCCGTCACGGTTGGCGGTCGCTTCGGTTCCCGTCTGCTCGGCCCCCGTCTGCTGGGTACCGATCTGTTCGGGCCCCGCTTGTCCAGGTGCCGCGCCATCGAACGACGGTGCGCCGGTTCCTGATTCGCCGGAACCATCGGGTGCCGCTCCCCCGCCGCCACCCGGTCCGCCCATACCCATCCCCTTACCCGCGACAGCCGGGCCGGAGGTCGGAATGGAACCGGAATGCGCGGTCGCGGCGGTCTCGATCGCGTACGCGGTGGTCCCCGCGAGGCCGAACAACAGTCCGGCGATGGCGACGACAGCGGTGCACCTGCCGAGCTGGTGTGCGCCGACCGCGACGACGGCCGCGACCACGATCGAACCGATCAGCACGATCCAGCGCAGTGCCGGGTACCAGTCGGGTGTGCGATCGAGCAGGATGAAGTTCCAGATACCGGTCGAGGCGGACATTGCCGCGAGTGCGATACGCGCCGTGACGAATTGGCGGCCGCGCCACAATTCGACGACCGCGACACCGATCAGCGCCGCGATCGCCGGGGCGAGGGCGACGGTGTAGTACGGGTGCATGGTGCCCTGCATGTAGCTGAACACGACACCGGTGACGAGCAGCCAACCGCCCCACAGAATCAGGCCCGCGCGCGTGCGTCCGGTCCGCGGCGTGCGCCGGGTGAACCACAGACCGGCGACCAGACCGATCAAAGCCGCGGGCAGCAGCCAGGAGATTTCGGTGCCCATCGAATCGCCGAACAATCGAGTGATCCCGGTGCTGCCGCCGAAGCCGCTGTTGCCACCGCCGCCACCACCGCCGCCGTTGCCTTCGCCGCCGAGGACACGGCCGAGGCCGTTGTAGCCGAGCGCGAGGTCGAGCAGGCTGTTGTCGGTCGAGCCGCCGATGTACGGGCGCGCATCAGCGGGCCACAAGCTGACCAGTGCGACGAACCAGCCGCCCGAGATCACCATTGCGACAAAAGCGCCGAGCAGTTTGACGATACGACGCCAGAAGCCGATCGGGGCGGCGACCAGGAACACCAGTCCGAGCGCGGGCAGTACCAGGAAGGCCTGCATCATCTTGGTGAGGAAGCCGAATCCCACTGCCACACCAGCCGATGCGAGCCAGCGGCCGCTGCCGCGCTCGGTCGCGCGGACCGTGCAATACGCGGCGACAACGAGCAGCAGCACCAGCAGTGCGTCCGGGTTGTTGAACCGGAACATCAGTGCCGCAACGGGAGTCACGGCCAGAGCCACGCCCGCGAGCAATCCGGCCGCCGGGCCGCTCCACCGGCGCACCGCGGCGTACACCAGACCGACCGACGCCACGCCCATCAGTGCCTGCGGCAGCAGCATGGAGAACGAACTGAAACCGAGCAGCCTGCCGGACAAGCCCATCACCCACAGCGATGCGGGCGGCTTGTCCACGGTGATGGCGTTACCCGAATCCAGCGAACCGAACAGCAGCGCCTTCCAGCTCTGCGTGCCCGCCTGGACCGCGGCCGCGTAGAAGTCGTTGGCCCAACCGGATTTACTCAGTCCCCACAGGTAGAGCACGGCGGTGGCCGCCAGCAGAGTCCACAATCCGGGGCGGGCCCAGCGTGGCTGATCGGGTGGGCCGAACAGCCAGCGGGTCGGTCGTTTCCGGTGCGCGCCCGCGTGCCGCGGACCCGCTGGTTCGGCGTACCGCACGGGCGGCGCTTCGGTCATGGTCATCTCGAGTCCCTCTCGTTTCAGTGGTCAGTGGTTGACGGTGAGGTCGTAGACCGTGACGCCGTCTATGGTCTGGGCGGTGAAGTTGGCCTGGACCCAGGCCGCGATTTCGCTGGCGGCCTGACTGCCGCCGCTCGCGGATCCGCGCATCCCGCCCATGATCTGGGCGCTGATGAAGTAGTGGATCTTGTGTTGGGCCACATAGTCTTCGAACTGCGACAGCGTGGGCGACGGGTCGGTGCCGTTGAAGCCGCCCAGGGCCATGACCGGATCACCGGTGGCCAGTTGGTATCCGGCGGCATTGCTGGAGCCGACGACGGCGGCGACCCAGGTGTAGTTGTCGGCGTCGGCGCTCAGCGCCGCGGTCAGGTTCGCGCCGGGCGTGATGCCGCCGAACATTCCGCCCATCGGGGCACCGCCGCCG
>NZ_BDBY01000431.1 GCF_001613225.1 Nocardia pseudovaccinii NBRC 100343
ACCGCCGTGAGCGCCGGGAGCGGCCGAGCCGCCCGCGTCGGTCCGGTTCCGCAGGCACCACCGCGACCAGCACCGAGGCCGGGCGTGCAGGCGCTGCTACCGCGGTTGCCGACGCCCCGGCAGAAACACAGGAGGGCTGACGCATGTTGATGCCACGGAAGGTCAAGCACCGGAAGCAGCATCACCCGAGCCGCAGCGGCATGGCCAAGGGCGGCACTTCGGTCGCGTTCGGTGAATTCGGTATCCAGGCTCTCGAGCCCGCCTACGTCACCAACCGGCAGATCGAGTCCGCGCGTATCGCGATGACCCGCCACATCAAGCGTGGCGGCAAGATCTGGATCAACATCTACCCGGATCGCCCGCTCACCAAGAAGCCCGCCGAAACCCGCATGGGTTCCGGTAAAGGTTCGCCGGAGTGGTGGATCGCGAACGTCAAGCCCGGGCGCGTGATGTTCGAAATGAGTTACCCCAACGAGGAGATCGCTCGTGAGGCCCTGCGCCGCGCGATGCACAAGCTCCCCATGAAGTGCAGGATCGTGACCAGGGAGGAGCAGTTCTGATGGCTACCGGTACACCGGCCGCAGAGCTCCGCGAGCTCAACGAAGAGGAGCTCGTCGCCCGCCTGCGCGAGTCGAAGGAAGAGCTGTTCAATCTGCGCTTCCAGATGGCGACGGGTCAGTTGGACAACAACCGTCGCCTGCGCGTCGTGCGTCACGAGATCGCGCGCATCTACACGGTCATGCGTGAGCGCGAGCTCGGCCTGGCCTCGGCACCCGCTGGCAAGGGAGATGCGGCATGAGTGAAGAGAACGTGACCCCCGAGGTCAAGCGCGGCACCCGCAAGGTTCGCATCGGCTACGTGGTCTCGGACAAGATGAACAAGACCATTGTCGTCGAGCTGGAAGACCGCACGCGGCACAAGCTGTACGGCAAGATCATTCGCTCCACCACCAAGGTGAAGGCGCATGACGAGAACGAGATCGCCGGCGTCGGCGACCGCGTCCAGCTGATGGAGACCCGCCCGCTGTCGGCCACCAAGCACTGGCGGTTGGTCGAGGTCCTGGAGAAGGCCAAGTAGTCTTCTTCGGTTGAACATCGAAGGCCCGCTTCCTATTGTGGAAGCGGGCCTTCGCTTGCTTCACGGAAGTTCGGCTCAGCGATGGCCTTGTCGCCCCGGGAATCGCCTGGCGCTACTTCGATGACGTTGCCGGAGAACTCCGGTCGGACCCGATGAGATCAAAACGCTCGAACTACCGGCTGGCGAACCAGTATTGATCCTGAGTTGCCAAAGCTCTACCGCCAGCAGCCTTCTCATCGAGTTCGCCTGCGGCGTTCATGCCGCATCACGGTTTTCATGGACGTACGAAGGGTGATAGGTTCGCCGATATGCCCAGCTCGGATGAGAAGACCGTTGGCTTGGTCCTGGTCACCTACCAGAGCGCTGAGGATCTACCCGGATTCCTAGAGACACTTCCTGCGGCGGTGCAGCCATACGAGTTCGATGTGATCGGCGTCGACAACGTCTCGACCGACCGCAGTGCTGACATCGTCGAAGAATTCGGCGGCCGAGTTATTCGCAATCCCCGAAATGTCGGCCTGGCCGCCGCGATCAATCAGGGCGCCGCAGCGACCAATGCGGAGTGGATCCTTGTCGCCAACCCCGACACCAAACTCACGCCCGGCTCGATCGCGGCGCTAGTCGAGACAGCAAAAGCCGATGAACGAATCGGCATGATCGGTCCGCGTATCGCACGGTTGGACGGCACGCCGTACCCGAGCGGGCGGCGGTTCCCGTCGCTGGCGGTAGGCATCGCGCACGCACTGCTGGGCGGGATATGGCCGGGCAATCCGGCGACTCGCCGCTATTTCGGTGAGCCCGTCACCGAGGTGAGCGACGTGGACTGGATTTCCGGCTGCTGCATGTTGTTCCGGCACGAGGCGTTCGACGCAGTTGGAGGGTTCGACGACCGTTACTTCCTCTACTTCGAGGAAACAAAGGCTGCCCTCGACATGCACCGCAGCGGGTGGCGGGTCGTGCTCGACCCGAACGTGCAGATCCGCCATCGCGAGGGCGGCAGTATGCGATCCGCGCCGTTCCGAAAAGTCCGCTCTCATCACCGCAGTGCCCTGCGGTTCTACTGCGATTACCACAAGGGAACACCGTGGATCGTGTTCGCACCGCTGGTAGCGGTTGGACTGATCGTTCGTGGTCTGGCGGCGGTGACGCGGACCGCGCTGCTCCAGCGAGTTGAGAACCGCTAGACGAAGGGCTGCTCCTCCAGGCTGACACCAGCCTGGAGGTCATCCAGGAGCTTGTGGATCACGGCGTTGCCGGTACGGGAGCTCGGCATGCACTGGGCGCAGTCGTCATCGATCCGCCGTCCATTCGAGGCGGCGACCACGTCGAGGATGCGGGAGCGTTTGACGTTGCCGAGGTCGTAGCCAGTGGCCGCGAAGCGTGGTTCGGCCTTCAGATCGCAGGGAGTCAGGTGCCCGAACGCGCCGATCGTCGGGCGGAACCAGCGCCCCAGGCATTCCGCCGTGCGCGACCGGTCTGGACTCAGCCCGTTGGCTAGCATGACCAGCTCGTCACCGATGTCGATTCGAGTTGAGCCGCCGACGCGGGCTCGAACAGCTTTCAGCTGGTCGCGCACCACGATTAGCTGGGCGTCGTCGAGTCCTTCGGTGACATCGACCTCGTCTTTACGAAGGTCGAGCCAGTCGACGCCGCACGCTTCGGCGAAGTCGGCCATCGCCTCGATCTGGGCGTGGTTGCCCGGCTGGATCACCATTCCGATACCGACCGCAGGTGACTCGCCTCTTTCCTCGAGTAGCGCGGCGAGGTTGGTGGTCACTCGTTCCAGCGCCCGCTGCCGGGGTCGCGTTCCTGCGATGTGGTCGTAGGTGATCGGGTCGGGCGAGTGTACGGAGAATCGAATTCGGTGGCAGCGCAGCAAGGCGGCAAAGAGTCGACTGCCCGGTTGGATACTGAATCCTGTTGTGTAGACATGTATTTCGATTCCGAGACCAACGGCGTGGTTGAGGATGTCGGGCAGGTCTGGGTTGATCAGCGCTTCGCCTCCGCCGGAGACAATGAGCCGCCGGACCCCAGCCGCGGCGAGTTCATCGATGACACCTGTCCAGTCTCCAACGCCCATTAATCCATGCGTATCGAGTTGCTTTGTGGCGTAGGTGAATTCGGCCTGATCAGACCACAAGCACATGCGACATCTGTAGTTGCACGTGCCGCGCGTGGGATGAATCTCCATGGTCTCGGCCAACACCGGCTCGCGGGCTCGAATCCGTTGCGGTATCTCTGGACGCCGCAGCCATTCGGCAACAGTGGCCGCAGCGAACCCCCACCGCAGCCGATGCGGGTAGTAAGACGACCCCACCAGCAACGGTAGTTGAGGATTCCTTCGCGCGAAGAGGTACATATCGCGGACTGTGGCGATCTCCAGCCCGGCGTTTGCGGCGAGTGTTGCCGCGGGGGTGTGTGGTGCGGCGAGATGGCAAGCCAGCGCCGTCCGGATCGCCGGTTCTGCGGGAGCATGGCTGAGAACTTCAGTTGCGAGAGCGGCTAATTGGTCGTCACAGTAAAGGAACTGCTGAGCCTGATCGAGCAGGGTGACTACGGTCATGACATCACCCGCGTAGTCGAGGTGGTGGTGATCTGTTCCCATTCCACGGGTTTCAGTAGCGTCACCAGCGAGCGGGGCCGGTCGAACACCAACACGGCGCCGCTGGGATGTCTCACGACGCGGTGTTCATGCGGCCGGGAATCGATCTGTGCGGCGACGTCGGTGACATCGACGGGATTGTCCAGCAGCCAGTGTTGGTCGACACTACCGATGGGAATCAGGTCGACAGCAGGCGCGGGACTGTCGGTGCGGCCTATCAGCTGCTCGGTCAACTTCCGATTTGCGGCAGCACCGAGCTGAAACTTGTGCTGGGCCTCCAGCTCTCGGGGAAGCTGCCGCGCCGTCCCCTCCTCCAGTAGTGATTCCGCGCGAGTGAGCAAGTCGGAGGCTGGCTGCGTGTGTAGTGAACCGAGAGCGGCGTTGCCGACCATCTCTCGCCCCCAGGTGGCAGCCTGCAACCGGAACTCGCCGTTAGGGCGGATATTGCAGAGGGTGTCTTTGACCTGTTCGGAGAGCTGCTGCAACGTGATCGTCCGCGCCGGGTTGCTGGCCAACGGCCGAATACCTGTGGCTGGCCAGATCGAGTTGAACGTCAGGTACAGTCCCGCGTCGGCCAGTTGTCGGTGGTGACGATCGACCAATCCCTGTACGCCGTGGAACTCATGCTCCCGTAGCCCCAGCCTCGGGTAGTGGGCTCGGGCCTGCCCAGAAAAACTCGGCGCGCACAGATGATGCTGGGAAGCGAGCCCGTTGGCAGCAAGGAACTCGCTGAGTTCGATAACTTTTTTCCAGTTGTGCTGGTGCACAACGGTTATCACTGTGATTGGTTTTCCGGTCTCGTTCAGGCTTCGTAGCCCGTCGAGGACCTTCGGCAGGTTCTTGCCGCGTGCATATCCGTGGAGGTCGTTGGTGGTGCCGTCCACGCTGGTGCAGATGCGCGTCAGGTTCGACGCCGCGAGCCGGTCCACCGTCTCGGTGGTGAGCTGGGTGGCGTTGGTGATCATCGTCGATGCTGTTCGCAGTAGCCGGTGTGTGGCCGTCAAGAGCGCGGGCAGATCGTGGTGCAGGGTGATTTCCCCGCCAGTCAGCACCACCTCGAGCACACCTGCGGCATCGGCCGCATCGATCGCCGATCGTAGTGCGGGCGGCGGAAGTTGCTGTTGCCGCCATACTTCCCCTGGATGGCAGTACAGACAGCGAAGGTTGCACTCGTTGACTGCGTCGATCACTAGTCGCAGCACCCTGCCGATATTTTCGGGCTCGTTCATTGTTGTCTCCCAGTGGGTTTCGATTCCTTACGGGTTTGCCGACATGAGCGCGAGCTACGGGAGTGTCCACAGCCGTTCACAAGGGAGCCGCGGGTACGTCCGGCCAGGTGGTTCGAACGTGACGGTGTCGGGCCAGTGGTATACGACCCAGTGGTCGGCGAATCGGCGCGCAGCCGACTCACAGGCCGCGAATCTCAGTTCCTGCTCGCACAGGACGCTTATGTGGACGCGGATCACGACGTCTGGTTCGTCCGGACGAGGTGAATTCGATTGAGCAGCAGAATTTTCCGCATAGCTCATCGCCGTGAACTACTGCTTTCCGGTTGTCGAGTCCGTCGTCTGGTGGACGGAGCTGGGGTTGAGCTGCGCGGCCAGGACGCGGGCGTCGGCTTGGGGATTGGTGAGACCGTTCAGTACATCGAGGAGGGTCTCGATGTCCACGCTGACGGGTAGCGGTATGTCGCGGTCTCGCGGCTTAAACGGCAGCTGTCGGGCAGCGGCCCGCTCACGTGGAGTGTCCACCGGCGGAACGATCTTCCCGGCCTGGACCAGAAAGCTGTACGCGCTAGCCTTGCGAGGGCATGCGTGAGCCGGGCACATGAGATGCTGCTGCATGATGCGCTGCGCAGCTGTGATCGTGAGGGGGTAACCGGGATGCGCGTGCTCCGTGTTGTCGGCCCGATCGGGCACCACAGCCGCCCAAGTCGTTGGGGGACAGACTGTTTGCAGGTCGAACAGCTCGCACACCCGGCTCGGTGTATTACCGACCGTCTCCAGGTCGTAGACGACCAGCGCGTCGACGGCGAGACCGGCGGCGATATCGAGTGCGTAGCCGATCGGGTCGGAGTGGTCAGCCGGTGGGCGCACTGTGTACAGGTGGGCGTATCCCAGTCGTAGCGCGTGACGTCGGACTTCTGTTGCGTGTCGCGGTGATTCGAGCCCCGACACGTCAGCGCGTACAAGGCATATCGCGGTGGGTTTGTGGTTTGGATCGCCGGAATCCATGGCGTGTCCTTTCAACTCGAGAGACGAATTCCCGGACTGGGGCGCATAATTGAGCCTGATCGACGAGAGTCGGCCTCGGCAGCGCAACTTCCCCCCCCGCAATTTCCTGGAGTGAAGTTGCGGGGTGCCGTTCGGACTACTGTCTGGCTAGATGGGGGAAGGGCATCGGATGAGTTCGCGGCACCGGAGAAATCGCCAGCTGGCACAGCTGATCGAGTTGCGGGACTGGAAGCGGCGAGAGGTTGTCGACAAGGTCAATGCCGCGTATGAGCAGATAACCGGCAAACCCGGTGCGTACGACGAAGAAGCTATTCGGCGGCTCGTGAGTGGTGTAACAAGGTGGCCGACAGAGGGGTACCGGCGAGCGTTGGAGCAAACCTTCGACGCTTCCGCTACAGAACTGGGTCTATACAACCCGCGCGCGACGAGGGCGAATCACTCGCAAACTGGTACAGGTGTTGAAGCTGCCCTACCCTGGACTTGGGGCGGCGAGGAGGTTGACGAAGTGCAGCGCCGAGAGCTGATGAGAGCAATTGCCGTCATTACGGCGGCAGCGCCAGCGATCACGGCTGCGCTCAGTGCCGATGAGGTCGAACGCACAGTCCACGCGGTCGCGATTCCGCGTCGCGTCGATGCGGCTGTCTTGGACAATGTCGAGGCAATGCTCAACCAAGCTCGGCTTCAAGACGATCTTCTCGGCCCGCAGGCTGCGATCCGCACAACACTTACTCAGGTCGACATCGCTGAAGCATTACTTACCGGTCCGCGCGATCCGCTGGAACGGCGGTTGAAGTCGCTTCGGAGCAAGATCTCCACCTCGGCCGGATGGCAGCTGTTCGACCTGGGCCGAATCAGCTTGGCGGAGGATCATTTCGAGACCGCGCGAGACGTCGCGGATGAAATCGGTGACGATGCCGCCGGTGCGATGGCAATGGCGGAGTGGTCAGGGATGACCGAGGAAGTCGGCAAGCCTTCGGTCGCCGCCGACCAGGCCGCCGCAGCCGAGATGCGTGCCGCTCGATCGGGCGACCCGCTACTGCGCGCGCACACAGCTGGCATCACGGCGCTCGCCCAGGCCAAGGCGGGACATGCTTGCGACACCCGCGAGGCACTGACTCGTGCCGACAACTTCGACGTCACCGCACCGCGCACGCCTGAGCAGTCACTGGCCTATTTCTGCACTGCGGGACATATCGCCCGCATGCGTGCCAAGGCACTGCACCAGATCGGAGACCTGACTGCGGCGATCGCAGCGGCCCAAGAGTCGCTGAAGTTGCAAGCTGTAAGAGACCGCGCCGCCTCGCACATCCTGCTAGGGACGATCTACGTCGATGCCGGGGATCTCGACGCTGGGCTTGGCGCAATCCTCGATGGTGTCGAGGCCGAGGCTGCGAATGGGTCAGCGCGGATCTCCAGCCAACTTCGCAATGCTCGTACGCTGATCCACGTCCGGGCACCGGGATCTGAGGCTGCACGGAAGCTTGATGTACGTATGGCGGAGCTGCGGCTGGCCTGAGGTTTCCGTACTACCGCACGGTTCGGGTAAGGGTTCGCCGGAGTGGTGGGTGGCGAACGTCGAGCCCAGGCGCGTGATGTTCGAGAGTTACCCCAACGGGGAGATCGCTCGTGAGGCGGTTGGTCAAGGTCCTGGAGAATGCCAAGTAGTCTCCTCCGCCCGAACAGCAAAGGCCCGCTTCCCATTTGGGAAGCGGGCCTTTTTCATATTTGCTCGGCGGTTCGGATTATTCATCCGGTCTGTTGCGGAGCCGGTCTATCGTTTCGATCGAATAACGATGCCAGCGTTGTGCTGATGACGTTCGACAGTATTGGCAGCAATTGATCGCGACCCGGCGGAATGATCCAGTGCGCCCCTTCGCGGGTCCACCGCCCGAGGCCTGTCGGTATCATCAGCGCGCTGCCGACGACGGGCACACAAATGTTTTTGCGTGCCAGCAGTTCCAGGACTTGATTACCCGGGGCGTAGTCCACGGCCGCGACGAAGGTCCAGCGGATCTGCCGCGCCAGCACCGGGCCGGGAGTTCCCTGCTGTAGCAAGGAATTTCGGACTTTTTCGGCCAATAGCTTGGGCATGTGGATAATGCCCAGATGGTTCGTCACCGGCAGCATGACGTAACCGCCGCGTTCCTCGGCGGGGAGATGAAACTGTTGGCGGTAGTAGTCCGCCCAATCGACGACGCTCGCGAGTTCCTCGGTGTCCACGGTGGCCTTTGTCCCGTTCAGCACTGATGTCGTTTGGTTTGCAAGTAGCCTGAGGCCGGATCAGATGTATGCCCGGAATATCTTTCCGGGATTGTTGCCCAGCCGAGTCGGAAGATTGTGTTGTGCGCGGAATGACCCAGAACCTCACCATCGGTGAGCGGGTGTCTTGGTACCGACGGCGTCGCGGTATGTCCCAAGACGTGCTAGCCGGTCTTGTCGGGCGGACAGACGATTGGATGAGCAAGGTCGAGAACAATCGGATTCCGCTGGACCGCTTGTCGGTGATCCGCCTACTCGCGGACGCATTGGATGTTTCGCTGGGAGACCTGATCGGTGATCCGAGTCTGTTGGAATGGACCACCGACAGCGGGAGTTCGACCATCCCCGCACTCCGGGCCGCGTTGATGGACTACAGCCATTTGATGCCTGCGCCGGTGCCGCCCGGTCGTGATCCGGAGTCGTTTCAACTCCCCGCGCTCGAGCGGGAGCTGCGTGGTGTCTTCGATGCCTATCAGGGGGCCAGGTTCGGATTTGTGGCGGGCCGATTGCCCGGCCTGTTGTCTGCGGCGCTCGCGGTCGCCCAGCGAGCGGAAGACGAATCCGGGTACCGGCTGTTGGCACTGTGCTATCAGGTGGCGGCCTCGGTATTGACCAAGCTCGGTGAAACCGATTTGGCTTGGAACGCCGCCGAACGAGGTCTCGCGGCGGCTCAGCGAACCGATGATCTCGCGATCGTCGGTTCCCTGATGCGATCTGTCGCCTTCACGGTGATGTCCACGGGCCGTGTGCAACCCGCTGTCGATCTGGTCGAAGCCGGAGCGGCCTACTTGCAGCCGTACCTGCACGAGGGTCGGGACGACATGTTGTCGGTGTACGGAACGCTGCTGCTCGTCGGCTCGATGGCAGCCGCGCGGAGCAATCGTCGCGACACCGTGCAGGAGTTTCTGGCCGAGGCGGATGTGGCTGCGCGGAAGCTGGGTGGTGATCGGAACTGCCTGTGGACCGCGTTCGGACCCACCAATGTCGCAATCCATCGAGTCAACACCGCGATGGAACTCGGTGATGTGCAGATCGCGCTTCGGTTGGGACCTGGGCTGGATACCTCCGCCCTCCCGGTGGAGCGCCGGATTCGGCACCAGCTCGAGCTTGCTCGCGCGTTCAATCTTGCTGGCCGCCAGCAGGATTCGGTATCGGCTCTGCTCGACGCCGAGCAGGCGGCCCCGGAACAGGTCCGCCATCATTACCTCAGTCGGCAACTCGTACTCACCTGGATGCGCAACGCGCACGGCAGTCCTTCGTTCGTCTTGCAAGCCTTGGCCCAACGAATGCACGTCGTGAGGTAACCAATGACCAATGCGGACAATCGGTTTGCGCGCGCACGTCTGGCGGCGGGAGCGCTCTTCGTGCGCGGCGACGAGGTGCTGTTGGTGCACAAGACTTATGGCAGCGGTTGGGATATCCCCGGCGGGTATGTCGAGCCGGGGGAGTCGCCAGGTGCGGCCTGCCGTCGCGAGATCCGCGAAGAGCTCGGAATCGACCGTGCACCAAGGCATTTGCTGGTTCACGATTGGGCGCCGAGCGAGGGGGAAGGCGACAAGATTCTCTATGTTTTCGATTGTGGCGAGATCGGAGCCGATGAGCGAGCCATCAGCCTCCAGGAGAGCGAACTCGACCGCTGGGCGTGGGTCGGGTTGTCGAAGCTCGATGACCACCTGATCCCGCGGCTCGCCCGCCGACTACGTCAAGCACATATCGCGCGTTCCGAGAGCCGTACCGTCTACCTCGAACACGGTGAGCCCGCGCCGATGTGATCCGCGCTGGGGCATGTGGCTGCCGTCGGATCGAATCATGGGATTAATCGGTGGCGTGCGGGTGGGCGGGCGTGGGACGCTCGGTCGGGTGCGGGCCTACAGGGAGGTGCTGGCTGACTCGGCAGTGCGCAGTGTGCTGCTGCTGGGGGTGATGGTTCGCATTCCGTTCTTCGCCGGGTCGGTGTTGCTCGCACTGCATGTGGTGCAGACGTTGCACGGGTCGTATGGGCAGGCCGGGGCGTTGAGTTCGATTGTCACGCTGTGCGTTGCGGCGAGTGGGCCGTGGCGCGGGCGGATGTTGGATCGTTTCGGGCTGCGGCGCACTATTCTGCCGTCGATCGTGGTCGGGGCGGTGTGCTGGTCGATCGCGCCGTTCGTCGGGTACGGGGCGCTACTGGTGCTGGCGGCGATCGCCGGGCTTTTCGATATTCCGATCTTCACGGTGGTTCGGCAGGCCGTGATCGCCGCTACCACCGAGCAGAGCCGCCAACCGGCGCTGGCACTGGAATCGGTGTCGGTGGAGATGGCGTTCATGGTCGGGCCGGTGCTCGGTGTCGCCGCCGCGACGGCTTGGTCGACGACGCTCACCCTTTTCGGGATGCAGATGGCGCTGGTGTCGGCGGGAGTCTTTGTCTGGGTCCGCAATCCGCCGCTGCGCTCGGACGACAAGGCCGAGGACGCGACGGTGCCGCGGCGCGAATGGTTCCGGGTCGAGTTCGTCGCGCTGTGCGTCGGCGCGTGTGTGGCAATCGCGGTGCTCGCGGGTTCGGAATTGACATTCGTATCCGCCATTCGCGAGTTCGGCGCGCAGCGGTGGCTCGGCGTGGTCATGGCGGTCTGGGGTTTCGGTTCGCTGGTCGGCGGGCTCGTCTACGGCGCGCTGCACCGATCCATTTCGACGTATGTGCTGCTCGCCGGGCTCGGCGCCGTCACCATTCCGATGTGCTTCGCCGTCGGTCCGGTATCGCTCGGGGTGACCGGGCTCGTCGCCGGAGGACTTTGTGCGCCAACACTTGTCGCATCCGTCGATCAGTTGAGTCGAATTGTTCCGGAGGGCGGTCGCGGCGAGGCGATCGGCTGGCACGGCGCCGCGATGACGCTCGGCAACGGCATCGGCAGTTCCCTCTGCGGCGTGGCGATCGATGCGGGCGGATTCCCGGCGGGTTTCGCGGCGGCCGCGGCACTCGGGCTCGGCCTCGGTGTCGGGCTGTTGCTGCTGGTCAAGGTGGTGCGTCGGGTCGACCGGGAGGAGTTGCGCGCGGGGGCGCGCTGAACTCGCTCGACACAGGTCTTGCGTTATACGTATACATCTACTTATAGTGATTCTCGACGGACGCCGAGGAGCGGGCTCGAGGCGACCGGAGAACAGCAGATCAACTCACCGCAGCGGACCGAATCGGGTCCGCTGGCGTCGCACCCATGCTTTTTTGCATATCTATTTATGAGACGGGGAATCATGACACCGGATTCGAGCGCACCGACCGACACTGCTGCGGACGTGGCCACGATCAACATCGAGAAGAACGCATCGGATATGCGCGATGTGCTGCTAAAAGTCGGTCCCGGCGGCCTGCGCAGGCAGCGCTTCGTCGGGCGGAAGCTCGGTGAGACAAGAGAATTCACCAAATCGGGTATCGAGGTGATCCGGGTCTACCTGAGCCGCAAGGGTAAATACGTTGTGCATCGGCAGCGGGCCGACTGGATGGACTTCGCGCTGACGAACTGGGCCAAGGATCTGAAGAACTGGCGCGAGATCTTCGACGTCGACGACCAGACCTGGGGCGACTACACGGTGGACATCGTCGACTCGGTCGAGGAACTCGCCGGGCGGATTCCGGCACGCATCTACCGCGAACTCGTCGGCACCGCGACGAGTCCGCAGATCGACGAACTCGACATCTGAGACCGGTCCGCTCGTTCGGACCTCGAAAGGACTTCTCCCACATGTTCGCTCGACTGGGCGCGATCGTTGTGCACAACCCGTGGAAGGTGATCGGTCTCTGGCTGTTCATCGTGATCGCGGTGGTGGCCACGGCGCCGCAACTGAAATCGACCACCGACCAATCCGAATTCCTGCCATCGCATTACGAGTCGATTCAGGCAATGCAATTGCAGCAGAAGGCATTTCCACAACAGCAGGCGCCCGCGGCGCTGCTCGTCTTCATCCGCGCCGACGGCGCACCGCTGTCCGAGGCCGATTCGGCGAGCGTGACGGCGATCGCGTCGAAGCTCGACGACCGGAGAATCAAGGACGTCATCGGTATTCAGGCCGTTCCGGCCTCGGAGAACCGGTTGGTGCAGATCGCCGCCGTGCAGATGACGAAGGTGACCAATGCGGGCGATACGACGCAGAGCGAAGCGGTCAAGAAACTGCGTGACGCTTTGCGCGATCAGGTGCAGGGTTCGGATCTGAAGGCGGGCGTCACCGGTCAGGCGGCGCAGATGCTGGACCAGACCGAGTCCGGTGAAAAGGGTATGGCCATTATCGGTATCGCGACAGTGGTGCTGATTCTGGTGTTGCTGCTGATCATCTTCCGCAGTCCTGTGATCGCGCTGCTGCCGATTGTCGTGATCGGTGCGGTCTCCGGCACCGTCGGCGGTCTGATCGCGATGGTGAGCAAGGCCTTCGATCTGAAGGTCGACAGTTCGGTGAATTCCATTCTGCTGGTGGTGCTTTTCGGTGTCGGCACCGACTACATCCTGTTCCTGATGTTCCGGTACCGGGAGCGACTGCGGGCCGGGGAGGATCCGAAGACCGCGATGGTCAGTGCGGTCACCAAGGTCGGCGAGGCGATCACCTCGGCGGCGGGTGCGGTGATCATCGCGTTCATGGCGCTGACCCTGTCCACGCTCGGCATGTTCCGTGCGCTCGGTCCCGCGCTGGCGATCGCCGTCGCGGTGGCGCTGCTGGCCGGTCTGACGCTGGTGCCCGCCGTGGTTTCGCTGTTGGGCACCAAGGTGTTCTGGCCGTCGAAGGCATGGCAGCAGGAGCCGAAGGGCGCGCGCTTCGGTGCGATCGGCGCGGCGATGGGTCGGCGGCCCGGTGCGTTCGCGGCGGTGTCCGGTGGGCTGCTGGTGGCCCTGGGTGTGCTGGCGTTCGGCTTCCATCCGACGTTCGATCTGAGCTCGGGTTCGACCTCGGATTCCTCCGAATCGACGGTCTACAACAAGGAGTTGCTCAAGGGGATGCCCGCCGGGTCGACCCAACCGTCCGAGGTGCTGTTGCATTCGGACACCGGCGCACCGCTCGACAATGACCAGCTCACCGCCTACCGTGCCGTACTCGCCGCGGTGCCGGGCGTGAGCCAGGTCGGGGCGCCGACGGTATCGAGTGACCGACTGGCCGCCGACTTCCAGGTGACCCTCGATGGTGCGCCCGAATCGGATGCCGCGCTCGATACGGTGCGTGATCCGCTGCGCGACGCCGCGCATTCGGCGGCACCCGCGGGCACTACCGCTGTGGTGGGTGGCATCTCGTCGGTGTACGTCGACTTCCAGGACGCGATGGTGCACGACTACAAGATCGTGTTCCCGGTGGCGGCGATTCTCATCATGATCGTGCTCGCGCTGCTGCTGCGCAGTCTGGTGGCGCCGTGGTACCTGATGGCCTCGGTCTTCCTCGGCTTCGCCGCGACGCTCGGTGCCGCGGTACTGGTTTTCCAGCACTTCCAGGGCAATTCCGGACTGATCTTCACCCTGCCGGTGATCATGTACCTGTTCGTGGTGGCACTCGGCACCGACTACAACATTCTGATGGTCGCTCGCTTGCGTGAGGAGGCGCGAGCCGGAAACGAGCCGAAACAAGCTGCGGCCCTTGCGGTTCGGCACACCGGCCCGACCGTCGCCGCAGCCGGTGTAATCCTGGCGGGCACCTTCGCCTCGATGATGTTGGCGGGCAACAATGTTCTGTCGCAGATGGGCTTTGCGATCTCGGTCGGCATCGCGATCGCCGCATTCGTCATGGCGATGTTCTTCACCCCGGCAGTGACCGCGCTGATCGGGCACCGCGCCTGGTGGCCGGGGCATGGGGACCGGGATTCGAAGGGTGCATCCGAGGGGCCGTCGCAAGCTACGCGCTCGGATCCGTATGCGTACTCGGATACGTACAACTAAGGGCCGAGCAGGCAGCGGCAAAAGGTCGAACCTCGCAACACAGATCAGTCCAGCCGCAGAGTGAACAGGGCCGTCCGACTCGGGATATCCAAGTCGGACGGCCCTTCCCGTCATCCTCAACGCGCGTTGCCGCATACTCCGTGACTACCTCGCATACGGTGCAACCTATGTGAGGTAGTCACTGAGTATGCGCGAGCAGAGATCACCGAACGCCGCGCTGCTGACGGCGCTGTGCGCCGCTGCTACCCCCGCGCTGTCGCTGGATGCGCCGCCGCGATGCTGCTGCTGGTGCAGCGCTGCTACTGCCACCGTCGGGCTGCCGCTGCCGCTGCCGCTGGCCGCTGCCGCTGCCGGTTAGCGTTGTTGCAGTTGCCGTTGCTGCTGGCCGCCGCGCTACTGCCATCTGTTCGCTGCCGCTGCGTTGCTGACAGCCGCAGCGGCGCGGTATTCGTGTGTGGGCAGCACCGGATGTCGCCCTGTCGCTGTCGCTGTCGCCGCTGTCGCTGTCGCTGTCACGTTGCTGTCGCCGCTTTCGGGCTTTCGCTGCTGCCACCGCCGCTGTCAGCGTTGCCGTTGCCGTTGCCGCGCTGCTGACGGCCGCAGTGGCGCGGTATTCGTGTGTGGGGAGCACCGAATGTCGCCCTGCCGCTGCCGCTGCCGCTGCCGCTATCGCCGCTTTCGGGTTGTCGCTGCTGCCACCGCCGATGCCCGGCCGTAGCGCTGCGGTATTCGTGTGTGGGGAGTACCGAATGTCGCCCTGTCGCTGCTGCTTTCAGGCTGTCACTACCGCGCTGCTGCCGCTATCGCCGCTTTAGACTGTCGCTGCTGCTGCCGCCGCTGTCAGCGTTGCTGTTGCT
>NZ_BDBY01000432.1 GCF_001613225.1 Nocardia pseudovaccinii NBRC 100343
AATCCACCACCACTCGCGGACCCTCCTGAGGCACCACCATCCCCAGAACTGCCCGAGTGGCTACCGTCGGTCGAACCACCTGGAGCGCCAGTGCTTGTCGAGCCGCCCGAGGTACCGCCCACCGAACCGCCGTTGTGAGAATTTCCCGACGTCGAACCGCTGGCACCCGAAGTCGTACCGCCGGACGCATCACCCGTGCTGCCATCCGAAGCGGTTCCGCCCGATGTCGCAGTCCCGGTGGATGTTTCGCCGGTAGTCGTACCCGGTACACCACCGCCGGTCGAGGCGCCGCCAGTCGCCGGATTAGTGGTACCCGGGGTCGTCGTGGTGCCAGCCGGAACGGTTGGGGTCGAATTGGCCGGGGCGGGAACGGAACCCGGAAGGCTGACGCTAGGGATGGGCGTACCGGCGGGAGGCTGGTACGGCACGGCGGGGATCGTCCGCGGGCTTCGGATGAATGGCAGCGGGTTCAGGAACTGAGCGGGGTCGGCGTAGGTGACGCCACCGGAATGTGCTGTCCCACCGCGTGGTTCGCTGTGACTGCCGCCGTGTGCCTCGGCCAGGGACGGGCCGATCGTTGGGCCGATCGGCATCGTATGGGCGACGGGAGCGATCCTGTAGTCCGGTCGACCGGAATAGCCGAAGCCCGCCGTTGTGGTCGCCCAACCAACCGCCGCGGAACCGGCCTCCGCGAGCGCTTCGACATCGGGCTCGAGCAGCAGGTTGTCTATCGGGAAGCTGCCCGGCAAGGCATCCACCAGGGACGGCATCTGCGAAATGTTCGGGCCGCCGAATACCGTGACGGCCGATACAGCCACCGCGGAAGCCACTGCGGCACTCGAGAATACGGCGACCTTCGGCGCTCGATGCCGACCACCGGTCGACAGCGGTGCGAAGCTGCGGGCCGCATACCCGGCCGCGCCGACCGCGACGGTCTGCCCCGGATCGCTCGACATCACCACCGGTCGGCCGAGTTCGGCAAGGATGCGCGCGACCTCGACCGGACGGGTGGCGCCACCGACCAGCAGGATGCAGCTGATATCGGACAGGCACCGTCCCGTCGATTCCACACATTCGTGGACCACATCGAGGGAATCCCGGATGTGCTGGGCACGCATACTGGTGATATCGACAATCGAGGTCATCTGCAGCATCGACCCGTTGTCACCGGGTTCGGCGACCCGGGCATACCGCGCGATCATCGAACCGAGCGGCCGACCGCCGAAATCGTAGGAGCGCACGGACTTTCCGACGATCGGGTGATCGTCCCAGTCCGGTCCGACCCGCACCATCGACACATCAAGGCAAGACCCGCCGAGGTCGTACACCAGCACGAAGCCGGACTCGAGCGGTCCGCGTTCCTGTTCGAGCCACTCCGCGGCCGCGACGGGTTCGGGGATGAGCAGCACATCCCCGGCACCGGCCAGATTCAATGCCTGCCGTAGCAGCGACAGCTGCTTATCGGAATAGCATGCGGGATAGGTGGCCACGGCTCCCGCGGTGGGCGGGAAGGATTCGAGCAGGCCGTTCACCACGGCGGCGACCAGGTTCGCGGGTGACCAGAGCCGACCGCCCACGACGATCGACTCGGGGTCGCGCGCCAGGTCGGCGAAATCCGTTACCGCCATGTCGAATTGGGGGATCCCCCCGATTCGGATGCCACCCGCACTGTCGAAGGTCACTGCCGTGCGGCGCGTCCGCACCGACGACAACGGTCGCTCGCCGGTCACCATGGCGGATACGGAGTTCACTGAACCAATGCTGAAACCCAGACCTGTAGTCATTCGCTATCCCGTCAACGCACCGAGACCACGTCCATCACATAGGAGATCCATGTGGCCGCGGTCGCTTCCCAAACAGCACCCACAGGTTAGCTGCTGCCGGATCGATTAGGATGTCGATTTGATATGAAACGTTTGGCTTCCGTTGTCCCTGTTTAAAACTCCCAGCTAGATCGCGTGAGAAAGATTCATCCAGACCCCTGGACGTTCGGCGTTTCGCGACCGAAGGCCCGATTTCACTGCGATAAGCCAGATTCCGCTACCGCACAGTAACTCGAATCGAGCCTCGGATCCGCCATACCGAACAGAACCACCCAGAACCGGCAACACACACCGACTGGTCGGTAACCAATACGTTGCCAGCACTACAGATTTCACAGGACGAGCGTCTCAACCGTAGGAATATGACGCGTCAAACGCAACGACTGATTTCCGCCAGCTGCACCACTTCCCGACCGCTTGACTGGATTCAGCGATGAGCAAGCGCTCGAACCGAACCGAGTTCTCGAGCCGCTTCATCGCTCATGAAATCTGAAGAACGAGAAGGGAATTCGAAGACGATGTCGACACGTTTCGCGGACAAGGTCATGCTCGTCACCGGGGCCAGCTCGGGCGTCGGCAAGGCGGTGGCCCTCCGGGCGGCGGCCGAGGGTGCGGCGGTGGTGCTCGGCGCACGTGGTAAAGACGCGGGCGAGCAGGTCGCGGCCGATATCCGCGCGGCGGGTGGCCGGGCGATCTTCGTGCCGACCGATGTCACCGTCGAGGACGAGGTCGCCCGGCTGACCCAGGCGGCCCTCACTGAATACGGTCGGCTGGACGCGGCATTCAACAATGCGGGCGCCGTCAATGCCTTCGGCCCGATCGAGCAGATCGACGAGGCGGGCTGGCGCGCCGATCTCGAACTCAATCTGACGAGCGTGTACTACGGTCTGCGCCACCAGGTTCCGGCGATTGTCGCCTCCGGCGGCGGCGCGATCCTCAACAATGCCTCGAACCTCGGCGTGGTCGGTATGGGCTCGGTGGCACCGTATGTGGCGGCCAAGCACGGCGTCGTCGGGCTGACCCGCGCGGTGGCGCTGGAGGCCGCTGAACAGGGTGTTCGTGTCAACGCGCTGGTCTCCGGCGCCGTCGATACGCCCGCTTTCCGCAACTCGATGGGTGCGACGCCCGAGGGTGAAGCGGCCATCGCCGCACTGCATCCGCTCGGCCGGATCAGCAAGCCGGAGGAGATCGCGTCGTTCTGCGCCTATCTGCTGAGCGACGAGGCCAGCTTCATTACCGGCGCGGCGCTCGCGATCGACGGTGGGTTCACCGCCAAATAGTCGCCAATCGGCACCTCGGCCCGGCATTCGCCCTCATCGCGTCGCCGTACGCCGAGGTGCCGACCGTCGTCACGGACCCTACCGCGCACACACCATGTCGGCGGAAGGCGAAAACCGTTACACAGCACGAATAAGACATGGGCGCGCTTGCGCCGCTGCTCAGGCGCGGGCGAGCAGGCGACGCACGATACCGGTTCGCACCGCGCTTCGGCGGACCAGGACCGAGGGCCGACGGCGGTGCACCAGGTGATCGAAATCCGCCGCCTTACCTGCCGGTTCACGTAACCGACCGGCGTTGAAATCATCGGCCAACTGCCGAACCGTCTCCTGCGCGCAGGATTTGTTGGTACCGATGAATCCGGTGGGACCACGCTTGATCCAGCCGGTGACATACATTCCGGGCAGCACCGCACCACCAGAATGTTCCAGCACGCGGCCGTTCAGATTGGGAATCACGGCGGCCTGCTCGTCGAATGGCAAGCCGGGCAGGGCAACACCGCGATAACCCACCGAGGTGAGCACCAACCCGGTATCCAACCGCTCGGTCTCCGCCGTCGCCACCGCACGAACGCGACCATCGGGATCGGTGACGAGTTCGTTGCGGCTCAGCTCGATGCCGGTTACCTCGTCGGTGCCCAGAATCGCGGTCGGCGCGGCCAGATACCGGAACACGATCCGCTTGCGCGCACCGAACGGCCGCTCGGCCACCTTGTGCAGCAGCCGCAGCTTCTGCTCGATTTGATACGGCAGTTCGTCGGTCACCGGGGGCAGTTCACCCTCGATGGCGATATCGACATCCGCGCCGAGCAGTCCGACGAATTCCGGTACCGTGAAGGCGGATTCGGCCGGACCTCGCCGACCGAGCACGACCACTTCCTCGATCTTGCTCTCCCGCAAGGCCTGCAGCGCATAGGGTGCGATATCGGTGCCCGCCAACGCTTCCGGATCGCTGGCAAGAATGCGCGCCACGTCGAGTGCCACATTGCCGTTACCGACGATGACGGCCCGGCGCTGCGACAGATCGAAGGTGCGCTCGGCATGATCTGGATGCCCGTTGTACCAGGCGACGAAGTCGGTGGCAGATACATTGCCCGCCAGGCCTTCTCCAGGAATGTCCAGCTTACGATCCGAGGACGCACCGACCGCGTAGATCACCGCGTGAAAGTACGCGAGCAGCTCCTGGTGCGAAATATGTTTGCCCACTTCGATATTCAGGTACGACTCGAAACCAGCCTGCGCCGAGATGATATCGAAGAGCTTGTTGACCTGCCGGGTCTTGGCGTGGTCCGGCGCGACGCCGTACCTGGCGAGTCCGTGGGGTACGGGAAGCCGGTCGAAGACCGTCACAGTGACGTCGGGCTGGGTCAGCAGTTCATCGGCCGCGTACATGGCCGAGGGCCCGGATCCGATGATCGCCACCCGTAGCGGCTGACGCTCGGTGTGGATCTCGGCAGCGGGCACCGGCTTCGCCAGCAGCGGCCGCGGCCGCGCCTGCCGATAGAAGTCGGCATTGATCTCGATGAACGGCTGCTGCTCGTCGGTCAGCTTCTTCGATGACGTGATGGCATCGACCGGGCACGCACTCGCACACGCACCGCAGTCCACGCACGCCTGCGGGTCGACATACAGCATCTCCGCCGTCAGAAAATCGGGTTCGTCGGGCGTGGGATGGATGCAGTTGACCGGGCAGGCGTAGACGCAGGACGCGTCGCTACAGCAGGACTGCGTGACGACGTACGGCACGTCAGCCGACCTTGGCCGTGCGCAACGGCTCGGAGCGGTAGCGGGTGGTGTGGCCGTCGATATTCAGCAGCTTCCAGACCGCCTTGCCGATGGGGTTCATCAGGCCGATGTCATTGGCCAGCGTGCGCACATCGCCGAAGAAGTCGCTGAACTCCTGCTTGGCCTGCTTCGAACCGTAGAACAGCTCTTTGCGCACCTCGTCCGGGATATCGAATTCCTTGAAGAACGACCGGGGCGGAGTGTAGATGGAGCGGCCGAGGATGAACATGACGATCGGCATGACGATCGAAAGCACCAATTTGCTGGCCGTATTCTTCTCGGGCACATGCTGCTTCAGGAACTCGTGCGCGAAGGAAATGTGGCGCGCTTCCTCGGCGACGTGAATCGCCATTACGCCGCGCATGATCGGGTGCACGTCCTCGCCCGAGCGCAGGATCGCCTTCTGAATGTGGTCGATCGGCTCCTCACCCGCGAGCACGGCCATGAAGAACAGATTCGGGAACAAGGCGGCCACCGGCGCACCGATGTACTTGAACTTGCGCACGAGTGGGCCCATACCGGGTACGTCGATGCCGATCCGGTTGACCATCTCCTGGAACATCAGGGTGTGGTTGTGCTCCTCGATCATTTCGTGGGAGCAGTAACGGAATTCGGGCGAACCGTTGGGCAGGCCGAAGCTGTGCGTCACCATCCCGCTGATGAGGATGGATTCGAACTGCAGACCGACCTTGGCGACATTGGCTTGGCGGTACTTGCCGATCGCGATCTTCCGATCCAGCGGCAGCGCCCGATACCAGGGGTGGCGACCGAGCGCATCGCCGGATACCGGGAGCACCCAGCGCTCTTCACCGGCATCGGCGGCGAAATCCGGGTTGTCCCAGTCGATGTCCTCGAAGGGGTCGAAGTGCTTGTTCACCGAACCTTCGGAGAGCAGCAGCAGCTTGGCGGCATACTCCTGCGCCTTCGCCAGATCGGGATCGACTGCGGGCGTCACGGCTGTAGACATCGTCGTCACTGCCTCTCCTCGTGGGACACATTTACTGTATCCCATAGTTACACCTACGAGGAGTCACGTCAACTTGGCACATGATCGGCATTCCCGGCGACGACCCGGTGCGCCGCCGGGTCCGCCTTTACCGCAGCCCGAGTTGCGACAAGCCCGCGACCACGGAGTCGGCGGGCAGCGCCAGCGCGAGCACCACTCCAGCGGCCGACATCCCTGCCGCGATCGCCACCCGGGTCAAGCGGCGCTTGGTGCGCCGTGAAAGTAAAAGGGCGCGCGTCCTCGCTCTGCGTGGTTTGCGCCGATGCTGATGTCCGGTGGTCTCCTCGTCCGCGGCGGCGGCGCGACGCGCCATGATGGCGGCGCCGTCGGCGATCGTGCGTTCCGGATCCGGGGCCGTGATCACCGGACGCGCCAGTTCACCGGCGAGCACCTGGGCTACCTCGACCGGCCGCGCCGCGCCGCCGACCACCAGCACGCAGTCCACATCGGCCATGGTCACATCCGCCATCCGCAGACAGCGATAGACCAGATTCAGCGACGATCGGATATGGATGGTCCGCAATTCGTCGGCGGTGGCGCCGGTGATCGCACCGGAGATGGAGGCAGGCACGGTCCCGTTCGCGGCCCGCGCGGCGACCAACGCGCCGAAGGCACGTCCGCCGAATTCCGTCGAGCGGATCGGCGAGCCGACGATCGGATTGTGCGGACAGCCCGCGCCGACTCGCACCAGGGTGATGTCGAGACTTGCTCCACCTAGGTCATAGACCAGGGCGAGACCCGGCATCAGCGGTCCGCGTTCGACCTCGAGCCAGGTGGCTGCCGCGACGGGTTCGGCGACCAGCGCGACATGGGTCAGGCCGATCGCGTCCAGCGCCGCACGCAAATCCCCCAACTGGCCTTCGGTGTAGCCCGCGGGATGCGTCAGCATGACGCCCGCACCGACCGCTCGATGATCACGACGCGCCTCGGTGATCAGACAATCCGCGACGACCGCGATCAGATCGGCCGCGCTCAGCGCACGGTGCCCGACCCTGGCCTGCTTGGTCTTGCGTTGACTCAGATCGGCGAATTCGGTGATGGCGCGCCCGTGCCGCGGAATCATGCCGACCCTGGCCATTCCGGTGCTGTCGAAAGTGAGGGTGGTGCGGCGGGTGACAGCGGGCGAGCGTTCGGCGGCGGAGCGGCGACCGGGTGGAGCCTTGGCCGAACCCTCCTCCGCCAGAGCGGAAACCGTGTTCACCGTGCCTATGCTCAAACCAAGACCAACCGCCATCGCAATCCTCTGATCGCCGAGCCGATTTGCTTCGAACCTTGTTCACGCAACCACTCCGCGACCGGCCTGCCAACCACCGGACACACGATTGTCCGCATGCCGCCGCCACTGACACAGGTTGCATAGCAATAGCACCGATCCCGGCTCACCTGGCACGGGAGGTGACGCGCCGATATCGTGGCCGGATCTTCTTACGGCGCGCCGGAATTCAACGATGCCCTGTCGCCGTTTGCCAGCAGGCAGCCAGCTCGCCGCTCCCGCGTCTTACATGTGGGAACAGCCCTGATCAGACCCCATCGAGGTTGCCGAATACGCCGCAACAAGCCGATCCGAGCCATATCGAAACCGACCAGTCCGCCGTCGGTCGGATGGGCCCGCTCCGGCAACGAGTTTCGATTTCCCGCACCGGAATTCGCGAGCGATTCCGGTGCGGGAAATCGAAACCATCACACCCGTTGGCAACTCATCAGCAACAGCCCAGCACCGCTTGGGCACTCGCTGCCCGCCGCACCGGTCCCTGCCGTGGTCCGAGCAATCGCGACACCATCTGCGCGGCCTGCTCCTGCCACCGCGCATACGCCATCGGAAAGCCCGAGCGCTGTGCGGCCTGCGCCGCCTGCCACAGCGGCATCGCCTGGTAATCAGGCGCGTGGACCAGCAGTGCGTCCAGGAATCGCTCGGTCGCGAAGCGCGGATCGGTGAGCTGCTCGGACGTACCCCAGCCCGCGGACGGCCGCTGCTGGAACACCCCGAGCGAGTCGTGATCAATCGCCTCGGTCACGTTGCGCAGCAGCGATTCCTGCATTGCGGTGGCCAGCGCGACCACCGCCGCATAGGCGGGCAGATCACGACGCAGAACCACTTCGACAATCGTTCGCGCGTTATCCCATTGCTCCGGATTCGGCGTGAAATGCCGTTGCTCGCCCTCGATTCCGTGCGGTATCAACTGCGCCGGAGTGAGACCGCCAGATGAGTTCGGGATCGGCTTCCCCACCGATTCCGGACCGATCGCGGCCACTTCGGGCGAGTCCGCGGGAATCTCGGTGATAACCGGGCCATCCGGTGCGCGTACTACCGGCGTTCCGGGTGGTGGTGCGGCGATCGCCGGACCGGATTGGACCAGCACCGCGACGCCAGCAGCGGCCAGCGCCAGAAATATCTGTCTTCGAATCGACATGGTGATCGTTCAACTTCCCGCCGCCCGCATACGGGCCGCGTTCGACGACCATTGCGAATGCTCACATCGGATTACGTTCCGATAATTCACCGGAACCCACTAGCGGGTGTTTCGCATTCAGCACAATATGACGTGGAAACCGGAGTTCGGTTTCGACACGCCAGGAATGGCCGCGGATTTCGCGCTTGCGGAATCCGCGGCCATAAAGCGGATTCGAATTCGCGCTTATCCCGCAGGCAGTTCCGGAATACGGGTGGCGCGGGCGTAGACGGTTTCCCCGTCGCTGAGCTGCAGCGCCTCGGCGTCACCGCGGGTCACCTGGGCGGCGAACAGATCGCCGGTGGCCGCATTGCGCAACTCGACGCGCACCTCGAATCCGAGGTGCACCACGCGTTCCACGGTGGCGCGGGTGACGCCCGCCGATTCCGCTGTGCCCTCGTCCTTGGCCAGCGCCATGCTCGCATCGCGGCCGACGCGAATATCGTGCGGACGCACCAGATGTCCGTTGAGCCGGGCCACCGCACCGAGGAAGGACATCACGAATTCGTTGGCGGGCCGGTCGTAGACGTCCTCCGGGCTGCCGACCTGTTCGATGCGGCCCTTGTTCATCACCGCGATCCGGTCGGCGACGTCGAGCGCCTCCTCCTGGTCGTGGGTGACCAGCACGGTGGTCACGTGGACCTCCTCGTGCAGCCGTCGCAGCCAGGTGCGCAGATCGGCGCGCACTTTGGCATCGAGCGCGCCGAACGGCTCGTCGAGCAGCAGCACCTGCGGATCGACCGCGAGCGCGCGAGCCAGTGCCATGCGCTGACGCTGACCGCCGGAGAGCTGAGCCGGGTAGCGGTGCTGGAAGCCGTCGAGGCCGACGATGCCGAGCAATTCGTCGACGCGCTTGGCGATTTCGCTCTTGGGACGCTTGCGGATCTTGAGTCCGAAGGCCACGTTATCGCGCACGGTCATGTGCTTGAACGCGGCGTAATGCTGGAACACGAAGCCGATATCGCGCTTCTGCGGCGGTATGTGGGTGACATCGTTGCCCGCGATGGCTACGACGCCGGAGTCCAGCGATTCCAGGCCCGCGATCGAGCGCAGCAGCGTCGACTTGCCCGAGCCCGAGGGGCCGAGCAGGGCGGTCAGCTCCCCCGACGGGATCTCGATGCTGACATCGTCCAGGGCGGCGAAGGAACCGTAGTTCTTCTTCGCATTGGTCACGGTGATCACTTGGTGCCCCGCTTACGTTCGAGGAGGGTCATCAACAGGAGGACTACGAGGGCAAGGCCCATCAGCAGGGTCGCGGCGGCGTATGCGCCGAAGGTGTTGTGGTCGTTGATGTATCGACCGTGTACGAGCAGGGTCAGCGTCTGCGATTTACCCGGTAGGGCGGAGGACACCATGATCACCGCGCCGAATTCGCCGAGCGCACGCGCGACGGTCAGCACGACACCGTAGGTCAGGCCCCAGCGGATCGCGGGCAGGGTGATCCGCCAGAACGTCTGCCAGCGGGACGCGCCGAGGGTGGCCGCGGCCTGCTCCTGATCGTCGCCGATCTCGTGCAGCACCGGCTCGACCTCGCGCACCACGAACGGCAGCGTGACGAAGATCGTCGCGATCACCATGCCGGGCAGATTGAAGATCACCTTGAAGCCGACGTCTTCGAGTCCGCCGAACCAGCCGTCGGCGCCCCACAGCAGGATCAGCGCGACGCCGACCACGACCGGCGAGACGGCGAAGGGCAGATCCACGATGCCCTGCACCAGCGTGCGGCCCGGGAACTTGCCGCGCACCAGGGCGATCGCGGTGACGATGCCGAAGATGACATTCACCGGGACCACAATCGCCACGATCAGGATCGACAGCTGGAACGCCGAGATCGCCGCGGGCGTCGAGATCGAATCGATGAACGCGCCGATCCCCTTCTCGAAGGTGCGCCACAGAATGATGATCAGCGGCAGCACCAGCAGGATGAACAGGTAGCCGAGCGCAACCACGCGCAGCGAAATACGAGTCGGCCAGGACAGATTCATCGCGCCTCCTCCTCCTTGCGCGCCGTGCGCTCGGCCCACAGCCGCAGCACCAGCAGCGTCGCGAACGAGATGACCAGCAGTGCGACCGACACCGCCGCCGCATTCACCGGCCGATCGATCTCGATCTGCTTCTGGATGTACTGCGAGGCCATTTCGGTCTTGCGCGGAATGGCGCCGCCGATCAGCACCACCGAACCGTATTCGCCGATGGCGCGGGCGAAAGCGAGCCCGCCGCCGCTGATGATGGCGGGCGCGAGGGTCGGCAAGACGATGCGGCGGAAGGTGGTCCAGTTGTCCGCGCCGAGGGACAGCGCGGCCTGCTCGACCTCCCGGTCGGCCTCGATGAGCACCGGCTGGACCGAGCGCACCACGAACGGCAGCGTGACGAAGGCCAGTGCCACCACAAGGCCGGGCTGGGTGGCATTGAGGTGGATATCGATCGGACTCTGCGGACCGTAGAGCGACAGCAGCACGATGCTCGCGACGATCGTCGGTAGCGCGAACGGTAGGTCGATGAGCGCATTGACGATGCTCTTGCCCGGGAACTGGTCGCGGACCAGCACCCAGGCGATCAGCGTGCCCATCACCACGTTGATGACCGCCACCACCACGGAGACGAGCACCGTGATGCGCAGCGAGTCGATGGCCGCGGGTGCGGTGATGGCATCCCAGAATCCGGACCAGCCGTCATCGAATGAGGTGACGGTCAGCGCGGCCAGCGGTAGCAGCACGATGATGCTGAGCCAGAGCACCGCGGTGGCGATGCCGAGCGGACCTACCGAACCGGTTACCCGCAGCCACGACCAGGCGCGACCGGCGGCCTTGGGGGTGGCGTCTTCGGAGCCGCCGGGAGCGGGCGCATGCCCGATCCCGGCGCTGCTGCTGTCAGTCACGATCGTCCAGTATCCTGCTTCGATTTGCGGTGTGCGCGGTGCCCTCCGTGGTTACACAAGCTGCCTCCTCCGGGCCCGACGCACACACTGCGGGGTGTTTCGGATCACCGACTTACTTGGTGGCCTTGTCGTAGATGACCGCGACGGAACCGGTGTTCGCGGTGAACAGGTCCTTGTCGACAGCCTTCCAGCCACCGAGATCGGCGATGGTCCACAGCTTCTGCGGAGTCGGGAAGTCCTTGGCGTAGTCGGCGGCCACCTTCGGGTCGACCGGGCGGAATCCCGCCGAGGCCCAAGCCTTTTGGCCCTCGGTGGTGAACAGGAAGTCGCGGAAGGCGTTCGCCGTGTCCAGATGCTTGCTGTTCTTCAGTACCGCGACCGGGTTTTCGATCTTGAAGGTGGTCGGCGGCACGATGTGCTCGATCGGGTCGCCGTTGCGCTCGGAGAAGATCGCCTCGTTTTCGTAGCTCAGCAGCACGTCACCGGTGCCCTGCAGGAAGGTCTCGGTGGCTTCGCGGCCCGACTTCGGCTGCACCTGCACATGCTCCTTGGAAATGAGCTGGCTCAGGTAATCCAGACCCGCCTGCGGGTTCTTGCCGCCGTCACTCTTGGCCGCGTACGGCGCGAGCAGATTCCACTTGGCCGAGCCCGAGCTGAACGGGTTCGGGGTGACGACCTGGATGCCCGGCTTGAGCAGATCGTCCCAGTCCTTGATGCCCTTCGGATTGCCCTTGCGCACCACGATCGCGACAACCGAGCCGAACGGAATTCCCTTGGTGGCGTCGGCATTCCAGCTCGGATCGACCAGACCGGCGTCGACCAGGCGGGTGATATCGGGTTCGACCGAGAAGTTGACGATATCGGCCTCGGCGCCGTCCTTGACCTTGCGGGATTGATCGCCCGAGGCGCCGTAGGAGCCGTTGATCTGGACGCCCTTGCCCTTATCGGTCTTGTTGAACTCCGGGACGACCTTGTCGAAACCGGGCTTCGGGACGGCGTAGGCGTAGAGGTTGAGGGTGCCGCCGCTGCCGTCGGGCCCACCTCCGCCCACGGTGTCGCTCGCTCCACCACCGCACGCGGTGAGCACGACGGCGGCGACGGCCGTTAGCGCGGCGATCACCGGGCGACGGTGCGATCGGGAGGATCCGAGGAGCAAGGACCTGGGTGACATGGGTGGAACCTTTCCTATGCGCTCCGCCGCGACATGGACTAGTTGTCGCGGCGGTAGAACTGCGGCGCGACTTGTCGACCGAAGGTCGGGGGTACGGACACTGCTGCGAAAAAGTTTGCGCGCCAGTCTAGAGAAAGATGGGTGCGCAGCAGCGCCCGGCGCCGATCAGCGACAGAGAATGTCCGCGACCGCGAGATTGCCGACAGCGATCAACGCCAATTCATGGCGGACCTGCGGGACGGCAATCGAAGACACGGGCAGACTGTATCAGAGGAAATGCCACCAGCTCGAATCAACAGAGTTCCAGGAAGAGGGGGGTTTCATCCCATGACTACCAGCCCGGACCGTGTGCGCACTGTATTCCCAGATATCAGCACTCGCGCGTGGGAGCATCCCGCCGATCGCACCGCGTTGGTGACGCTGCGCTCACTCACCGGGTTCGATACCGTTTTGCGAACCCTGTCCGGATTGCTGCAAGAACGCCAGCACCGGCTGCTGTACCTCGCGACCGCGGTCCGAGTGGACGAGCGGCAGTTCCGTTCGCTGCACCAGTTGCGTCAGGACTGCGTGGAAATCCTGGACGCGCGCATCACACCCGAGATGTTCGTATTGCAGAGCCCGCACGTGAATGCCTTCACGATCGGCATGGACCAGCCGTTCATCGTGCTGACGACCGGACTGATCGATCTGATGGACACCGAGGAACTGCGCTTCGTCGTCGGTCACGAACTCGGACACGCGCTGTCCGGACATGCGGTGTACCGCACCATGCTCATGCATCTACTGCGCATTTCGGCCAATCTGGGCTGGATGCCGGTCGGTGGCTGGGCACTGCGCGCGATCGTTGCCGCACTGATGGAGTGGAGCCGCAAGTCCGAGTTGTCCGGCGACCGGGCCGGACTGCTGTGCGGTCAGGATGTCGAGGCGTCGGTGCGGGTGCATATGAAAACCGCGGGCGGCACCTGGATCAAGGAGATGAACCACGGCGCGTTCCTGCAGCAGGCCGATGACTACGAGCGCTCCGGCGATCTGCGCGACGGTGTGCTTAAGCTGCTCAATCTGGAACTGCAGAGCCATCCGTTCTCGGTGCTGCGAGCCGCGGAACTGCGCCGCTGGATCCAATCCGGTGAATACAACCGGATGCTCGGGGGCGACTACCCACGCCGCGAACACGATAAGCACACCAAGATCAGCGACGAGATCAAGGAGGCCGCGCGCACATATCGACAGAACTTCGACCAGTCCGAGGATCCACTGATCCGCACGGTGCGCAATCTCGGGCATGATGTCGGATCCGCGGTGAGCACGGTGGGGCACGAGGTCGGCGAGACCGTCTCCAAGATCGGCAAGCGGTTCAATGACTGGCGCACCGGGGGCGATCGGGACGAATGAGCGCTACGTCGGTCGGGACGTGAGGTCGACCCCGCCTGTGAGCACGGTAGGTCACGCGGTCGGCGAGACCGCCTCCAAGATCGGCAAGCGCTGCAACGATTGGCGCGCCGGGGCGATCGGGCAATCCGGCGAATAGCAACCGCTGACGGAACGAAAGGTCCCGCACGCCGACTAGGCGTGAAAAATACCGAGCTGCACACCTTTTCGACCGTTGCAGGTGTCCCGAGCAGCTGTCGGGAGGCCGTGCGGCGGTCGTTAGGGCGTGCGAGCGGCCAACTACAGCCCCCGGCTCTCGGCAACCGCGTTGGTGTACACCTCAGTGGTCAATTCATCGAGTGAGACGCCCAATTCCGCTAGGACGGACCTCAAATCCCGCAGCGCGTCCGAGATACCATCCTCCTCCACCTGAGTCTCGAGCTCCAGGAAGGTCCCGTCGATCTCCGGAACGGTCACCACAGTCGCAACGATGTCTCGGCCAGCCCAATTGAATCGAAAGTTCTCGCACTGCTTGGTGAATGCTATGAACGGCCCGTACCCGAGCCGAGCCACGATGTCCGCCATGGCCTTCCGGTCACTCACGTGAGTCTCATACTCCGGCTTCGACCTCGTCGACTCCTCGACGGCCGCGTCTTTGAAAGTGAGCAAGTGCTGCTGCTCACCACCGACTGCAGTGATCGTGCGGAGGCGAAGCTCGCAATCGGCCTCGTTCAGCGCCCGGTCAGCAGTGTCGAAATACGCATCTTGATAACGGACTTCCTCTGCAGCTCCGAACGAGCGCAGCCGCTCTCGGACCGCTTCCGGGTCGGACAGTCGCGCTTTGTATTCAGCTTCGATCACGAACGATTCCTCCCGGGATCAGATGATGCGTCGCGCCGTAACCGCGGCTTGTTCGAGCGTGCGAGCAAAGGCGTGATGCAAGACGCCGCGTGCGTTCGGCTCGACGCGGTGTGTTGGACACGAGTGAGCCTCCTGCTGGACTGTGAAGGCAGAGACGAAGAAGGTGCTGCCCAGCTTGATAATCCGCCAGACT
>NZ_BDBY01000433.1 GCF_001613225.1 Nocardia pseudovaccinii NBRC 100343
GCTCGCGAGGGCGCGCGCTCGGCGAGCGCGATCAACGCGGACGCCGCCGCTGCCGACGCGGTGACCGCGGGAGGTTCGGTAGGGACTGGCTCGATCATCGGGGGTCTCCTGGTCCAGGTGAGGCAGCGAAGGATTCACGCCCATTCGGGTGGATCCACCGCTGTCGATATCGTGGGTTCGATTCAGGGCTGTTCTTCGCGCATCCGCGACTCGCGGCAGATCCGCTGCCAGGTGCGCATGAGCCGATCACCGGCGCGCAGGGCCGCGACGGCTTCGGCGCGGTCGCTGGACTCGCACCACAGCTGCCCGTCGGGGCCGAGCACGGTGTACCAGCGGGTCGGTTCCCAGCCGCCCTGGTCGCGGATGTAGGTCGAGTTCTTGGGATCGTTCACGCGGCTGTCGACCTTTCGACATTGGATCCGCGCACGCGGGCGGTGCGCGCTGGATGCGAGAAAGGCCCGCGATCGGTCGGTGAGCGCCGCCGACGCCGGGCGCACGACGTGGGTGAGACGGTTGGTGGCTGCACCCGACCGGGGTGTCGGGTGTAGCCACCACTCGCGTCCGGCCGCTCGCGGTCATCGCCACTGGCGCGGCGTGGACGGAGGTCGCAGTCGCGCAGGCCGCGCTGTTCTAGAACGAGGGCTCCTCGCCGCCACCGAATCCGCCACCGAATCCTGTGCTGGGTGTGGTGGTCCAGGGATCGTCGTCGCCGCTGCGGCTGCCAGTGGCCGCGCCGACGAGCTCGCGGGAGCGAGCGCTGCTATCGTTTGCGTTGGTGTGGTTGGCCTTTCGTTTGGTGACCTTGGCGGTGGCGTAGCGCAGCGAGGGACCGACCTCGTCGACCTCGAGCTCCACGACGGTGCGTTTCTCGCCTTCACGGGTCTGGTAGCTGCGCTGCTTGAGACGGCCGCTGACCAGAACACGCGATCCGCGTGTCAGCGACTCCGCCGCGTTCTCGGCGGCCTCTCGCCAGAGGCTGCACCGCAGGAACAGCGCCTCGCTGTCCTTCCACTCGTTGGTGTTCCGGTCGAAATACCGCGGGGTAGAGGCGACGGTGAAATTCGCGACCGCGATACCTGCGGGTGTGTAGCGGAGCTCGACGTCAGCTGTCAGATTGCCTATCACGGTGATGACGGTGTCTGCGGCCATAGCGGTTCTCCTTGCAAGTCGATGATCAACAGGGACAGATGAATGCGCGTGCACCGATGACCGTGCGTGAACCCACTGCGACCGGCCCGCGCGGTCAGTGGACGGGTGCGCCCGCGAGCTGGTGGTGGCCGGTGTCGATACGCGGGTGGTCGGCGGGCTCGTGGCGGGTTCGGGTTCGGCGGTTTCGTCGAGCGCGGTGAGCACGTCGGTGACCGAGTGCACGGGGCGGGCGTGGCTGTCGCCGATGAGTTGGCAGATACGTCCACGCGAACGCGTCGATATCAGTGGCGGCGGGCACGGTGACCGCGACCGCGTGCGGCCCGGTGAGCCGATAGCGCGAGGCGAGTCGGTCCTCGGGATCGAGACCGTCGAGCCAGTGCCTGCGGTCACGGCCGAGCACGTATTCACCGCCGGGCGGGTCGTCGAAGGCGTCGATCAGTTCCGCGCGGTAGGCCGGGCTGCTCGCGTTGGCCAGGGTGGCGTCGCGGAAATCACGTCAGTCTTCGCACTCCCAGCCGTGACCGGCGTCGATCACCACTGACTGGCAGTCCACTGCCGTGCCGTCGACATACACAGACACCCAGGTCTGTGAAGACGGGTCGCGGACCACGACGACTTCCACGCTCGAATCCGGCACAGTATCTCTGCTTTCCGTCGACGGTTAGCGCCGCAGGTAGCGGGGACGGGACCGGGAGTAGCGCAGCCCGTTGGCGATGGTGCGCTCGGCCTCGTCGCTGGTGAAGTCCTCGATCCCGACGTGCACGGCCGCGGCGTCGCGCAGGACGGTGTGGGCGTGGTGTTCGCTGATCTCGTCGGCGGCTACGAGCTGTCCCAGCACGAGCGCGGACCGGAACAGGGTGTGGTTGCGCAGCCGCACCGGCGCGGTGGCGACGCGGTGGGCTTCCCCGGTCAGGATGGCCGCGAGGTAGGCGTCGGGATGCGTCGCGACCGCGCTGGACCGGATGCCGGGTGCCGGTGGTGGCGGGGTGAGCAGTTCGACGAGTTCGGCGGGCAGGTCGGCGACGGGGTGGTCGGCGGCGAGGGTGTAGTCGCCGTGGCGGGTGCGGGAACCGGGCGCGATGACGTAGCCGCCGTGCCCGCGGGTGTCGATACCGTCCCCGAGACGCCCGACGCTGCACGACATCCGCGGCGTGGTCGGGGCTCGGTAGTAGAGGTGCCAGCCGTGCGGGGTCGCCACCGTCCATGTCACCGGCACCGGGTTGGGGAGTCGGGTGAGGGCGTCGTTGAATCCGGTGGTGGGCGGGCTCATGTGGCGGGGGTCGAGGTCGATCACGCACAACTGGGCCGGGCCGGTCGCGATCGCGACGTTGCGGGCCGGGTCCTGGTCCCACCATCGGTGGATGCGGGTCGGGTCGGTGCTGGCGTGGTCGGGCCAGCGTTTGAACACCGGGGGCTTCTTGGTGCCGGGACGGATCGGGAACACCGGCCACCCGCGCGCCGCGATGTCGAGAGCCACCGCCCGCAAATCCAGGCCCACCGCTTGCAGGTCCAGGACCCGCGCCGTGGTGGTGCTCACCAGCGGGATCCGTTATGGCGGGCGGTGCGGGCGATCCACACCGCGGTGGCGTGGAGCTCGCGCACGCTGGCACGGACCGCGTCGAGGGTGTCGGGCTGGCCAGGGTCGGCGGGTAACCGCTGGTAGTCGAGGTGGTCGACGCGCAGCACCAGATGCCACGACAAGCTCATCTGGTCGAACACGCGCACGGTGGCGCGGAAGCGGCCGTCGGCCTTGACAGTGACGGTGATGTCGGCGGGCTGGTGGTCGACCACACACAGGCTGCGGGCGCGATAGCCGTTGTCATCGATGCGGGCCAGGGCATCGATGGTGGGTTCGTCGGGGGTGCGCACAACTGACTCCTTCGAAGAATGCCGCAAGGGCCGCGACGCCGTTCCCGGTGCGCCCGAAACTGTCTCGGGCGCATCGGGAACGCGAATAGTCCGGGACCGTCAGGCGGCGTCGGGCAGGTCCTGGGCGTCGCTGCCGGTCTCCTCGGCCGCGTCGAGATCGGCGACGGCGTCGGTGTCGGCGGGTTCGCCGGTGGCGGTGAGGTTGTCGATGTCGATGTCGACGGCTTTGATCTCGCCGAGGGCGGCGAGTTCGACCGGGACGAGGGGGTAGCCGAGTTCGCGCAGGAAGCTCAGGTAGCGCCGGACCGCGGATTCGGTGTAGCGCCACAGGTCCTTGTCGGCGCGGTGTTCGTAGCCACCCAGCACCAAAGCGAGGGCGATGACCTGGGCGCGGGTGGGTTTGGTGGTATCGAGGGTGGCGAGCATGTCGAGGCGGGACCGGTAGCCCTCGATGCCCAGCAGCTTCAGCGCGGAGTCGAAGGTGTGGTACTCGCCGGTCAGGCCCGGATCGGCGAGCAAGGACCGGGTCATGAACAACGCGGCTTGGGTGGGCGGGGTCCGCCGGGCCAGCAGCCGGGTCACGAACTCGATACGAGTCGCCTTGGCGGCCAACCCGAGCTTGTTGAGCTCACGCACCCGCCGCCGCGCGGCCCGATCGATCTCGGCCGCCTGGGCCGCGGCTTGCGCGGCGGCTTCGGCGGCGGCGCGCCGATCCGCCGCGACCTGCTCCTGATCGACCTGACCGAAACGGGTACCGCGCTCGCCGGGGTGCTCGCCCTCGCTGGCGTCACCGACCTCACCGGTATCGGCGTCGTCTTCGGTGTCGGATGCGGTGTCGACGCGTTCACGCAACCCGGCCGTTTCCAGGAGGTCGCGGGGCAGGAAGTACTCGAGCAGCAGCTGGTCACGCTGCTCGACCTCCCGCGCGTGGCGCAACCCCTCGGCGGGCTCGGCGTCGGGCCGGTCGCGGGTATCCCAATCCACGGTGTCGGGGTCGACGATATGGCCGGTGCCGACCTCGACCCACACCTGCTCCTCGGCGACCTCGAGCCACACCAGCCACGCCCCGGGATCGGCGGCGATGGTCGCGAAATCGATCGCGTTGCCCTCGCCGTCGACGATCTCGGCCGCGCACAACAACGCGGTGTCGGTGTCGTCGAGGTCGGGGTAGTCGGTGAGGATCCCGAGTCCGGCCTGGGCATAGGGCAGGGCGTCGGCGAGGTAGGCGCGGCGTTCGGCGCGATCGGCGGCGATCCGGTTGGCCTCGAAGTCGAACACACCGCTGCGGACGTTGAGCAGTCGGCGGACCGCGTCGTGGTCGCCGACGTTCTCGTATTCGGCGATGACCGCGGCATGGGCCAGGTCGTACTGGTCGTCGTCGATCAGATTGCGGGCGGTGGGCGAGGCGCCGACCTTGCCGACGAGTTTCACCTCGTCGCGTTTGGTCTGCAACGCCTTGGCCACGCGGGTGACCGAGGCGCCGAGGTCGAGGGCCTGGGTGATCCCGGCGGCGCGGTCGCTGTTGG
This sequence comes from Nocardia pseudovaccinii NBRC 100343, assembly GCF_001613225.1. Lineage (GTDB taxonomy): Bacteria > Actinomycetota > Actinomycetes > Mycobacteriales > Mycobacteriaceae > Nocardia > Nocardia pseudovaccinii. The sequence goes on from NZ_BDBY01000433.1 coordinate 4,545, forward strand.
TGAGCGGGATCCGGCGGTCGTTGAGGGTGATCTGTTCGAAGATGCGCTCGATCTCGGCCTCGTTCGTGTCCACGCTCGGGTCGAAATCGCGGATGTAGACCGGGACCTCGGGCAGCTCGAACGCCAGCGCGGTCAGGGTTCGGACCTGCCCGTCGCGCACGACCAGGCGCTTGTCGGGCATCCGGATCACCAGGATCGGGTCCCGCACGCCGTGTTCGCGGATGGAGTCGGTGACCTCCGGGTGGTCTTCGAGCCGGAAGGTCTTGCGCACGTTCTCATCGATCTCGAGGTCGGCGGGATTCACGGTCGGGCCCGTGCACAACTCATCGAGCCAGCCGTGTTCCCCGGTGATGTCGGCGCCGGCGTCGGGCTCGCCGGGGTCCGAGCCGCCGTGGTTGGCGTCGGGGCCGGTGGCGGCGGGATCGGGACCGGGTACCAGGGTGACGGCGGGGGCCTGCTCGCCGATTTCGGGGTCGGTGGTGGGCGTGTCGGTGTCGGTGGACATCGAGATGGGCTCCTATCGTGAAAGAGGCAGGGACCGGCCAGCTTTGGACTGGCGGTCCCTGCCTCGGGGGAGGGGATTTCGATGGATGGAGTCGGGGAGAGTGGCTACCCGCTCGCGGTCTCGGCGGCGGGTTGAGGGGGCTGGCCCTCGACGACGATCTCCAGCGCCTCGCGGGCGATGGCGATCTCGGCGTCGATGCCGCCGTGTTTGTGGTGCACGTCGCGGTAGCAGGCCCGGCACACGACACCGGAGATCGAATCGCTGCTGCCTTTGCCGCTGGCGTGACAGCACGGTGTGAGCACTGCGGTGTGGACGGTGCAGAACCTGATGACCACGCAGCCTTCGGCGTCCA
>NZ_BDBY01000434.1 GCF_001613225.1 Nocardia pseudovaccinii NBRC 100343
GGTGGTGGCGCTCGCCGGGGGATTACTTCTTGGTGCGGGGGGCGACGTTGATGGGGCGCAGGTGCCGGGCGCCGTGTGGGGCTTCGGGGTCGGTGTAGCCCCAGTGCTTGGCTTTCCAGTCCGGGAACTGTTCGCGCCAGCGGGCCACGGTCTCGGCGGCGAGCGCGGTCACCGCGCCGGCGGTGCCGAAGTGCTCGGCGGTGTCGAACTCGGCACGGGTCAGAACGGTGGTCTCGGCCATGAGGCACAACTCCTTCGAGAGCGGGGACAGGGGGAGGGGATCGAGTGACCGCGGATGCGTCGGCGGGTTCAGACGAGGGTCATCGCGGTGAGGGCGAGGTCGTCGAGGTCGTCGGCGCGGTCGGGGTCACCGATGGTCTGGGAGTAGCTGGTGACCGCGTTGGCGATCCCGGCCGCGGTCAGCTGTCCCCCGGCGATGAAGTGCGACAGGATCCCCGAGCGTTCGTCCTCGGTGAATCCGAGCTTCTTGCTCATCACCTCGAGGGTGCGTTCGGGCTGGGTGACCGGGGTCCCGGCGTGGCGTTCCAACTCCTCGACACGGGCGGCCACGAACTCCGGCGACATCCACTCCGAGACCTTGTCGCGGGTCTCGGCGGTGATCACCGCGAGCCGTTTGCGCTGGGTGTCGGTCGACCAGCTGCGGGTGCCACCGACCTCGAGGCGGTCCCCGACGTGGCGTTTGCTGAACGCGAACAACGGCAACGTCAGCCCGTTGCCGCAGATCTGCACCACCAGCTCCGGTTTCAGAGTGACGGCGTGGTGGCCGATCTCGGAATTGGAGAACCGCAACCCCGCGAACACCACCGGCTCGCTGCCCGGCCGGTAACCCCGGCCCTCCCGAGCGGCCAAGCGGCGGCCGGTCTCGATCTGCCCGGCCACGCGTCGGCGTTCGGCCTCGAGCTCGGGATTGGCGAACGGAGTCCGATAGTTCTCCAGCAACGTCGGCGCGAGCGCGCGGATCTTCGGGGAGTACACCTTGCAGTGCATCGAGGATTGCGACAGGTCACACGAGCGCACGGTGACCTCGGTGTCGGCCAGGCGGATGCCGTCGAGGACGGCGGTGAGCACGTCGAGGTTGTCGATGATCCCGTAGCGATCCGACAGCACCGCCCGCAAGATCCCCGGCTCGTTCGGCGTACTGGAGGTGAACAACCTGAGCAGGAACGAGCGCTCGTCCGGTCCGCCGGGCAGGCGCGGATCGGCCGGGCCGTGGAGCAGGCCGTTGATGTTGGCGTCGTAGAGGTCGGTGCGCTGGATCTCGCGCAGCGATTTCAGGTATCCGGCGGGGATCTTCAACTTCGCCCCCAGATGCGAATCCGCCGCCCCGGTCGGCCGGTACAGGCCATCGACCGGGGTGAAGCCCCGCTCGTCGAGTACCGGCTCGACCCCGGCCAGCTCGATCAGCCCGTCGCAGGCGCGAAGGGCGGAGGCGGGGGCCAGGACGTCGAGTTTGGCGGCCTGCTGGTCGTTGAGCAGACCGACGAGGTCGCCCAGTTCGGCGTGACGCACAGTCGAAGCGATCGACATTTCGGTGTGTTCCCTTCTCGGACAGTCGGATACGACACGCGACACCCACCGTGCGGCGGGTGGCGCGTGTACAGGGGGTTGGGAGCGCGGCGACGGGTTGGTGCGGGGCTCGCGGGCGTGCTCAGGCGCGCTGGGGAGCATGTCGACGAGACTTGTCGTTCTCGATCCGATGACGGCGAGCACCGGCGGAGTCGACTGCCTCGCGATGCGGGGCAGCCCGCACTCACCTGGGTCGGTGAGTGCTCGAGGGGCTCAGGCGGCAGTGTCGCTCGTCCTCGTCCTCGTCCTCGTCCTCGTCGGCGGCTGAGGTGTAGGCGAGGTTGTCGATCTACTGGTCTTCGACGGCGTCGAGCTGTTCGCTGGTGAGGGCAGGAATCGCCACGATCGAGGTGGTGCTGAAGCACCCTCCGTCGCCTCCAGGCGTCCGGTGTCGCTGTCGCTGTCGGTGTCGAAGGCGTGGTAGGTAGTACTCGTTGCTCGCGCCGCCCCTGATGGATGTAGGCGAACGACATTTCCACCGCCGCAGCGCCGTCGAGCCACGCGCACAGGCACCGGATCGGGTGGAGAATGTGATGGGCTCGGGCCTGCGGGTCGCATTCGAGGTAGTCGCGTTCTTCGCCGATCTGCGCGTAGGCCAACACCGCACGCAGGTCGGACAACACCGCAGGGGACACAGACAGGTCGGTGTCGGGCATCGTCGGATCTCCTCGAGGGGCTTGCGATGCGGTAGGTGCCGATCGCGCGGCGTTCAGTTCTTACGGCGCAGCGCTTCAACGAGCGCCCAGGAGGCGTCGGATTCGGCGCGCGCGGCGGCCAGACGCCGGTAGCCGCGCTGCTGAAGCACGTCGATGATTCCGAGGGCGGTGGCGGCGTCCTGGCGGCGCGCGTCGGCGCAGTAGTGGCGATGGCGTGCGGCGCGTTCGTCGGTCAGGAACTCCGTGGTGATCTCGATGACCGTGTCGGCCACCAGTTCCCGCAGATCCGCGTCGACGGTGCCGAGGGGGTAGCCGAGGTCGATGTGCAGGCGTCCGGGCTCACCCAGACACACCGCCGCCGCGGCTCCGCGTCCGGGCTCGCCGGGGACGAACCGTGCCAGTACCCGCGGGTTGCCCAACGCTTCGCCGTGGGCGCGCAGGCCGAAGAACCGCACGATCACCATCGACCGGCGCTCGGGGATCTCGTCCACCAGGACGGTGTGTTCGCCCATGTCGGTGAACACCGTCCCGGTCAGCGGGGCGTCGTCGGTGGCGAACAGGGTGTAGGAGGCCCCGAAGTCGGTGGTGTTGGTGGTGGTACTGAGGCTGAAACCTGGTGTGGGCATGACGAATCCAGACTCCTGTCCGAACGGCGAGTAAGAAGGGGCGGGGTGTGGTCAGCTGGCGCGGGCGCGACGATCCCACGGCATCGCGAGCACGGCCGCAGCGTTGGCCCGAGCGCGGCGGCGACGCGCGAGAGCGGTGTCGGCGAACTCGGCGAGCACGACCTCGGTCCGGGCCGGGCGCTGATGCCAGTACGGGTCGTGGAAGGCGGTATCGACACTGCACCCCGGCTCCAGCGCGATGCCGGTGCCGGAGGAGAAACGCTTGTATTCGGCATCCACCTGCTCCTCGAGCATCCCCTGGCCTCCGCTGTAGCGGAAAGGCGCCGAGGTCTGCGGGACCAGAAAGACGCCGCTACGGGCAAGGTGGGAGGCCAAGGCGATGACGTGGTATTCGAAGCGGGGTCCGCGGTAGCCGGGGGCGCTGCCGGTGCGAGTATGGGTGCCGAAGGGCGGGTTGGCGATCGCGGTGTCGAACATCCGCCACCGCTGCCGCCCGATATCGAACACATCGGCACAGACCCAGGTGGCTTCCGGGACCACCTTCATCCCGACCGCCACGAACTCGGGATTGGCTTCCACACAAACCAATTCGCGTGCGGGCAGCCCGTTGGACTGCTCGCGCAGGTTGCGGCAGGCGAAGGCCAGGGCGCCGATCCCGGCGCACAGGTCGATCACCCGGTTACCGACCACATCCAGCGACATGCAGTCCGCCAGATCTTGCGGGGTGAAGAACGCGCCGCCGGGATGGTGGTTCTGGTCTGCCGATTCCTGGAAGTTGTTGAGAACGAAGCGCTTCTCGTCCTCGTCCAGGTCCCGGCGCAGACCGGCCAACCCGAGCGCTTCGCGATGCGCGGCGGCCTCGGCACGAGTGAGTCTGCCCATGACAGCATCAACCTCCGAACACAGGAAAGACGCCGCACCCCGGGCAGGGGGTTCGGCGAAAGGGAAATGGATGTAGAAAGGGACCCGCCCCGGGCCAGGTCGGGGCGCTGGTGCGGGTGTGCGGCTCCGGGATGGCGTCGCGCGGGGTTTCAGGATCGTGGGGTGTGCGGCGCGGATTCCTCGGGTGCGCGCAGGATTTCGAATTCACGCAGTGCCCACCCGTGGGCTGCGCGCAGCAGGGGGCTGTTCGTCACAGTCCCGGAGTCGGTGATTTCGGCGCGCCGCCAGCGGGTCGGGGAGCACACCACGACCTGCCGCACGGCACCGACGCCGTGGCCGTAGGTGTAGAAGCGGTCCAACCGGATGACTGCGCCGACCGCTGCTGCCGCGCGACGGCGGGCGTCGGCGACGGCGCGGTGGTGGCGGATCGCTTCGGCGCGCCACCCGCAGGCGTCGGGATGCTCAGTGGGGGTGAGCGCTTCCAGGACCCGGCGGGTGACGCCTTGGTGATCGACCGGTCCTTCGGTCTCGTGCAGATGCTTGATCACGACCTCCGACACACCGCCACGGTGGTGGCGCAGGTAGAGCAGCACGTGCGCCGACACTGTGAGCGGTGTGGTGGTGGTGTCGGCGATCGCGGCGTAGAGGGCATAGGACCAGCCGCCGTGGCGGCCGGTGCCGAGTGCGGTGCGGCAGTGGACCACGACGCGGTGTCCGTCGCGCAGGTGTTCGTGCAGGTTGTCCAGGACGAAGCGGTGGGTGTCGGCCGATGCGGGCACTCGGAACCCGATCGAACCCATGGGGGTCTCCTCGAAACGGGCGCCACGCGAGGCGGCGCGGGTGGTCAGCAGTTGTCTGGTGATGAAGTCGCTCAGCCGTTGCGCGGCGGCGTCGACGAGGTCGGTGACCAATGGGTCGATGCTCTCGAAATCGGCGAGGATGGCCCGCAATTCGCGGACGTGATCGGGATGCAGCTTGGACAGCGGCCGGTTCGCCGAGTCCCGAGGCGGGGTGCTGCCCGATGCCGACCGCACCGGTCGAAGGCGCACAGCCGCCGGAGGTCGGCCGGTCGAGGTGGCGGGCCAGCAGGTGTGGCGGGAAGTGGCGCAGGCATTCGATCAAATCACCGTTGGTGAAGCCGTGATCGGCGTCGGGCGACTTGAGCACAGTCAGCACTCGGTGCGCGAGCGCGATGCCTGGGCCGAGCCGGTCGAAGATATCGATGCTGGCGTCGGTCTGGTGTTCACAGAGCTGGTCGTTGAACTCGATCGCCTCGTGCAACTGTACCGCTGCACGCCAAGCTGACGACTCCGCAAGGGATCGGAGTTCTTCGCGGCCTTCGACAGCTCGTCGAGCAGTGTCATCACGGCGACACCAGCGGTGTGGACGGCGCTGCCGAGGGCGGTGTGGACCTCCGTCCACGCCGACCCATTCGCCGGTCAGTGCGCTGATATGTTCATTCCAACAGGCTGTGTCGCAACGCAGGTCATCCAGGGACTTGGGCAGGTCTGTCATGGCGGATTCCACCTCCTTCCGTGGTGTCGTGAACGAGCCGCGATCCCGCCGGGGATCAGCGGTTGTCCTCGGCGATGGGTGGCCCGTCCTGATCGGGGTGGCGGCAGCCGGTGGCCGGGGGATCGTTGCTGCCGGAACCGTCGAGAACTGCCCGCAGGTGTCGGACCCGGCCGGGACCGAGGTTGTGGGCGATGCGCATCCCGGGCGAGTCTGGTGAGGCCGAGGTCGGTGCGGGATGGTCGCCGGCCAGCGACTCGAGCCAGGTGAGGACTCCTCGGAGATCGGTGGGGGTGAGGACGGTGATGCCCTCGATACGGTTGAGGTCGTCGGTGTGCTCGGGTGTGGCGATGACGATGTAGCGGAATTCCGCGCGCGCCGCCGCTGCGGCGATGGTGGTGAGGGCCTGCGGTGGGTGGCTGGGGCGCAGGCTGCCGTCGAGGCCGATTTCGGCGAGGAACACGATGTGGTCGAGCAGCCCGCGCCAGGGCGAGCCGGCGGCGAGCTGGTGGACGGCGACCGCGACCGCGAGATCGTGGTGCGGGCCGTCGCGGTAGCCGCCGAGTCGGTAGACGCGGAATGCCTCACCGGGATATTCGGCGTCGCTGTTGGCCAGCCCGGCACGGACGCGATGGCGGGTCTCAGCCGGGATCGGGTGCGCGGGCACGGATTCGGCTACCGGGTCCAGCACGGCGGTGGGGCTGGCGGCGATGAGGGCCAGTTCGGTGCCGCCGTGGCGGGTGAGGTTCGCGGTCCAGGCGAAGGTGTCGATCACGCGGGTTCTCCGTTCGGTCGGTCAAGGTCGCTGTCCTCGGGAAACGGCTCGGCGGGCAACAGCCCGCCGACGAGGTAGATGTCGCGGGGTGAGGCGACCGGGGTGAGGTCCTGGTCGGCGATGAGGTAGTTGCCGCTGCGGGAAGTCGGGGACGTGATCGGCCCAGGCACGGCGTAGGTGTTGCGTCCCAGCCGCTGCGCCCAGGTGATCGACGCCTCGCTCCAGCACTGCCGGTCGGCCTCGACGAGGACGCTGGCGCGGGTGAGCGCGGCGAGCAACCGGTGCGCCGCGCCGACCCGCTGCGGTCGCGTCGGGGTCCCGGGCGGGTATTCGCTGACCAGCACACAAGTGCCGGGTCTCGGGGCGCGGAGGTGGTGGTTGTGGTGGCGGTAGGCCAGGTCGGTGCCGCACGAGAGCACCGCCATCGTCGGTGCCGGGATCAAGTGGGCGGTGGTGAGGGCGTGGGCAGGGATGCCGGGACCGCCGGTGGCGGCGATCGCCATGCCCCGGGCGGTGACCTCGGCGACGATCGCGGTGGTGACTTCGATCCCGTAGGCGCTCGGGCGCGGTGTCCCGGCGACCGCGACGGCGTCCTCGGCGATCTCGGGCAACCCGGCGGTCCCCGACACCCACAGGGCGAGGGGGCCGACGAAGTGTTCGGGTCCCCACTCGGGTGTGTGCAGCGCGGCCAGATGCGCGGTCGGCCAATCGGCGTCGTCGGGGGTGATCAGGCGGCCTCCGCTCGCGTAGTGCACGACGAGGTCGGCGGCGGCGCGGTCGGGATTCGCGCGGGCGAGTACACCCGGATCCACCCCGTCGGTGGCGGTGCCGGTGGACAGGACGCTGGCGGCGTCTTCGACACCGAGCCGGTCGATGAGCCGCCACACCGATTTCGACGGCCCCCGCGCGGCCCGCGACAGCAGCGCCCACGCCAACCGTCGCGGCTCACGCACCGCCGCGAATGCGCAGTGATCGGTGATTGTCATGGGCGAAATCCGTTCTGCGAGTGAGTGAATCGGCGAGGGGTCCGCAGCGGGGCGCGCGCAACTCGTCGGGCCGGTGGTCGGTGTTATTTACCGGATGCGGTGAGGGGGCGCCCGGCGCGCCAGTTGGTCCAGGCGTCGGCGATGTTGGGGCGGGATCCGCCCGCGGCCACGAGCACGGCGTACGCGTGGGCGAAATCGACAGCGTCACCGGAACCGACCCCGGCGGCGTCACACCAGCCCCGCACATAGCCCAAGGCTTCGGCACACAGCCAATACGCCGTCCGATTTCGCAACGCGGCATCGTATTTCTCGAATTCCGGCACGCGCTCCTGCGGTGACGGGGCGGGTGCGAGGTTGGCGGTGAGGTCACCGCTGACCCGCCACGCGACCCACGCCTGCGCCAGACCGGGCACGAAAACGCTTTCGCTGGTGAGGGATTCGGTGACACGGTCGGCGTAGGCGGCGGCGAACGCTGTGGCGGTCTTCGCGTCGCGGGTGGTGGGGTGCTGGATGTGCAGCACGCCCCACACGAAGCCCTCGGCCCGCGCGCGGGCATTCCCGGCGCGGATGTCGGTGTCGGTGGTGGGCGGGTCGGCGGGCACGGTAGTGGACATGAGGCGAGGGCTCCTTCCAAACGAACGACAACGCCGCACCCGCTGAGGAGGTGCGGCGGCGAATTGAATGGTCTGGCAGGCGATCTCGATCTACCCGCACCCGGTACGGTGATTTACGGATTCATCGACCTGCCGCCGGTAGTCACCGAGGGAGCGCGCCGCGAGGTCGTGGGGGTCGAGGAGTGTCTATGGTGTGCCGGAACCGCGAAGGTGCAGGGCTTCGACGATGTCGTGGGTGCTGGGACCCTCGGCGCCACGCAGATCGGCGATCGTCGCGGCGACCGCCAGGGTCCGGTCCGCGCCGTGGCGGGTGATCCGCCCGAGCCGAAGCGCCGCCTCGACGGGCGCGGCCTCGGTCCGCGACAACGGAAACTGTTGGCGCAGTAGCGGTACGGGAACGCGGGCGTTGGTGGTGTGGCCGTGTTCGCGCCACCGCCGGGCGGCTGCCGCGGGCCGCGGTGACGCGGTGGCGGACCTGCGCGCTGGATTCGCGGGAGTCGTCCTCGAAACCGCAATGCTGGCCGGGGTTGTCGTGGACGGTGATGTCGACGCGTTCGGCCAGCACCCGGTGCAGCCGTCCCCGGTGGCGGCGCTTGGCCGCGGCAGGGCAGGCGCAGGCGGTGTCTCGGGCTGCGGCGCAGAGGCATTCGGCCGAGGTCAGCACCGCGATCGTGTCGCAGGGCAGACGCAGCAGGCTGTCGCGGTTGGCAACGACGACCTGCCCGTCGTCGAGCGGGGACCGTAACGCTTCGATCGTGCGGTCGTGCAGGTCAGGGTAGGAGTCGAGGTGCAGGACGCCGAGGTGGGCGCGGGCCACCGCGCCGGGACGCATCGAGGCGGCGCTGCCCAGCACCGCGCGGGCACTTGAGGAATGATGGACTTCGACATAGGGGCGGGCGGCGATCGCTGCCGGCGGCCCCTCGGGCAGGATGCCGGTCAGCGACGCGATCGCCCGCACCTGGAGCGACTCGGACTCGGTCAGCCGCGGCAG
>NZ_BDBY01000435.1 GCF_001613225.1 Nocardia pseudovaccinii NBRC 100343
TGGTGGGCCCGTCGCTGAAGCCGGTGCCGCAAAAGAGGATTCAGCAGCTGCACTCATCGATGCAGGCAGTGACCGTGCCCCTCGGCACGCCGCAACGCCCGAACGTCTCGCCGAAGCCTCTGTTAGATACCAGAATTCAGCAGACGCAACCCGGCGAGACCGGTCCGATCGTTGGCGGGCACTCAGATGCTGAGCATCGTTAGTGGCAATCTCGTTGCACCAACTCGGCGTGTGTCACGCACCTGGTTGCTCCAGCCCGGCGCAGATCAGGTCGACGATGCGTTCGGGCAGGGTCTCGTCGATCGGCTCGTGAGTGAGTAGGACTCGCATGTGGAACGGCGCGATGACGGTCTCCAGCACCAGGCGCGCATCGGTGGTCCGGGGCAACTCGCCTCGCTGAATGCCGCGTTCGATGATGACCGACGTCAGGCCGAGGCGCGATTCCCAGAACCTGCGGCGCGCTGCGGCGACGGACTCGTCGTCGACGTGCACGGCCGCCGCGCGGGTGAAGTTCGCTCCGGCGGGTTGGGACAGGAACGCCGCTACCGAGCGGGTCAGTGCGAGGAGGTCGCCCCGCACCGAGCCGGTGTCGGGCACGGGGACGTCCTCGCCGCTGGTGGCCAGCATCGCATCGACGATGAGGTTCTCTCGGGTGCGCCAGCGGCGGTAGATCGAAGTCTCATGGACACCGGCACGGGCCGCGACCTCGCCGACACTGAAATTGTTCGGACCATGTTCGAGCAGCACGCTGACGGCGGCCTCGACGACTGCCCCGCGCACCCGCGCACTGCGACCGCCGCTACGCCGCGGCCGATCTGCTGACTCGGTCACCCAGCCACCTTAACGCAAGAATCCTTGCGTTCGAGCGCGGTGCGGGTTAGCGTTCTTATCGCATGATTGCTTGCGTTAAGGAGTGGATATGGTCAACTGGGATGCGCCGACCATCGACCTCGCGCCCGCTGCGGACCCAGTCGGCTACCACAGACTGCATCCGGACCGGGGCATGGAATTCCAGCTCAACCGATTCCTGCAGTGGATCGGACCCGATGCTCTGACCGAGATTCGCGCCGCCGCCGAGCGGATCGGCTCCTACTCCGACTGGATCACGGTGTTCCTCGAACTGGCGCAGCAGTCACGGGTCGACGGTCGCGTGCTGCCCGCCGCGTACTACGACCGGGCGGCAGAGTTCTTCATGCCCGTGGACGACCCGCGCCGCGTCCATGCTCGCGACCGGTTCGTCGGTGCGATGCGCGATCTCTACCAGCTGTTTCCGGTCGACGTGCCCTACGGTGCGGTCGCATTGCCGACATACGAGGTGCGGCCCGAAGGCCCTTCGCGAGGCGTCATCGTCGTCTGCGGTGGATTCGACGAGTACACCGAGGAAATCTTCCCCCTGCTACTGACCGGCGCCCGCGCCGGATACCGCGTCATCGCCTTCGACGGCCCCGGCCAGGGTGGCGCTCTGGAAGACCACGGACTGCCCCTCACAGCAGCCTGGGAACACCCTGTCGGTGCCGTCCTCGACCACTACGACCTCGATGACGTCACCTTGATCGGCATCTCACTCGGCGGCGGACTCGCCATCCGCGCCGCCGCCCTCGAGCCCCGCATCCGCCGCGTCGTCGCGCTCGACGTTCTCGACGACTTTCTCGAATGCCTTGGCGGACAAGCCTTTCCCGGCGCAACCCCGGCGCTGCGTCTCGCCCTCACCGCCCACGCTCGCCCCATCGTCAACCTCACCGCGCGCCTGGCCGCCGCCCGCAAACCGATCGCCGCCTGGGGCCTGCGCCAAGGCATGCACGTCACCGGCACCGCGGACGCCTACGCCTTCTTCCGCGCCGCCCGCGCCCTGTCCACCCGCACCATCTCCGGCCGCGTCACCGCCGACGTCCTCCTGCTCGCCGGAGCCGACGACCATTACGTCCCCGCACACCAACTCCACCGCCAAGCCGCCGCGCTGACCCACGCCCGCTCCGTCACTACTCGCTTGTTCACCGTCGCCGAACAAGCCCAGAACCACTGCCAAATCGGCAATATCGGCACCTGCCTGCAGGCCATCCTCGCCTGGCTCCGCGATCATCAGCCCGCAGCGGACGACAACCTGAGCGCAACGCCGATCCGGTGAGCCTCTGGGTTCGCACCGAACGGCCCGCAAAACCGCTGGCACCGAATCTGCTCAGTGTCGTTCAGCCGTCACCGACGAATCCGCCACCGGCACCCGAGTCTCCTCAGCAGCGTTCAACGCCATCGAAACCAACAGCGACACACCGGAATTCGCACCCGAGCCACGACGACCTCCCGCGGAACGCCCTCTGAGGCCGGAATTCGAAGGCCACAGCTTTCCCCACTCGGCGCAAATCTGCTGATGGAGCCCCTATCGCGAACCCAGTGGACCGGGCCTGACAGCACCAACTGGCGATGCCGCAAACGCTGCTCAACGAACAAGACGGACGCCGGGCCTTCCTCCGTGCCGCTTGCGCAGTCGCCGTCGAAAGGCGCAGCCGCGCAACGCGTTACTCGCGATCCCGCCGCCGCAGCAACTCGTTCACGCTGACTGTCCGCCCGTCCGCGCTGTGGTGCCGACCTTCGTCGGGCTGGCCGATGCGGCGACGATTGGACCGCAACTCGGCCATCCAGTTCTCGATGCTGCTCCGGTTCTCGTCCGAGACATCGTCATTCGACGGGGCGGGCCGTTCCGACGGCGCGTGGTGGGTCGGATGGTCCGAAGCCGGGATCGGCGTCTGCTGAACCGGTGGCGGGGGAGGAGTCGGTGTGGGCGCAGGCGGAATCGGACGAGTCGGTTCGGACGCTCCCGAAATCGTCGGAATCGGCCGCGGCCGAATGGGCTCGGGTGCGGGCGGCGCCGACTGGCCGAGCGGCACGACCGGCGACCCCTGCGCAGGTGGCAACCCCGGCGCAGGCGATGCCTGTCCGAATGGCGGCACGGGCGGCCCAGGCGGTGGCGTGTGCAGCGACGGATTCGCCCGCGGCCGAGTCGGATCGTGCGGCGCGACAACCGGCCGCGGCGGCACCGGCGGTTCGGGCGGGAGCTTCGCGAAATGCTGCGTCGGCGCGTCCGCCTCGATCTCCTCGACCGTGCGCGGCCGTCGCGGTGACCGCGACCGAGTACTGGCGTTATCGGCGAGCGCGGGCATCTGCATCGTCACCGGATCGGTGATCGGCGTGGTCTTCACCAAGTCGACGACCTCGCCCCCGCCGGGACGTTCGTCGTCCAGAATCGGCTCGCCGAGCCCGATCTTCTGCTGCACCTTCTTCATCCACGCAGGAGCCCACCAGCAGTCGTCGCCGAGCAGTTTCATGGTGGCCGGGACGAGCAGCATGCGCAGAATCGTCGCGTCGATGAAAAGCGCCGCGATCATGCCGTAGGCCAGATACTGCATCATGACCAGATCGGAGAACGCGAACGCGCCGGTCACCACGAGCAGGATGAGCGCGGCGGCGGTGATGATGCGCCCGGTCTGCGCGGTACCGATGCGCACCGCCTCGGTCGTCGAAGCCCCCTGCGTGCGCGCTTCGACCATGCGCGACAACAGGAATACTTCGTAGTCGGTCGAAAGACCGTAGATAACCGCGATGATCAGCACCAATACCGGCGACATGATCGGCTGCGGCGTGAAGTTCAGCAGGCCCGCGGCGTGCCCGTCGACGAAGATCCACGTCAAAATGCCGAGCGTGGAACCCAATCCGAGCGCGCTCATCAACGCGGCCTTGATGGGCAGCACCAGTGAGCCGAAGGTGAGGAACATCAGCAGCGTGGTCACGAACAGGACCAGCGCGATCATCCACGGCATCCGGTGCAGCAGCGCGTCGATGCTGTCCTTCTGGATCGCGGGCTGTCCGCCGACATACATCTGCACGTCGTCCGGGATTTCGAGGGAGCGCAGATAGTCGATGGTCGGATCCGGATTCTCCGAATCCGCCAGTGTCGCGCTGGTGCGGAACACTTGCTTGTCCCTGTTGGACTGAGCGGGCACGTCGAAGGTGCCGTTCAAGCCGGGCGCCTGCTTGGCCGCGGCCCACAACTTTCCGACGTCACTGCTGTTAGCGGAGACGAATACGAGCTGGATCGGATCGGACTTGCGTAGCGGGAAGATCGAGTCGAACTTCGCCTGCGCGAGCCGGGTCGCGTTATCCGGCGGCAGATACCGCTCGTTGATACCGCCGAAGGCCAGATTCTTGACCGGAATGATCAGCAGCAGCAACAGGATGCAGATCGGGATCGCGATCTTGAGCGGATGCTGCATCACCCAGCGGGTCGACTTGCCCCAGAAGCCGGTCTCGACTTCCTCCGCGGTCTTGGTCTTGCGGAAACGCTTGAGCCCGAGCAAATCCACCCGCGACCCGAGAATGCTGAGCATCGCGGGCAGGATGGTGATGGCGGTCAGCGCGGCCAGCGTGACGGTCGCGATGGAGCCGTAGGCGATCGATTTGAGGAAGCCCTGCGGAAACAGCAGCATGCCGCCGAGGCTCGCGATGATCATCGTCGCGGAGAACACCACGGTGCGACCCGCGGTCATCACCGAACGTCGCACGGCCGCACGGGTGTCGTAGCCCTCGGCGAGTTCCTCGCGGAACCGACTCACGATGAACAGGCCGTAGTCGATGGCCAGACCCAGACCGATCATCGAAACGACCGGCGAGACAAACGAGTTGACTTCGGTGAACTGCGTGACGACCCGCACGATGCCCCAGGCGCCGATCACCGTGAGACCACCGACGATCAGTGGCAGCGCCGCCGCGACCACACCGCCGAAGATGAAGAACAGCAGCACCGCGACCGCGGGGATGGCCAGGATCTCCATCCGCTTCTGGTCCGCGGCCATGGTGTCGTTCAGCGTGCCCGCCACCGCCTGCAGACCCGCGACCTGCACATCGACGCCCGGAATGGCGAAGGCATCCTTCACTTTCCGGAAATTGCGCACCATATCGGTGTCGTTATTGCCCTGGATGGCGACCGAGGCGAAGGTGTATTTCTTATCCTTCGAACCGAATGTCAACGGCGACGCCGGACCGGTTTCGGTCTGCCAGTAGGCGCCGTTGATCTTGGAGATCTCATCCGGATGTTCGCGCGGCAGCGAATTCAGGCTGTCGACGATCTTCTGCCGGAATTCGGGATCATCGATCGTCTTACCGTCCGGTGCGGTGTAGAGCACGATCACATCGCTGTTGTGATCACGTCCGAACGCCTCGTCGGACAACTTGGCCGCCTTGGCCGATTGCGACGTGGGATCGTCCCACCCGCTGGAGCTGAGATGGTCTTCCAGGCCCAGGCCGTAACCGCCGAGTGCCAAGAGTGCGGCCCCGACCATGCCAATGACGGCGAAGCGCAGCCGATAGACCAGATCGCCCCAGCGTGTGAACACTAAGCGACTCCTTGGGCAGGGCGAGAGGTGAGCAGCGCCGACAGCGGCCGGAACGGCTGCAGCCAGGCTCCCTCATCGGGCAGCGAGTCGAGGCTGACCCTGGGCAGCGGTTCACGGAACACGCCCGGGATGTCCTCGAGATCTACGAACTCGAGGGTATCGGATGTTACGGCCCAACTCGCATGCTCACGGAAGCCGAGTATCTGAACGGGGATTCCGTTGGCGGCCAATCGTTCGAGCGGTTCGCGGAATGCCTGGCCGTCGGCGGAGGCGACCATGATGCCCGCCAGCCCGGCACCGCGGCTGCGTAGCTCGATGTGCGCGAGCATATCCGCGTCGACATCGGAGTCCTCATCGATCTTGGGCTTGGCGAAGACCGCGTAGCCGACATTGCGCAGCGCCTCCACCCACGGCCGCACTACATCGGCGGTGCCCGGCGCGATATTGGTGAAGACGGTCGCTTCCGGTTCGACCCGGGTCACGCTGCCCACCGATAGTTCGGCGGTGCGCGCGAGCAGCCAGCGGCCGAGCGCGTCGAAGCGCGGTCGATAGGCGGCGGTCGGGCGGCCGCCGAGGATCGCGCCCAGTCCCATATCGAGGTTCGGGGCGTCCCAGACCAATAGCACCCGACGCACATCGGGCGTAACCGCGCCGATCACCTCGGATCCGGTTCCGTGCACCTCCCCGGCAACATCCACGACCGCATGGGCCATCTCACCGACACTCATCATCCGATCTTCCCCCATATGAACTCGTTGATGGCGCTTCCGGCGCGATGTGCCTTGCCCTCGAATTTCGTGACGGGCCTTTCGAAGCCGATCGGGGCGCTGTCGCGATGCTCGGCGCTGACCCCGCCCGTGGTCTCGTTCAGGCCGATGAGCTGCGGTTCCGCGGCGCCGACCTCGGCGATGAATTCGGCGTAGTCGGCGTGGTCGGTGGCGACGTGCAACACACCGCCGGGCCGCAGGCGATTGGCGATCAGTGCGAATGTCGCGGGCTGCAACAGCCGCCGCTTGTGGTGCCGCGCCTTCGGCCACGGGTCGGGAAAGAAGACTCGAACACCCGTGAGCGACTGCTCAGCAATCATATTTTCCAACACATCCACAGCGTCGCCGCGCAGCAGTCGAATGTTGTCGATCTGCTCGCGCTCGATGCGCTGCACCAATTGCGCGAGACCCGGCTGATAGACCTCGATGCCGATGAGATTCAAATGCGGTTCCGCCTGTGCCATCGCGGCGGTGGCGGTGCCTGTCCCACAACCGATCTCGATGACGAGCGGAGCCTCCCGGCCGAACCAGGCGGGGGCGTCGAGTGGTTCGTCGGCCACATCGCGGCCGATCACGGGCCAGGTGCGATCCCAGGATTGCTGCTGGGTCGCGGTGAGTGCCCCCCGGCGCGAGCGGAAGCTCGTCACGCGGGGGTACAGGCGAGAGCCCGAGCCCTTTCGGGATCCACCGTCCGCCGGAGCCGGAGCTGTGGACGGCGGTCCGGGAACTGACTCGGCAGTATGGTTCGCGGCGTCGTTCACGCGCTCCATTGTCCAGCATCGCAGGATGCGCGCAGCAAGCGGTCGTAGCGGATCGCTTGCGGGTCACCCGATACGAACGGTTATGCGGCGCGTACGCGGGGGATTCGAGCCGCGGGCTCGGTCTCCTGACGCAGCGGCTTGCCCAGCGCCACCTTGAGTGCGGTGCCGAGCATTTCCCACAGCCCGCGCACCCCCGTTGGCGAGGCGGCGACCGACCACACCGTGCTGTCGCCGACTTCGCGCACCGGTTTTCCGGCGAGCCGATCGCTGAGCCAGTCCAGGCTGATCGGGGTGGCCAGCGGGAGCAGCGAGAAATGCTCGCTGAGCCGGTCGCGCACATAGGTGACCTGTGCGCCGCCGCGGCGATACCGCTCGACCTGGCCGTCGACGCCGTCCATATGGATGATCTGGTCGTGCACCGGCTGCAATACCAGCAGCGGGCAGGTCGGGGTGGAGTGGCCGAGGCGCAGGTCGTCGAGCATGGCCTGCATCTCGGGCGTGGCGAGTACCTCGGTGAGTGGACGGCTCAGATGGTGGCCGACATCTCTTTTGACGAGCCCGAGAACCGCCGCGAACGGTGTCGACCGTTCGGCGCGTTCGATGAGCCGCAGACCCTCGGCATCGCAATCGCTGTCGAAAACCTCGGCCAGTGCCGGGTAGAGCCTGCGTAGCGCCGCGATCACGATCGCGGGCAGTCCGGCGTAGTGTCCGCCGTTGAGCCGGGTGAATACCTGGCCGGGATCGCCGACCGGCGCGCCGAGTACCGCGCCGACGATATCGAGCTCCGGTGCGTATGTCGGTGCCATCTCGACCAACCACGAACTGGCCATACCGCCGCCGGAATAACCCCAGACCGCGATCCGGGTATCGGGGCGCAGACCGAGCGGCGCGAAGCGCAGCGCCGCGCGGATTCCGTCGAGTCCGCGGTATCCGGGCTCGCGCGGTGCGCCGAAATTCCCGTGCGGGCCCTCGTGATCGGCGATGCTCACCGCCCAGCCCCGGCGCAGCGCGTTGGCCACCAGCATCCATTCGAATTGGGTGACCGAGCCGAGTGCGTGGGCACCGCGACGCAGTGCGTAGGAGGGGGAACATCGCTCGGCGACCGCGTCCATGGCGGTCTGGAAGGCCAGCAGCGGGCGGTCTTCGTTCGGGTCGGCGTCGAGCGGCAGCAGCACCGTGGTGACCGCCGCTTCCGGAGTGCCGTGCATGTCGCAGCTGCGGTAGAGCAGCTGCCAGGCAGAGACCTGCTGCGGAACAAGACCGAACAGTGCGAGTTCGACGCGACGGCTGCGCAGGATGGTCCCGGCCGGACGGGCCGCGAAACCCTTCGGCGGTCGGAGGAATGGATCGCTACTGGGTAGCAGTGGCTTCCGATCGCCGGACGCGTCCGGCTCGACACCGATGACATCGACAGTCACGGCAACCTCCTCATCGAGACCAGCGGAACGGATTCCGCCTGGTCGGCTTGCCGTGTTCGAAAAGCGAAGCTGCGCACCGACTATGGTGCCGACCATCCCGCCAGATTAAGTGACCATGGCATCTGTGGGAACCCCGAGGTAGGGGGCTTGCTGCCGCACTAGACTGCGCGCATGAGCAGACCGACTGTGTTCATCACCGGTGCGGCGGCGGGTATCGGCCGGGCCACGGCTCTACTTTTCGCAGCACAGGGGTATCACGTCGGTGCATACGATATCGATGAGGTGGGGCTGACCAGGCTCGCGGCCGATATCCACGCCGCCGACGGCAGTGTGCGCACCGGGGTGCTGGATGTGACGAACGACACTCACTGGACCGAGCGTCTCGCGGAGTTCAACGGTGACGAGAACCGGCTCGACATCCTCGTGAACAATGCGGGCATCCTGCGCGCGGGTTCGTTCGAATCGATCGATCTGGCCGCCCACCAGACAATCATCGACGTCAATCTCGGCGGGGTCATAGCGGGAACGCATGCCGCCTTCAGCTATCTGCGCGATACGCCCGGTGCTCAGGTGGTGAATCTGTGCTCGGCGTCGGCGATCTACGGTCAACCCGAACTCGCCAGCTACGGCGCGACCAAGTCCGCGGTCAAAAACCTCACCGAGGCACTCGATCTCGAATGGGAGCGTCACGATATCCGGGTGATCGCGGTGTGGCCGCTGTTCGTGGCCACCGCCATGGTGGACGGAGTCGAAACCGGTACGACCAAATCGCTCGGCGTGCGCCTGACCGCCGAGGATGTCGCACAAGGGATCTGGGACGCGACCCGCAAGCGCGGACGGCTGCCGCGGGTGCACTACGAAATCGGCGCGCAGGCAAAGGTACTGGCGGCCGCCGCGAAATACGCGCCCAACTGGGCCGTGCGGACCGCGAACAAATACTTCAGCGGCAGCTGACCCTTTCGAGCGACCTGCAAGCAGTCGCTACGGCCCGTCCGCGCGGTATGTCTGCAAGAATGGCGCACCGAAAAGGGGGTGCGAAGCTTTGCCGACAGCCACCGAATCCGACGGGCCCCGGATCCGACCGGGCGGACCCGCACGGGAACTGGACCAACTCGACCACCTGCTCGCGACGCTGCGCTCGGGTGCCGATCCGCGGATCGTCGGCCAGGTGGGGACCGCCATCGCGCGCTGGCGTCGGCCGCCGCGCATTCAGGTGACCGGGCGGGCGCATACCGGGCGGACCACCGTGCTGCACGCGCTGGCATTGATGTCGGCGGTGGAGACGGCGCCGATCGATGAACCGGGCGTGGCCGATCCTGAACTCGACGCCGACATCGTCGTCTATGTGCTCTCCGGTGCGCCACAGCCCGCCGACCGGCGGATTCTGTCGGAACTGCCACCGGAGCGCACGGTCGCGGTGCTGAACAAGGCCGATGCCATCGGATCCCGGTGGGGTGATGCGGTCGCCGCCGCCGAGCAGTACAGCGGCGGCCTCGGGACCGTCACGCTGCCGGTGGTCGCCTCGCTGGCCGTGCGCACCAGGGCCGGTGCGGTGAGCGAGGCCGATATGGCCACGCTGCGCCGCCTGGCCGAAACCGCGGATCCGGCGCTCACGCTTTCGCCTGACCTGTTCGTTTCGGCATCGGCCGGACCGGATGTCGCCGAGCGTGAAGAGCTGTTGCAGCGCTGGGATCTGTACGGCGTGACCTGCGCGCTGTCGGCGTTGCGGCAGGACCCCGAACTGGGTCCGCACGCACTGCTGCAGATCATGCACGCGGCCAGCGGTATCGATCCGCTGCACCGCTTATTGCACCGCCGCTATGAACAGGTCTCCGCACTGCGCGGCGGCGAACTTCTCGACGAACTGGCCCGTCTCGCCGCCCGCGCCGTCCCGGCCGACGGCGCGAACGCACGGGACGTGCTGGAGGACTACCTCTTCGGCGACGACGCCCTCTGGCTCGGCCTCTGCGCGGGCCTCGCCTACCCGGAGGTCGCCCACCTGGCCGCCGGATATCGAGCACCCGCGCCGTCCGATGCCGACGACGCCCTGGCCCGCGCCGCCCGCTGGCGTGCGGTGGTCTCCAGCGATATGTCCCCCGCGGCTCGCCGCGCCGCCCTGCGCGTGCACAACGGCTACATCCGGCTATGGGAACGGATGAGCAGTGCCGGACTCTGAGCAACCGGATTCCGCACGCATGGAGCCGTCAGGCTCGGGTGCACCTGAGCGCGACGAGTCTGCTACTGCCGCACGCCAGTCCGCGAGTGGACCGGCGGCTCAGGCATCGCCGACGAGTGGGGACGAATCGGCTGGACCAGCGGTTGTGTCGCGCGGATCGACTCCTGTTCCGAACGGCGGGGACCCTGATGGATCGCCCGGTCCCGGGAAGCCGTCGCTGACGCCGGAGGTCGAGGCGGTCATCGCACGGTGGAACCCGCAGGGAACGGCGCTCCTACGAGCGGTGCGGGGGGCGGGGGTGGCGTCGGCGGTGTCGTTGATCGGGCCCGATGACGCCAATACGAGCCTGTTGCGCACCGAACTGGCACGGTTCGAGCCGCGCATCCCGCTCTCGGATCCGGTGCCCGATGCGAGCGCGGCGGTGGAGACCACGTCGCCGTCGGGTAATGCGCCGTCGGCGGTCGCGCTCATGCTGTTGGACGCGGGTAGTGCCCTCGGCGCCGACACCCTGCACATCGTGCGGCGGCTGCGCGCCGACGGCACCCGGATCCTGCTCGCCATGAACGGCATCCACGCCTATCAGGACTGGCGCGCGGTGCGGGCGCACAACCTCGAACTGCTCGCCGCCCAGGGCATCGACGATCTGGAGATCGTGCCGGTTTCGGCGCGGCTCGCGGTGGCGGGCCGATCGGGTGGAGATGCGGGTCTGCTCGATCGCTCCGGACTCGGCGCGCTGCATGCGGAACTCGCGGCGGCCACGGCCGGCGCCGAATCCGATGACCGGGTCGCCGCGGTCACCACGCGCGTGTTGACCGATACCCGCCGACGGGTCGCCGAACAGGTCGCGGTGCTGCGCTCCGGCGCGGAACCGATCCAGTGGCGCGAGGAACGCGCGGTACTGCTCGCCGGGCGTGACGGCGGACGCGCCACCGCCATGTCCACCCTGCGCAGCCAGCTGCATCTGGCCAGGGTGGATCTGATGACCGATGTCGGGGCCCGGGTCCGCGCGCTGCACGCCGCCGCGCGGGGTGAACTCGATCGTTTGCGCCGCGCCGAATTCGGCGGCTATCCCGAACGCTTACAGCAGGCGGTCAACGAGCTGACCAACGTCGTGGACGGAACCATCGACCAGCGGTTGTCCGAGCTCACCGACCGCGTCGGCGCAATCCCGGAACACGACCGCGGCACGCCACCGCGTTGGCGCGATCCGGCCCCGCGTGTCGGTCCGGATCCGGAGCCGAGGCACCGAGGTGTCGAAGATCACCTCATGATCGCGCTGGGTGCGTCCGCGGGGGTCGGCATCGGCCGCCTGCTGGTCGCCCCGTTCTCGCTCGTGCAAGCCCTCAATTTCGCGGTCCTGCCCGTGACGCTGCTGCTCGGAGCGGGTGCGGCGGCCTGGGTGGTGCGGGCCCGCGGCCAGGTCGCCGACCGTGCGCACCTCCGTCAATGGGTCTCCGACGCGCTGGTCAATGTGAAGGCCCAATTGGAGCAGCGGGTCGCCACCGCGCTGGTGGAATCGGAGACCGCGCTATCGGACCGCGTCATGCGCGCGAGCACCGAGCGAATCGTCGAAATCGACCGTCAGGTGGCCGAATTGGAGGCCAGACTGCGCCGCGCCGCAGCAGAGCAACCGGGTCAGCTCGCCGCCTGCGAACGCGATATCGCCATCCTCGACCGGTATCGGACTTCTTTTGATTAGGTAACTTAGTGGGTACTCCTGGGGGAACCCGATTCCGTACTGGTCGTCACATCGCGTTAACCTCTTAAGCAGGAACCTGGGCGTCCGCTTCGTCCTTGTACGCGGTCCAGCCATGACGCGCTTTCGACTGGTCGTAGCGGGTGCCTTCCCGCCAACGGTGGCGCTCGGTGTGTTCGCGCTGGTCATGGGCCTATAGGCCAGGCGGAAACACCGTGAACCGCCCATCTCAGGAGAGTTTTCATGACCTCAGCGACCATTCCTGGTCTTCGCGATTCCGACGGCAAGCAGCCGACCGAGCACAGCGAACTACTCGCCTGGGTACAGGACGTCGCAGAACTCACTCAGCCAGAGCGAGTGGTCTGGGCGGACGGTTCCGACGAAGAGTGGGATCGGCTGACCGCTCAGCTCGTCGCGGCGGGCACCTTCCAGAAGCTCAACGAGGACAAGAAGCCGAACTCGTTCCTCGCCCTCTCCGACCCCTCCGATGTGGCGCGTGTCGAATCCCGCACCTACATCTGTTCGAAGACCGAGGCCGACGCGGGCCCCACCAACAACTGGGTCGACCCCACCGAGATGCGCGCCACCATGACCGAGCTGTACCGCGGCTCGATGAAGGGCCGCACCATGTACGTGGTGCCGTTCTGCATGGGCCCGCTCGGCGCCGAGGACCCCAAGCTGGGCGTCGAACTCACCGACTCCGAATACGTCGTCGTCTCGATGCGCGTG
>NZ_BDBY01000436.1 GCF_001613225.1 Nocardia pseudovaccinii NBRC 100343
CCCACGACGAGGGCTGGCTGGCCGAGCACATGCTGATCCTCAAGCTGATCTCCCCCGAGGACAAGGCGTACTACATCGCCGCGGCCTTCCCGAGCGCCTGCGGTAAGACCAACCTCGCGATGATCCAGCCGACGGTTCCCGGCTGGCGCGCGGAGACCCTGGGCGACGACATCGCCTGGATGCGGTTCGGCAAGGACGGCCGCCTGTACGCGGTGAATCCCGAGTTCGGATTCTTCGGCGTCGCGCCGGGCACCAACCGCAGCTCGAACCCGAACGCGATGGCGACCGTCGAGGCGGGCAATACGGTCTACACCAATGTCGCGCTCACCGATCACGGTGACGTCTGGTGGGAGGGCCTGGAGGGCGAGCCCGATCACCTGATCGACTGGAAGGGCGACGACTGGTACCTGCGGGAGACCGAAACCCTTGCCGCGCACCCGAACTCGCGGTACTGCACGCCGATGTCGCAGTGCCCGATCCTGGCTCCGGAATGGGACGACCCGCAGGGTGTGCCGATCTCGGCCATTCTGTTCGGCGGCCGCCGCAAGACCACGGTCCCGCTGGTGACCGAATCCTTCGACTGGCAGCACGGCGTCTTCATGGGCGCGACCCTTTCCTCCGAGCAGACGGCCGCCGCCGAGGGCAAGGTCGGCACCGTGCGCCGCGACCCGATGGCGATGCTGCCGTTCATGGGCTACCACGTCGGTGACTACCTGAACCACTGGATCAATGTCGGCAAGAACGCCGATGCGAACAAGCTGCCGAAGATCTTCTACGTGAACTGGTTCCGTCGCGGTGGCGACGGCCGCTTCCTGTGGCCCGGATTCGGTGAGAACTCCCGCGTGCTGGAGTGGATCGTCGGCCGCATCGAGGGTTCGGCGCAGGCCGAGCCGACCGCGATCGGCAATGTGCCCACCGCCGCGCAGATGGACCTCGAGGGTCTGAAGGTCGATCCCGCCGATGTCGACGAGGCACTCGCCGTCGACGCGGACGAATGGCGCAAGGAGATTCCGCTCATCGAGGAGTGGTTCGAATTCGTCGGCGACAAGCTGCCCTCCGGCGTGCGCGACGAGTTCGAGGCGCTGAAGGAGCGCCTGGGCTCTGTCTAATTT
>NZ_BDBY01000437.1 GCF_001613225.1 Nocardia pseudovaccinii NBRC 100343
CGACGATCACCGGTCGGTGGCGACTGTCGTCGTCTACGCAGCGGCCGATCTCGATGTCGATGACACAGATTCCGATACCCGACGGGGTGCAGATGCGAGTGACCACAAGACAAGCCCCCGCACTTGTCGAGTGATCAACGACACCTGTTTGCCGGAAAGCTATTCTGCACCAACGACGACGGGGCACGGCGATGGAAATACTACGGCCTAGATTCACACGAGAACCGACCGCCGCCGGATCGTGACTCGGTGCACTAATGCTCGTGGACCTACGGACGAGGAAGGCAACCGTTGCTGGACCGCCGACCGTCGGGCCAGCGAGGTCTTCGCCGCCGCCAAACGGCTTGCCGACGCGGCGGCCGCGACCGGTACAGCCTGGTCCCCAACCGTCGGTCACTGGTTTCAAGGGCGGATCGAAGCGGCGGCGGGACGCGATGAAAACCACCACCGCGCTGACCGAGGCACTGACCGAATTCCGGGTCATCGAAATTCCACAGGATCTGGTGCTGTTCGGCGGAACCGGTGCTGCCGCAGTCGATCCGTTGGTGTACTCGGATCATCTGTCGGTCATCGCCACCTATGACGAAACCTATTTGCCTGCAAGCTGATCGGCCGACGAAAGAGCACACCGCTGTCGGCGGTGAGAGTTGTACGGAGTTGAACCGCCCCTGTCCTCCACGACTCGACATGTCGCATCACGATCGGAGTAGAACAACACCATCACGGATGCGATGCTCGCGCTCGTGGCTACACGACCCCGCAGACGCGGACTCGCCCCAACGCCATCGTGAGCTGCCGAGATGGTGTGCAATACGTTTCCATCACTTCCGGGTGGTAGTGGCAATGTCGTCTTCGCCGCACGATAGCGAGACGTTGTCTCCTGAGCGGCTGGGAGTGCTGCGAGGGGATCAAGAAATGGCCGTGTTCGGTCGTGGTGGGGAGAAATCTCTTTGACAACAGCATTGTTAAATGGCTGGGTTTGCGCTGCTAGATCGATCAGCGAATTGCGCAATGCTGTTGTATAGGATGATCTTGTTGGTAAAAAGTCTGGATCCGCAACGGGTTTCGCGGTTTGGATAGGGAGGCAATCTCAACCGCATCGAAGGGAAAATCCGTGGATCCGTTTGTTGTTCTATCGTGGGTGAACACCGGCTTGTCGGTGTTGTCGAACGGTTTGTCGCTCGCGGCCCAAGCGCTGTCTCTGATCGTGCCGTTCCTCTGATAATTCTGCCCTGAAGAGGGCCTCCTTACTGGGAAACCAAGTAGGGAGGCCCCGCGGGGCCGCGCTGAGCGCATTCTTCGACTTTCCTATTCCGCCTTCGTGTAGAAGGGCTATTTGGCGTGCCGAAATACCGAAATACAACAAATCGCGCCGCGCCGCGCAAGAGTCCCAGTTCGAACCATTCGCATTCGATTCACGACAACTCTGTTCGCGTGGGGCGTGGCAGGCGGATCGCGTTGGCGAGCGCGATTCCGGTGGTGGTGGTCTTGGTTTGCGGTGGTGTTGCGTCGGCGGCGATCTCGGCCGATCAGATCGCTGATCAGCCGGGGGTAACCAGTCCTGAACAGCCTGGCACCGCCGCACCCGCACCACCGCCTCCCGGTCCTCCTGTGCAGGAACCCCAACCGCCTGCGTATTACGAGCAACCGCCAGCGGTGCGTAATGAAGCCCCCAGCCGGCCGGTGCCCTCACCCGCTCCGGTCGCGCCGGTTGAGTTGGGGGAGCTGCATCTGCCCGAACCGGTGCCACCGGTCGCGCCGATCGAGCCACCTGCGGACACCATCCGGATCGGGCAATTCGAAACGCCGTCACCGGATTGGTTGCCACCGGACATCCGAGACTGCATCAACGACACCGCCGCTGGTGCCGAAGCCCAAGTGGCCCAAGCGTTGGATTCGATCGGGCTCCCACCGGGCCGCTCTGACCGGGTCAGTGGCGCGACCACCGCGGGTGCATTGCTGGGCGGCGCGGCCGGTGCCGCGATTGCGGGTGCTCCGACCGCTGCCGTCGGGGCGGTCGTGGGTGGTCTGGTCGGCGGCACCATTGGCGGGATCGCCGGTGCCGCAGTGGGAACGGTGATCGAGGTCCCGGTGATCGGGACCGTCACCTCCGGTATCGCGGGAACAGCGATCGGTGCCGCGATCGGCGCTGCGGTAGGAGCGGCCATCGCCGGAGTCCCGGTCGCCGCGGTGGGAGCAGCGATTGCCGGCACCATCGGTGCCGGGTTCGGTGCGGGCGTGGGGGTAGGTCAGCCGTGAGAACTTCCACGATTCGACGGGTCCGCGCCATCATGATCGTGCTGGCGGCATCGGCCGCATCTGCCCTCACCACCGCCGCTGGTGGCGCCCAGGCGGTGCCGATCGGACCGGGCTGCCCCGCCTTGTATGTCCTCGGTGTTCAGGGGACCGGTCAGTCCTCACTGGCAGCGGACCCGGTGGCCGACACCGGTGTACTCGGCACGATGTTGGCGCCGGTTACCGCTGCTGTTCCGGGACTGGTGCAACACAGCTACATCGCCTATGGCGCCGGATTCGGCGGCATCGTGCCCGGTGGCGGAACAGACCCATACGCGGCGTCGGTGACCGACGCGCACAACCAACTCGCCACCGCGGCAGCGCAAGTGATCGAGCAGTGCCCCGGCACACTGATCGCCGGTGTCGGCTATTCCCAAGGTGCACAAGCCCTGGCGCAGTTCGCCCAGGAAGTGGGGGCAGGGGTCGGCTCGGTGCCCGCGGACAAGATCGCCGCGATCGCCCTGTATTCCAATCCGATCCGCGTCGAGGGCAGTCCAACCTTTCCCGGTCGGCCGGGGCAAACCGTTCCCGACCCGGCACCGGGTACCAGCGGAGCGGCCGTGTCGAGTGTCCAGATAGTCAGCGCCGCGGCCGCTGGCAGCGGAATCGCGAGCACCGGCGCGGGTTACGGCGCGCTCGAAGGACGCGTCGTCGATGTCTGTGTCGATGGTGATCTGGCGTGCTCGGCACCGGATCAGGCGGCGCTGCTGCGCCTGGGCGCGGAGATCGCCGCGCAAGCGAACCTGGCAGACCCGATCTCGGCTGTCGCATCGATCAACGCACTGCTGTCAGAGGCCCTCAGGGACGCCTGGACCACCGTAATCAACGACGACATCCAGGTCGGAGGTGGCAACGTCGACTACGCCCCGCAACAACCCCTGTCAGCCCGATTGATCGACGCTGCCGACCCGCGCATACCGGCGCCGACGCCAGAAGATGCCGGTGCGGCGGCGGCGCGCTGGAACGAGATCACGGCCACCATCCTCGGCAACCCGCTGGGGTTGTTGCCCAAGGTGGTCGGGCAACTCGGTGCCGCATGGGGGCAGCTGCTGGCCGACAACGCCGCCTTAACGAACCCGGGCGTCTGGCTGCATTTCGCTGACACAGTCGCCCGCCACAACGGCTACGCCGCGACCGGCCAACTGACCTCGGGCACTGCGTGGCTCACCGCAGTCGCACACGACCTCGGGAGCCGATGATGAGCGAGCCCCTCACCGACGACGAGTTCTACGCCGCGACATCGATCGAGGTCGGCAGCAAGCGCGGCGAGGTCCTGCGACTGCGGGAAGTCGCTGTCCCGCAATTGCATTCGGTCGCGCACGCGTGGCAGATCATCTACGTATCGAGCGATTCCTACGGCGAGCTGATCCCGGCTTCGGGCATCGTCATCGTCCCCGACACCGTCACCGACGCGGGTGCAGGACCCATCCTCGGATACTGTCCCGTCTTTCGTGGACTCGGTGGCCGGTGCGCACCCTCGCAACTGTTGGCCGACGGGGCCGAACCCGAAGCCGACTACCTCGCGATCGCGTTGGATCGCGGCTGGACCGTCGCGGTCGCCGACGGTCGCGGACTCGGCATCACGGGGCTGGGACCACACACATTCCTGGCCGGTCGCTGCGCCGGGCAAACCATCCTCGACCTCACCCACACCACCCGAGGGCTACCGGATCTGAACCGATCCGCGCCGATCGCCCTGTGGGGATACGCCGACGGCGGCCGAAACGCCTTATGGGCCGCAGAAATCCAGCACGAATACGCACCCGAGCTCGAGCTGCGCGGTGTCGCCGCCGGCGCCGTGGTCGCGGATCCCGGGGAACTAGTCGCCGAGATCGACGACGGACCATGCGCGGGCCTCGGGCTGGCCGGGCTGGTCGGGTTAGCCCGCGCATATGCGCACCTGCCGATGCTGCACATCCTCACCACCGAAGGCCACCTCGCCGCCGCAAACATCGAAAACCTCGACGCAGCAAGGATTCTCGCGCGATACCGGCAACCGTTGGGACGCTGGTGCGAGCGGACTGACCCGTGGATGGACCCCATGTGGCGATATGTGCTGGCTCGTGAACGCTGCGCACAGCAACCACTCCACGTCCCGGTGCACCTCTATCACGGCACACAAGACACCCTCATCCCTGTCGAGTCAGCGCGGCGACTAATCAGCGACTATCGCGGGTTCGGTGTGGATCTGAACTGGCGTGAATACCCGGTCGATCATCTACAAGCCGCCATCGACGGAGCCGGTGAGGCCATCGCCCGCCTCGCGAGCAACCTACAGCACACCCCGTCGAGGCCCACCCGGTCGACGCCACCGACAACGACGCCCCCGGACTCCTGAAACCCCATCCGGGAAGCCCTGCCCGCGCCCGTTGCACCCCTCGCTAGCAGCGCGGGCAGGCCCGGCAAACAAACACTCCCACCGAGCGAGGCCAAACCGTATGCGACACAACGACAACGCGAACATCCCTACCCCGAAGTGCGGCAGCGCGACCGTCGAACCCGCACTGCGACAGCGGCACTGGGAGGTCCGGCTCACAGGAGCGGTCCGCACTGCTGCGTAGTCGAACCCGACCCCTGAAACACGGTTGGCTGCATTCAACTCACGACTGAAAGGAGAAACGCCGTGCGCCTCAGCACAATTCGGTACACCGATGCGAGACGAACGTCAGCGCCGAACCACACAGTGACGGCGATCGTCGCGGCATCGACCGTCCTGGCGAGCATCGTCGCGAGCGGGTATGCATCAGCGCAGTCGCCGAGTCCTGAACCCCCGCTGGAGTCGACTTGTCCCGCACTGTATGCGCTCGGCGTGCAGGGACCTGAGGAGAGCTCACCGGATGCCCCCGCGACCACCGATACCGGCGCGCTTGGACAACTGTTCGCGCCGATGCTCAGCTCGGCACAAGGCTTGGCCCAACGCGCTTACATCCCCTACGGCAACCGCGGCGACGGCTCTGAAGAACCCTACGACCAGTCTGTGGCGACCGCGTCTGGGAGGCTCGAGGACACCGCCGCCGAGATCGTGCGCCGCTGCCCAACCACCAAGATTGCTGTCGCTGGTTACGCCCAAGGCGCTGCTGCGGTCGCGGCGTTCGCCCAACGGGTCGGCACCGGTACCGGCAAGATAGGCGCGGACCAAGTCGCGGGTATCGCGTTGCTGGCCAACCCCGCTCGCGCCACCGACACCGCGGTTCTGCCGGGGCGCGCCGGTGCCACCACACCTACGGCCGTGCCCGGCACCACGGGAACCAAGGTGTCGAAGATCGCCTTCACCGACACCGTTCCGGGCGGCTCCGGTATCGCGCGAACTGCCGATACATCAGCGAGTTTCGGCTCTCTGACCGGACGCGTCGCTGATTTCTGTGTTGCCGGTGACATCACCTGCGCCGCCCCTTCCGAAGGGCCGTTGGCGACGACGGTCGCAAACATCGCCGCGCAATCGGATCTACGTGACCCGGTCGCGGCGATCTCCACGATTGCCCAAGCCCTCGCAGCGACGGTGTACAAGACCGCTGTCGGCGTGGTCAACGAAGACGTCCAAGGCAACAGCCTCGATCAGTTGTCCTACGAGCCGAGCAAGTCGATCAGCCAGCGCCTGGCCGAAGCCTCGAACCCCGCAACGCCTCTGCCCGGGCCTGACCAGGCCCTCGCTGCGCTGATGCGGATCGGCACCATAGCGCTGAACGCGGTCACCACTGTGGCACAGGCGGTGTTCACTCCGGCGACGATCACTGAACTCGCCACCGTCGGTATGACCGATCTGTTGGCCGCGATCGCCACTCTCGGCACCAAACTCGCTGCCGCCGTGGTCGAACTCGTCCCACCACAGACCGGGATCCGGCTGATCAACCAAGCCTTCGACGCGATCACCACCAACATCACCGACAACACCCAGCTCTACAACATCGCCAGCTCGACCCAATACAGCGACACCTCCGGGCGCCACGGTTCCTACTCCAGCACCCCGTCCACCCCGACCGGGCAATCGCCGATAGCGACTGCAGCGGCCTGGTTCGCCGCCGCTGCCCGCGACATCGCCGACATCACCGCGCCCGCGATACCGGCACCAACCACAACCCCCGGTGTGACGACCACCCACACCGCGACATCGGCCTTGCCGACAGCCACTGCGGCAGTGACCACTTCGACGGTGACCACAGGCCCGGCGGGCACAACGCCCGCCCCATGACCCCTTCGGGGGAGGACGCGCGATCAGCTCGCACCTACTTCAGAGCTGATCCGTGAATCAATCCCCGGCGACTTCTCCCGAAGGGCCCACGCACTCCGACACGAGAACCAAGGAGGTGAAAACCCCACATGGCAACCGAGTCCGGCACCGACATCCGCACCGACGACGCGCACGGGTGGGGATGGCTCGATGACAACAGCGCGGTCGAACTACCCGTCATCGGTTCGCGCACAACGCCATCCGATCATCACGGCGCCGACGAATGGGGCTGGCTGAACAACCAACCACTCCCGCACGGCGGCACCCTCGATCCCGCAGTCGAACCCGAGCCCGGCCGATTGCGCGGACTCCCATCAAATGCATGGACTGCTCTGGGCGTAGTGGCGTTTGCCGCTGTGAGCCTGGTCATCGCCGGGAGCTTCGCGGCCAGAGATGTGCAGCCACAGACCGCGGCACCGACCATAACCGCCGCGCCACCGTCCACACCGCCGGCCCACCCTGCGTGTCAGGGGCTGACCGCACCTGTGGTCACGGCAACCACTGGTGGTTCTGACCCCGTGACACGGGCGATCGCCGGATTCGAATACGCCTACTACCAGGGCGACGCTGAGGCCGCACTGCGATTCCTCGCACCGGACGCAGGGATCCTGCCCGAGGCGTTGGCCGCCGGTATCGCCTCCATCCCGAAAAATACCCGCCACTGCGTCGCGATCACCGCGATTGCGGACACAACGGCGGCGGTGCACCTGGTGGAACTACACCCGGACAACCAGCGCATCGACTACCTCCAGGTGATCAACGTCCGCATCACCGAGGGCGCGGCGGCCATCATCAACATCCAGAAGCAGGGCACGTGATGACCACTACAGCCCTTCATTCCCATGTCAACGCCCACCGTGATCCGGGCAGACAGTTGGATCCGGGCACGATCGACCCACCGCCACCGCACCGGTGTGCACCCATTCGCTCCGCCCCGCTACCGGTCACCGGCCCACACCCGCCGCTGTTCGCGGTGCTCGGTGCACACGGCGGCGCCGGCACCTCCACGCTGGCGCGGTGGTGGGCACCGGCCGCCGACACCGGATTGGCGTGGCCAGCCTCGAACCGCACGACGCAACGAGTGGTGATCGCGGCGCGACTGTGCCTGCCCGGATTGATCGCGGCGGCTGATCGCTTACGCGAATGGCACGCAGACCTGGCCCCGGACGGTGTCACAGTCATCGGACTCGTGCTGACTCCAGCGCGGCCAGGCCGGGTGCCTGCCTCGCTACGCCGTTACCGGGGCGTGGTCGCCGAACTGGTCGAGCACGTGTATTCGATTGCCTGGCACGACGAACTTATCGGCTGCGAGCTGGAAGAGCTGGCCGAGTACCTGCCGTTCGACCCACCGCCGCGACGACGAGCTCCCATCACGCAGGCGGTCCCCGCCGATGTCCACCGCGCAGGAACCGAGATCCTCACACGCCTGGCTGAGGGACGGAAAACAACTGGTGTACGCGCTGATTCGGAAACCGAGTCATGAGCACCGCCTACCTGATCGGTGAAGCGATCAACGTGCTCGCCGACCAAATCCCCGTCACGCCAAAAGCGCCGCCCGGCTCGGAAAAGCTGATCAACATCGTCAACTACCTGTCCTGGCTCGTCATGGTCGCCGGGGTCGCCGCACTGATATACGCGGGCGGCAAGTTCGGGTGGGAGCGATTCCACGGCGGGGCGCTGGAATCTCCCAAGATCGTGCTCGGCGCACTCGTCGGCGGCGTCATCGCCACCAGCGCCGGCGGGATCATGCAAGCCGTCGTCACCGGCACAGGGTGAGCGCTGTGCGTCAGATCCCTTTATTCCACGGCAATTCCACAACCTCCGCACCTGCGGTGGGCCCATGCCCGTCGTGCTCGAGGGCTGAATTCCGCTCCGCAAACTGCAAGGACTTCATGTGATGACCTCTCACCAACCGTGCCCGCTGACTGTCACCACCACTGACGGCATACAACTGTCAGCCAGCAGACTCGGCCACCCCGACACAGCGGCCACGATCGTCTATGTCCATGGTCTGCTGACCGACGCCAGTTACTGGACGCCGTTGACACAGCACCTGCACCATCAACTCGGCGGTGCGATTGGCCAGATCACCTACGACCAGCGCGGCCACGGCGGCTCCGGATGGCCGAGGCGATCGACGGGCACGACGCTGCGACACCTGGCCGATGACCTGGATATCGTCTTGGCGCATGCCACCGGTGCGGTGATCCTGGCAGCACACTCCGCCGGCAGCCTGGTCGCCCACGCCTACGTGAAACACTATCCCGAACGCGCCGCAGCTCTGTCGGGGCTGGTGCTGTTCAACGGCGCCTGCGAGTTCCCCGAATTCCCTTCTCTGCCACGGCATTTCCTTAGAATTCCGGCACGACTGCGGCGACTGCGCCATGGACGGTTCGACCGCATCGCCGCCGGCGGGTATGTGCTGCTGGAACGCCGGTTCCGCAGTCTCAGCGAAAGGTTGGGGTCCAAAGCACCACTGATTGCCGGGCAGCGGCGAGGCGACCCGCGGGTGTTAGCCGACTTGCTGCACAGCTATGGCGAGCACTTCCTCGAGCCGGCGACGGCGGTCGCGATGCGTTCGATTCCCTCGTTCGTCCTGTCCGCCGAACGTGACCGGGTGGTGCCGCCCACGCAGTCGATGCGGCTTGCCGATGCGATCTGGGCCGACTACGAAATTGTTCCCGGCGCAGGACATTCCCTGCCCCACACCGACCCGCAGACCGCAGGCAACGCGATCCTGCAGGCATTGGAAGTCGCCTACCGAGACGAGAATTCCGGAGATTCGGCGCGAGGCGCGCAGCTATGAGCGCCAAACAACTTCCCGCAGACGTGACGACTCCGCTCACGCAACTGCTGGGGTACCTGGCCTGGATCGTGCTGCTGCTGTGCATCGGGCGCGCCATCTGGCTGGCAGGACTGCTCGCCGTCCGAATCTATCGCGAGGAGTCCATAGAGGGCCTCCTCGGCACCCTGATGGGCGCAGCCCTGCTCGGATCCGCCAGCGGTCTCGCCGTCGCGATCGTGCCAACCAACTGACCCTGTGGAGGACAACATGACCACACCGAACCGAATTTTGGCCACCGCAACGTGCGTGTTGGCCACGGCCTCGGTGCTCGGCACAGCAGCGGTGACAGGTTGCGGTAACGACCGCACCGAAACCTCTGCGCTGGTCGAGCAGCCACCGGTCGAGTTGCACGCACCCCCGACCCGGCTGCGGTGGGCGTCGTTCCAGGGCATGGAACTGCCGGTCGCCGACCAAGGACCGAAATCGGTCAATGGCGCGGTCGCAACCGGTTTCGACCACACCCCGCCCGGTGCTGGGCTTGCCGCCATCCACGCCAGCGTGCGCATGTCGGTAGCCACCGACACCCAGTGGGCGCTGGTCGGACAGCAGATGCTCGCACCCGGCCCCGGCCGTGACGCCTGGGCCTTGGCCCGCGCGCAGATCTCGATCACCAGCGAGATCAGCACCGGTGCACCAACAGTGCTGGGCTACCTGATCAGCGGCTTCACCCCGCAAGCCGCCGATATCGCGATCTATACACGCCAGGCCGATGCCTCGCTGACCCGCAACACCGTGACCGTGCTGTGGCAGTCCGGGGACTGGCGCCTGCTCCTACCACCCAAACCAACCACGCCCGCGGTCGCTGCGGTGGATACGACACCGGCGGACATGGTCGCCCTACCCGGGCACTGAGAACGGAAGCGCACCATGGCATCTCGCCGCCTACTGGTCATCTTGCTCGTCGGCATCGCTGTCGTCGTAGCCGCGGCCTTCGTGCTAGCCATTACCGGCACCGGCAACGCACCTAACCCGCAAGACCCCATCGATAACCCGCTCGGGCCCACGACACCCAAGCAAGCAATACCGGTTCCTTCCGCGATGTCGCGTCCGCCGACGATCGACATGTTCGGCAACCGACTCGAGGTCACCGACCGAGACGAAGGCGTTGCGCTCGAACAAGATCCGGCGACACGTCCCGATCCTGGTCGACTTGACTACCTGACCGCGCCACCAGCACGTATGCAGTGGCAGCGCGGATGGGACGGTGCAGCCCTACCGTTTTCCGGCAGCGACGGGCCCGCCGAGGTGACCGCTGGTGTGGCTTCCGGATTCGCTGACACACCACAAGGTGCCGCACTGGCCGCTTACGACGCACTCGCCCGAGCATTGGCCGCCCCTGAGGGGGTGTGGCAGCAGATAGTCACTCACCGATACCTCGGCGGTGGCCAGGCACTGATCGATAGATTCGCGCGCTCCCGTAAGAACACCCCCGACGCGGCCCGTTACGTGGTCGTCCCCGAAGGGTTTCGCATCCTGCCTGGATATCGACCGGATTTCGCGGTCGTCCAGATTGCCTCTAAAGCCATCGGCGGAGTCGCCTACTCCACATGGCCGATGACTTGGACCGGGGGCGACTGGCGGGTCCGCGTTCCCGACGACATCGAAACCCTCTGGGCACCAGCCACTCCCACAACCTCGCTTGCTGACTTCGCACAATGGAAGGCCGTGTCATGACCACCGGATCGAGCGTTATGGAAGCGCCACCAGCTCTGAGTGATCCCTGGCATACCCAACTGCAGCTGCCGAGTCTTTGCGATATTCCTAGCGGCCCGGGAGCGGTGTGTCAGTTGGGCAAGGCAGGTTCGCAGGCCGCCGGGGATGCCGCGAAGTCGGCTTTCGACGATGTGATCGACACGCTCGTCGACGGTGTTGCGAAGTTCTTGCGGGTCGTGATGACGTGGTGGCTCAACCTGCCGTCCCCGCAGCTGGCGGCCAGTACCGGCGAGCCAGGACCGGTACTCGGGTCCATCCGCGACTACACCAGCGGCCTTCAAGTGCTGCTGATGACGGGCGGCATCATGTTTGCCGCGGCCCGGCTGGCGATGGCCAAACGCGGCGGCGTCGCGGGAGAAGCCCAGGAGTCGTTCCTGGTGTTCGGCAAAGCGGTCTTCGCGAGCATGATGTTCGCCACCGTCATCACCGCAGGCACACGTGCAGGTGATCAGTTCTCCAAGTGGGTGATCTTCGATGCGACTCGGGGTGACCTGACGAGCGCGGTGTCCAGGTTCGCGGACTTCGACCTGAAGCACAACTCCGGTCTGGGGTCAGGTGCACTCCTCATCCTCGCCATCCTCGGCACCATCAGCATGCTCGTACAACTGGTGATGCTGGTCGTTCGGCAAGCGCTGCTCATCCTGGTTGTCGCCGCGATCCCGATCGCCGCCGCCGCCGCAGGCACCGGTCCGGGATCGCAGGCCTACAAGAAGATGTTGACCTGGGCATTGGCGTTCGTGCTGTGGAAACCCGTGGGCGCGTTGGTGTATGCGATCGCCTTCACCGCAGCGGGCACGAAAGGTGACGGACAGCAGCAGGATTCGCAACTCGTCTTACTCGGTTTGCTGCTGCTGTTGATGGTGCCGATCGTGCTGCCCGCGCTGATGCGACTGATCGCGCCAGCTGTGGCGACGCTCGGCGGCGGGGGAGGTGCCGCAGCGGCGTTGGCTGGTGCCGGGCTCGGGGCGGCGATGTCCTCAGCCGGACGAAGTCGCGGCGAAGCCCGCCCGGTCAGCGAGCGCGAATCCTCACCCGGTGGCGGCGGGTCCCCAACTCCACCGGATGAACGCGGTGGCGGTGGACGTCCTATGCCGGACGGGGGAGGCGGGAGCGTAGCTGGTGGCGGCGCTCGGGCCGGTGGTGGAGGTGGCGGCGGGGCCGCTGCGGGATCAGGTGGTGGTGCCAGCGCGCCAGCGGACACATCCGGTGCGAAAGCACCCGGTGGCGGCTCAGAGGC
>NZ_BDBY01000438.1 GCF_001613225.1 Nocardia pseudovaccinii NBRC 100343
AGGGGATCGGGGCGGCGGCGGCTTACGGATTCGCCAAGGCGGGTGCGACGGTTGTGATTGGTGCGCGACGTGCCGAACACGTCGAAAAGCACGCCGCCGCCATAAATGATTTCGGCGGGAAGGCACTGGGCCTTCGACTGGACGTCACCGACGAAAGCAGTTGGCGACATTTCGTCGACGAGGCGATCACCCGATTCGGTCGGATCGACGGTGCATTCAACAACGCTGGCATCGATCAGAAACCGGCAGTGCTGGATGAGGTTTCGTTGGAGGAGCGGCGGGATGTCTTCGCCGTGAAGGTGGATGGCACATTTCTGGGAATGAAGTACCAATGTAAGGCGATGGCCGAACACGGTGGCGCGATCGTCAACCACGGTTCGGCAATTGCCGAGCTGGGCATCGGGGCCCTGCCAGCACCGTGTGCTTCCCAGGCTGCCGTGATCGGACTGACGAAATCAGCGGCGCGCGCGTATGGGCCGAAGATCCGAGTCAACCTTCTCTCCACGGGTGCGATCATGACCCCCGAGCGGGTCGGTACCGATATGTACTCCGCCGAGTTGCCGATTGTGCCGGCGAAACGCCCGGGTCGCGCCGAAGAGGTGGCTGCGGTCGCAGGATGGCTACTTTCGGATTACGCCAGCTACCAGACCGGTGCACTGGTCGCCGTGGATGGCGGCGGGCCGAGCTGGGCCTGAAAGATATTTCGATGAAAAGGTCGGCCGCCGCTGTGCTGATCGGGGCGGAACTAGGCGCCAGCGGGGCGGCTTCCTCGTCGTTGGCTGAGCCGGTTGACGGCGCGGTCATCGATCAGATCGGTGCCGTGAGTGGTGAGCATGGGCAAATCGGTGATCCGATCACCGCCGAGCCTCAGCAGCGACGCCTCGACCTCGCATATGCGCGAATGGCAGGCGAATCCCTGAGTGTGGTTGACATCGGTATTGGCCTCGCTGGCCCGATCGATCGCTCGGGCCAGCGCGCCTACGCGGCCGACCAAGTAGCGCGCGTCACCCAGATCCATTGTCCCGGCAGCTTGTTCAGCCAACGGGACGAGCGGCCACAACGCTCGCCGTCACGGCAGACCCTGCGGGCCGGTGCGCGGGGCGGGTCGACGCCGCGTGTGAGGCCTGTGAGCTTCATCTTGTCGCATCCGGCCGCGGGCCACGCTGCGCGACCATGCGATGTCACTACAACGACGGGTTAAGGAGCCTGCCTTGAAATGTCCTGTACCACTGAATGCTTGGTCAGACGGCGCCCAGTTTCGCGGTGATCATCGCGCTGAGATCACGGCGTTGATGTATCGGTTCATGTTCGCTATGGATTTCGGTGATCGCGATGTATTCGCACAATGCGTGACAGATCCAGTGCTGTGGGATCTGTCCAGCAATGCGTTTCCGCTTTCGGGGGGACCAGCTGACAAGGCTCCCGTGGAGCTTGGTCGCAAGGAGTTCGTGGCATTGGCGCTACCTGAAGCGCACCACGACGACACAACCTACGTGCAGCACGACATCAGCAACCCGTTCATCGTCTTCACCGGCGAGCGCACCGCCGACATTCTGGCCAATGTGCAGATGCGGCAATTCCGGTATGGCGCCGATTCATCCGGAGTGCAGACCGCCCAACGGCTCGAACTGAGCGGCTATTACTCCAACACCGTTGAACTCGACGAAGGTCGCTGGCGCATCCGGGCTTTGCGGTTGACGATGCGAGGGTTCGACCCCGCCGAACTTGCGGCCGCGGCAGAGGCACGTCTCCGACAGGAGGCACTGTGAACGCCAGACTGCAGGGCAAGCGATGCGTGATCACCGGTGCCGGCTCCGGGATGGGGCGAGCCGGCGCGCGTATGTTCGCACGAGAGGGCGCCCGAGTTGCTGTCGTCGACCTCGACAAGGATCGGGTCGATGAGACGGTGGCCGAGATCGCTGAAAACGGCTGGACAGCCGAAGGGTTCGTATGTGATGTGACCGATTCGGCGGCCGTCCAGGATTGTGTCACCGAAATCGCGACACGCTTCGACGGCCTGGATTCGTGCTGGGCGAACGCGGGAAGCGGAGGCGAAGGCACGGTCATCACCACCTCCGACGCGGTCTGGGAACGGGTCATCGACCTCAACCTCACAGCGGCGTTCTACACAGCGCGAGCAGTGGTCCCACACCTTGTGCAAGCAGGCGGCGGATCCCTGATCTTCACGTCGAGTTCCGGGGCGTTGTTCGGCACTCCGAACGTCGCGTCGAACATGGCGGCCAAAGCGGGGCTGCTGGGTCTCACCAAGCAGATCGCGCTCGACTTCCTGGCTGACCGAGTGCGCGTTAATGCAATTTGTCCTGGACCAATTCTTACCGCCACGCTGCGGGCGGCATTGGACGAACGAGACCGCCAGCACGGCGCCGAACCGGGCAGCACGTTGACGGCCTTCACAGCCCAGCACCCACTGGGCAGAATCGGCGATCCCGACGAGGTCGCCCACGTCGCGCTGTTCCTCATCAGCGATGAGGCGTCATGGGTCAACGGCCAACACATTGTGGTCAGCGGCACCGGTGCGTAACAATCCAAGAAAGTGGTGAACGATGAAGGTCGGCGATCTGGAGATCCAACCCGTCTGGGATGGAACGATGGTCTTCAACGAACCCCCCGGGTTTCCCCCTCACGACAGCAAGGAGTTCGCTCCGCACTCGAGATACATCACCAGCAACGCCGAATTCCACGCTGACGTTGGCGGTTTCCTCATTCGCAGCGGCGACCAGCTCGTCTTGGTCGACGCCGGCCTCGGCCCCAGCCATGACGGCGGCATCCACCGGCCCGCAGACGATCCGGCGGGGGTGCAAGCCTATGCCGATATGTTTCGCCGGTTCGGCATGCCGGAGTCTGAGGTCGCTCTCACTGTGAATGCTCTGGATCGCCAATCCGTCCGCTGTGGATCGTTGCCGGAGAGCCTGCGCGGACTCGGTGTGCACCCCCGCGACATCACCGACGTGGTGGTAAGCCACATGCATCCCGATCACATGGGTTGGGTCTCAGCGGAGAACCGATCGACATTCCCGAACGCCCAAATCTGGGTCCATTCTGCGGACTCGGCCTACTACCTCGAGGGAGACCCCACCGATGAGACCGGCTTCCGCGTGCTGTTGGGCGTCCCATCCATGCGAGACCGCATGTCACCGGCCAAGAATCAGATCAAACTCTGGACCAATGACACCCATGTCGCGCCGGGGATTCTTCTGCGCCATCTGCCCGGGCACACTCCGGGAAACGCGATCGCCGTAGTGTCCTCGGCGGGCGAAACCGCCTACATTCTCGGCGACACGTTTCATTGCGCGATGGAGCTCATCGACCCGACGTTTCACATTCGCGGTGACCTCGACCCAGAGCTTGCACTTCGTCAGAAGGACGTCATCCGTAAAGAAATCGAGGATGGCAACTTTCCCGCAGCTTCCTCACACTTTCCAGGACTGTCCTTCGGTCGTATCGTGACCTACGATCGCTCACGAACATGGACCTGGGTTGACTGACCGCGTCATCATGACGCCAGGCATCGCCGAATTACGCGCGACCGAGCGCGAGCAGCCATTGCCGATTGACCGCTCCAATCAGCAATTCTCGATCCAAGGACGGATCGGTGGCGACATAGTAGGCGACCCTTTCCGTCATGCCTCCCAATACGTAGGCCAAGGAATCCGCATCGACTGCAGCATCCAACTCGCCGCGCGACTGCATACGCTTCAGGACCGACGCGAACTCATCGAAGTAGCGTCGGCGCACCTGCGTCAAGACCACCTGCGCATCGGGCCGAGTACGCGCTACCTCGTCAAAGAACTGAAGTTGCGGCGCAAACCGTTCGTACAAGTCGAAGTACCTGCGGTTCTCCACGTCGAGCCGAGTCATGAAGTCGAGTCCGTCTACCTGATCGGCGGGGCGGATCTCTTCTCGCAGAATTTCGGTCACCCGTTGGAGAACTTCTTCGAAAATGGATTCCTTAGTGGGGAAGTAGACGTAGAACGAGCTGTGACTGAGCCCGGCCTCGGTCGCAATCACCGTGGCATTGGTGGCGGTATAGCCGTACTTCGGGAAGCAGACCATCGCGGCCTGCACCAACCGTTCACGTGTGCGCCGACCTCGGCCAGTCAACGGAATCGAGGGGTTTCGTTCACCAAAGACGGGTTCGCTCATCGCATGCATTATCACACCCGACGCGGCAAAAATGACAACTTGGACCATGTCTCACCCGGATGTGGTTCCGGTGTGGCGCACCGGAATCGGTTGAGTTGCATGATGTTCGGTCGCGGTGGCCCCATTGTCGTAGCGCCTGGTGCCGGACGACTCGCTGTTGCCGAAGTTCGCTTCGCGCGCTCGAGGTGGCGGAGTCGTGCCGGTGGACAAGCGAGCAGTGTTCACGGCGGTGGTATACGTGCCGACCAGTGGTGGTGCGCAGCGCCTGCTACCGCCATCGGTGACGGTTCACCGTCGGTTCAGCGTGTGGACGGTGGCCGGCCTCGGCTGCCATTTCGTCGCCGGGTCCCCGCGCGAGATTTCGGTGGGCGACCGAACGTGGCGAGGTTCCGTCGACGGACTCAACATTTGCACAGAAGAGAGCACCATCGTCGCGCCCAACCGGTCCCGGGCACATTCCTCGTCTATGACCGCACCCTGTCCCTCGCCCCACAAGGAGGCCGATGATGAAGCTGGCTAGCGAAATCCGTTGGCAAGACCGCGATTTCCGCGTTCCGATCGAGCGGATCAAGGCTTGCGAGCGATATGGCTATGATGCCGTGTTCGCCGCAGAGGGATTCGGATCCGACTGCTCTACACCTCTGGGCCATGTCGCGGCGCATACCAGCCGACTGACTTTGGGTACGCGGATTGCGCAGGTCACCGGGCGATCGCCGGGCGTGACGGCGATGAGCTTCCAGACGCTGTCTGCCATGGCGGATGGGCGAGTGATAGCGGGCCTGGGCAGTAGCTCGCCGGAAGTGTCTGCGGGACTGCATGCTCGACCATGGGGAAGTCCGCTTCA
Source organism: Nocardia pseudovaccinii NBRC 100343 (assembly GCF_001613225.1). Taxonomy (GTDB): domain Bacteria; phylum Actinomycetota; class Actinomycetes; order Mycobacteriales; family Mycobacteriaceae; genus Nocardia; species Nocardia pseudovaccinii. The sequence goes on from NZ_BDBY01000438.1 coordinate 5,009, forward strand.
CCGGATGCGCGACTTCGTCACGCTGCTCCGGCAGGGATTTTCAGGGCAGCCGCTGAAGAATCACGGTCGCGAAATCGATGTACCCGCAGACGGTGGTGCGCCGATGTCGACGTTCCTGCAACCAACGCCGCACATCCCGATCCTCGTGGGTGCAGCGGGACCGAAGATGATCAGCACCACAGCTGAGATTGCTGACGGCTGGTTCCCGGCCGCCTTCTCCCCGGGCATGCTGGCGACGTACATGCCGCTTCTCGAGGAAGGCTTCCGACGAGCCGGCAATGGGAAATCGATTTCCGACTTTCAGGTCTGGGCCCATGTCGATGTCCTGGTCGACGATGACGTTCGGGCGGCGATGCGAAAATTCAAAGAGTACGTAGCGATGTGGCCCCAGCTGCAACACGCGCAGTTGGCTTCGCTCGGCTACCCAGAGCTGAGCCGGACCTTGCAAGAACTGACCGCGGCCGGGCGCCACCAGGAAGCCATCGAGGCCGTTCCTGACGAATACATCGACCACGGATGGTTGGTCGGCCCCCTGTCGCGGATCGCACGCAATCTTGACCCATGGCTGAGCAGCGGCCTGACCGGGCTCATCATTCGTTATGGGCCGCAAGGGCCCGACCAACGGTACGAGGAGCCCGATGAGGTGTTCAAGGCAATCGCGGACGCGGTCAAAGGCTGATTCCCGCAGGAAAGAGCGAGCCGATCGCGGATGCAGGGAGGCATTGCTTCGTCAACAGCCTGTCAACGGGCACATGAGTTTCATTCGAATCGGAAGGTTTATCACGCATGGCTAAGACAACCGCACCTGAACTGGTATGCAAAATCCGCATTGGCGACAAAGATCTTGATCATGGATCCGGCGGCGTCTACGAACACCGCCATCCCTATGACGGGGTCGTCCAGGCCGAAATTCCGTTGAGCGGCGCGTCCGAGGTTGACGAGGCGGTCACCGCTGCGCAGCTCGCCGGTGAATCATGGCGTTGTTGGCGACCGGAGGCCCGGCGAGACGTACTGTGGAGACTCGCTGACCTTATCGAGCAGAATGCCGAACGCTTCGCCGCTCTCGGGGCCGCGGACACCGGGACACCGTATGCGATGGGGCTCGCGGGTACGCTCGGAGCCGTCGGCTGGTTCCGGTACTACGCGGGGTGGTGCGACAAGATCTCCGGCGAAACCACTTCCAGTCTCGATACCCGCTCGGAGCTGACCTACACCATGCCTGAGCCATACGGTGTGGTGGCGTTGATCATTACGTGGAACGGTCCGATTATCTCATTGGGGATGAAAGCCGCCGCCGCGCTTGCAGCAGGCAACTGTGTGGTCATCAAACCCGCGGAGGTCACCCCGTTCGTGCCCGACTTGTTCGCTGTCCTCGCCAGGGAGGCCGGGATACCGAGCGGCGTGGTCAGCAACTTGCCAGGAGCCGGCGAATGCGGCGAAGCGCTGGTGAAGCATCCCGGCATTGCGAAGGTGAGTTTCACCGGCGGCCCGGTCACGGGGCGTCGGATAATGGCGGCTAGCGCCGAACAACTCAAGCCGACTGTGATGGAATTGGGCGGCAAGTCGGCCAGTCTCGTCTTTCCGGATGCTCCGGACCTGGAAATCGTTTGTCAGCAAGCTGTTTCGTCAACAATCGGCATTCTCGCCGGACAGGGCTGCTCGCTGGCCACTAGGCTGGTCGTTCATGCCGACATCTACGAGCAAGTCGTTGACCGGATCGTCGAGATCGCGAGTGAGTACACGCTGGGTGACCCTCTGGACCCACAAGTTCAGGTGGGGCCACTGATCAACGAAGCCGCCGTAAACCGTGTCTTGGGAATGCTGGACCGAGCGCGAGCTGATGGTGCGGCAACTTTTCGGCTCGGCGGAGGGCGACCAGCAGGAGAGCTCGCCGAGAGAAACTTCGTCGAGCCAACGATTCTCGCCGATGTCGACCCCCATCACGAGATCGCCCAGGTGGAGATCTTCGGCCCAGTTCTGGTGATCATCAAATTCCACGACGAGGACGAAGCCGTCAGATTGGCAAATGCAACCGACTATGGACTGGCCGCCTACATCCAGTCAACAGACGTGACGCGGATCCATCGCCTGGCCGAGCGGCTCAGGGCAGGTGGGGTGTATGTCAACGGCGCCTATCAGATCAATTCTCACACGCCATTCGGAGGTGTGGGTATCAGTGGGTTCGGCCGCGAAGGCGGTCGTGCAGGCCTCGACGAATTCCTCCACTACAAGGCGGTTTCCATCGCCGACAACCAGCGCGCCTCGATTCTCCCCGAGTACGACGATCGACAGCCGTAGGTTGCGGCCCATGACTTCTCGGCCACGCATGGCACGAGGAGCGGCGACGTCGAGAGCCGAATAGTGCGTCGGTGATGGGTACATAGTCGTTGGAATTCCAAACGAACATAGTGTTCGTGCGGCAGCCTTGCCGAACGCCGCCAACTCGTCTGTGACCGGTGGCAGCGCGAGCCTTGCCTGGCGGTCGGCGGCAATCCGATCGCTCGGCGGGCACCTTGCGGAATGTTTGGCATTCGGCGTTGAGCTCGCTACGGCCGCCGCGCCGGCCGATCGCTACTTCGCCGTCTCATACCAGAACCCCTGGCGCCGATACTCACCGGTGAGTCAGGGTGCACCAGCCAGCGAACAGATCTGTCGATTGTCACGGTGACCGTTCTCAGCTATTTTCCTGATGCCCTGGATGGTTTCGCATGTGCCGTGTCGGGCGGCGTTTCATGCGCCGCCGGAAACCTGTAGCACCTGGCCAGTGATGTAGCTCGCTGCATCTGACAGCAGAAACGCCACGACGCGTGCGACCTCCCGGGGATCCGCGAGCCTGCCAACAGGAACGGAACTCAACATCTTTCGTTGAATCTCGTCGGGCACGGTGTTTACGCGAGGAGTCCGTGTAAATCCAGGCGCCACCGCGTTCACGCGTACACCGTCGGCTGCCAACGCCAAAGCCGTGGATGCTGTGAGGGCGTTGAGGGCAGCCTTCGACGCCCCGTAGGCAATCATCGTGGGGCTGGGGCGCATGGACTCGATGGAAGAGATGTTGACCACCGCGCCACGACCACTGCGTTTCAGGTCATCCATGAGCAGCCAAATGAGCTGAAACGGCGCTTCGGTGTTGACGCGGAACATTTTTCGCCACAGCGTGACGTCCAGTTGTTCGGGTGCAACCATGCGGGAGAAGGCGGCATTGTTGACCAACAAGTCCACGGTACCCAGATGCTTGTGCACCTCGTCGACGAGTTGTCGGGGCGCATCGAGATCCGACAGATCCGCGCCGACCATTATCGCGCGCCCACCTGCGCGTTCGATATCGGCCAACGTCGCCTCTGCCGCGGCACGGTCGGCACGGTAGTTGATTGCGACGGCCGCCCCTCGCTGAGCCAACTCGACAGCGATGGCGGCTCCGATTCCCTTGCCGCCACCGGTGACCAGTGCCACCCGGCCCTGCATATCGTCGACGTCAGCCATATGTCTACTCGTTTCTTTCGGGAACCTGGCGCTGCCAGGCTCCTTCGGGGTGGAACCAGATAATCTAACTAATCTATGGTTGTATGGGCTGCATGTCCAACACCGATCTTGCGCGGAACGCTGCTGACAACGAGAAGCCGGGGGGCCGGCGCCGATGACAGCCGCAGATTCGTCCAGAGCTATCCGAGGTCTCGTGTCCGGCCGCCGCGCCGCTGTCGTGATTCACGAGTGGCAGCGTGTGACCGTTGACCCATCGACGGCTACCGTTCCGGGGCTCGCCGAGCATGCGCGGTCGCGCGGTGCCACCGACCGGATAAATGCGATTACTACGGCCGCACGTGCCGCCGATATGCCTGTGGTGTGGTCAACGATCGAGCCGAGGCGAGACCGGATCGGCACCTCGGGTGGTTGCTTGGTACTTGCGGGACTGATCAACAGCACTCTTGCAGCGGGCACCGAGCTGGCCGAGCTCCACCCGGATCTCGTGACTATGGAGTCTGATATATGGATTCGTCGGGTCCACGGACTCACGCCGTTCCATCACACCGAGTTGGAGTCGTACCTGCGTCAACTGCGGGTCGAAACGGTGATCTTCGGGGGAGTGTCGACCAATATCGGCGTTATCGGGGGCGTGATCGAGGCGGTTAACCGGGGCTTCTCGGTTGTGGTACCGGAGGATTGCATTGCCGGAAGTTCACCTGAAGTCCACGACTTCCTTGTGGCTCATCAGCTGAGATTGGTTGCCACCATCACCGACAGTGCGTCGGTAGTCGCCGCACTGACGGCCATCTCGACCGGGGTGCCGGCATGAAGTTCACTGTCGAGTACCCGGTTGGTGGGCCCGGTCACGACCGCGCGTTACTGAGCAAAGCCGGCTTCACCGCGGTCGCCAGTACCGCCGACAAGCTCAGGTTCGATGCCATTGCCTTCACTGAACACCCGGCGCCATCAATGAAGTGGCTGGAGCGGGGTGGGCACGACACGCTGGATCTTGCCTCGTCACTCGCCTTCAGTGCTGCGGTGACCGATCATATTCGACTGATGACGCACCTTCTGGTGCTTCCGTACCACAATGCCTTCGCGGTAGCGAAGGCATTGACCACCATCGACCTGCTCTCGGATGGGCGCCTGACGGTCGTGGCTGGAACGGGGTACCTCCGCTCGGAGTTCTTTGCCATGGGCGTCGACTTCGATACCCGCAACGAGCGCTTCGACGAGGCATTGAACACCATGAAGTCATTGTGGTCAGCCGGTCCGGACCCAACGTCCTTCGATGGGAAGTTCTTTCGAGGCATCGGAGTCGCCCACATTCCCGGGCCTTTCCAGCCTGGCGGCCCTCCGATTCTGATCGGTGGCAACAGCCGGTTGTCCCGGCGTCGGGCCGCGCAGAATCGGGGCTGGAGCCCGCTTGTGGTGCCTGAGGAGATCGCGCAGACTTCACGGACCGCGGCGCTGACTCTCGACACGTTGTCGGTCGGAATCGCGGAGGTACGCGAGCAAGCCGTCGTTGCGCAGGGTGAAAACGCCGAAATCACTGTTCAGGTGCAGGGTCCGCACAGTGACTTCCTTCGCCGCGACATAGGGGAGGAGGAACACCGCGATCTGCTCGGCCGTCTGGCCGAGATGGGTGTCGACTCGTTCGTTCTCCAACTTCCTTGCACGTCCGTTGGCGCAGCGCTGGACGGACTCGAGCGGTACGCCGGGATGTACCTATGACAGGCGGTGCAGACGGCGGTTCGGTGGCACAACTAAACGTAAGAGGTGAATGCCGATGGGTACGAATCATCTTTCGCGGCTTTCGCTGGACGGCCAAGTCGCTGTGGTAACGGGTGGTGGGGGCGGCATCGGACGTGGCGTAGCGTTGGCACTTGCTTCCGCGGGCGCAGCCGTCGTTATCGGGGATATCGAACCGGTGCGGTGTGAAGAGACCGTTGCGGCCATCACCGCAAACGGCGGCCATGCCGTCGGGGTGCCCACGGACGTCATGGAAGTTGCCCAGGTGGGCGCATTGATAGGAGCGGCGGACCAACAATTCGGACGCCTCGACATCCTCGTGAACAACGCCGGGGGAGTGGTAAGCAAGCCCTTTCTCGAGCAGAGTGAGCGCAGCTGGCGCCGTCATATCGAAATCAATCTCGTGTCGATGCTCGCCGCCACTTCTTCGGCGGCGCCCCTGATGATCAGTGGTGGTCGCGGCGGATCGATCGTGAACATCTCCTCCATCGAGGGGACCCGCGCCGCTCCGTCCTTCGCGGTCTACGCGGCGTGCAAGGCCGGGATGATCAGCTTCACGAAGTCGATGGCTCTCGAGCTATCGGAGCACGGCATCCGTGTCAATTGCATCGCGCCCGACCACACGGCCACACCCGGCTCGCGCGGGCAAGTTCGAGGCCCGGTCGACGAATCCGCATGGCCAGCCGTGGCGCCCGATGTTCAGTCGGCGATGGATCGCCTCATCCCGCTTCAGCGGGAAGGATTTGTCGACGAGTGTGGCGATGCCGCTGTGTATCTCTGTTCGCGAATGGCATCATACGTTACCGGCGTGACGCTGCCTGTCGACGGCGGAACCTCGGCCTCCAATGGCTGGGTACGAGGCCGCAACGGCCGCTGGACCCTCAATGAGGGGTTGCCACTCACCTAATTTTCACCCGCAACAGCCGCGGCCAGCCTGTCGGCACGACACAGCTTCCGCGACCATTTCGGGGATCTTCTTGGTACGCGCGCGATCTCGCTATGGAGTGTGGCGGGTCCGCTGCGGTCACACGCCAGTCCATATTGACCTACGGTCATAGTTGTGGGCCTGGACAGGCGGGATATCGGAATCCAGCACGT
>NZ_BDBY01000439.1 GCF_001613225.1 Nocardia pseudovaccinii NBRC 100343
GACGGCGTGCGCCCGACGCGGGCGGGGCGATGGTCCCGGTCGAGCGCACGCTGGCACCGGGTACCCGTGGTCGCGCGAATGACGGTGCGCTCCTTGGCGCGCGGCCGCCGCCGCACGGTGGCGACGATGACCGGGACCGTGCTCGCGTTGGTCCTGATCCTGGCCTCGGTCGGCATGCTCACGAGCATGCGCTCGGCACTGCACATCCAATTCGACGAGATCGAACGCGAGGACGCCACGGTGATCACCTCGAGTCCGTCGAACGAGCTTGCCGCCCAACTGCGTTCGATATCCGGCGTCACCGCCGTCGAGCCCACCGGTCTCACGCCGGTCACGTTGTCCGCCGGTGGGCGGTCGTATTCGACGACGCTGACCGGATTGGTGCCCGACACCACGATGCACGGTTTGCGCGCACCCGGTGGCGGCGCCGTGGCGTTGCCCGACACGGGCATCCTCGCCGGGGCCGCGGTGGCGAAACAGCTCGGTGTCTCGGTCGGCGATACTCTCACCGTCACCCCTGCGGCCGGTAGGCCGAAAGCCGAGCAGTTGACGGGCCTGGTCGATGAGCCGCTGGGAACCTACGCCTACGCCACCGACGCGACCGTCACCGATATCGGCGGCAGCGGACTGCGCGGCTACCTGCTGCGTTTCACCGCGGACGCCGATCGAGACGCCTTGCGCGCCACGGTAACCGAGCTGCCCGGCGTCATCGCCTACAGCGACTCCCACGCCATGCAGGACCAGCTCGACCGGTTCCTCGGGCTGTTCTGGGCGTTCATCGCAGCGATGCTGATCTTCGGCACGGTGCTCGCCTTCACGGTCATCTACGTGACCATGACGGTGAACCTCGCTGAACGCACCACCGAACTGGCCACCCTGCGCGCGGCGGGCGTGCCCGTGCGCAGGCTCACCGCGTCGCTGGCCGCGGAAAACCTCACCGCGACTCTGCTGGCCGTCCCGCTCGGGCTGGCCGCCGGATATTTCGCGGCCTGGGCATTGCTGCGTTCGTTCACCAGCGACATGTTCACCTTCGGACTCACCTTCGGACTCGCCTTCGGCGTCGCCGCGCCCGTGCTCGCCGTCGTGGCGGTGCTGGCCGCCGCCGGACTGTCACAGCTGCCGGCGGCGCGCCTGGTCCAACGCATCGACATCGCCCACGTCGTGCGCGAACGAGCCCAATGACACCCGACCGACATCATCACCGAAGGAGCATGAGCGATGGTCTCTCCCAGCCGAACCGAAAGATTCGGCGCTCGCGCGCTGCGAACCCGATGGGTGGTCCGAGCACCGATAATCCTCTACCGAGTCGGCCTCGGATCCCTGTTCGGATCGCGGCTGCTGATGTTGGAGCACACAGGACGACGGACCGGCGTTCGCCGATACGTCACCTTGGAGGTGGTCGATCATCCCGAATCCGCAACGTACGTCGTGGTCTCCGGATTCGGCGTCGGCGCCCAGTGGTACCGCAATATCACCGCGAACCCGCACGTGCGGATCTCCACCGGATTCCGCCGCAAGGTCGCCGCGATCGCGACACCGATGACAACCGACGAATCCGCGTTGGCGCTCGAACGCTACATCGATCACCATCCCAAGGCGTGGACCAGGTTGCGCGGCACCATCGAAGCGGCCACGGGCACACCGGTGAATACCCTTCCGATGGTTCGACTGGTCATCGGATAGCTTGTGTCCTCAGCCAGGGCATCGGCGTGCCGGGCATTCGAGATCACCTGCTTCAGAATGCGCGACCGAACCGCTCGAGCTCGTCGCGTCCCCACCCTACCGTCGGGAGTGCGTCAGCAAATCGGTACCGGTTGCGCCGCATCAGGTTTCGGTCGGGCGACGACTACCCAGTCTGCCGAGAAAACCTCGCATTCGCTCGGTCGGCAAGTTGTCACTGAAGACGATCCGCCACTACGACCAGGTCGGCCTGGCGCAGCCGTCCGTGCGTTCGACCGGCGGCTACCGGCTCGATACCGACACCGACACCGACGTCGGGATTGATCGAGACCGGTCCGAATCCGTCATCGCTCTGGCAGGAAGCTCGTCAGCTGGGGCACGGCTTCGGCCGGATGCTGGGCATGTGTTCCCACACCGATGGTCTCGAACTGCCAGTCGCCATTGGTGCGGGATATTCTGCCCGTCACCAGGCCGGTAGCGGGTTCCATTGTCCGCCGCGTGTGGGCTCAGGCCACGGTCACAGTGTTCGATCTATCCGTCCCGGCGGGAAGGGCGTGCCGGAACCTCCGGCCGGGTAGCGCGACCAGGCCTGCGGCGGCGTAGCAGAGTGCGGCGACTACGACGCAGGCCACGGAGAGGCCGGACAGGAACGAGTCCTGCGCGGCGGTGAGCAGGCTCGGATGGCGTGCGGCGATCCCGAATGCGACCGGCACCGAGCCCGTCGCGCAGGAAGTTGCCCCTCGGGGTCTGGGGCGAGTTGTCGGCAAGTTACATAGATTAGATCTAACTTAGATTGAGTCTATGTAAGATGCGTACTATATTTTGGACCGGGAGGTACTCGAGTGGAGTTCAAGGGGCGTGTAGCGGACATCGACCTGCTGGGGCGACAGCTGCAGCAGGTGATAGATGGAACCGCTGCGACGCGGGGGCGTGCCGTGATCATGACCGGTCGGCGACGGGTCGGGAAGTCACGTCTGGTTCAGGAGTTCTGTGATCGCTCCGGTGTTCCGTACGTGGTATTCCAGGCGACACGAGGGCGCAATCCGGTCACTGAACGCGAGGACTTCATCGCCGCCTTGGTGCACTCGGCGCTGCGTGGTGCGGAACTCGTGACGGGGATATCGGCGGTCGACTGGAACCAGGCGTTGCGGACCTTGGCCATCGCCTTGCCGGATGACGTTGCGAGCATTGTCGTGATCGACGAGGTGCCTTGGCTGGTGGAGCAGGACTCCGAGTTCGAAGGGGCGCTGCAGACAGTGTGGGATCGGCACCTGTCGGCCAAGCCCGTGCTGTTGGTGCTGGTGGGCAGCGATATCTCGGTGATGGAGGCGTTGCAGTCACATGGTCGCCCCTTCTTTGGGCGGGCTACGAAGATGACCGTGCAGCCTTTGCATCTGGCGGATGTGCAGGCCATGACCGAGCTGTCGGCGGCCGAGGCGGTGGACGCGTTATTGATCACCGGTGGATTTCCGGAGATCGTCCAGTCCTGGCGACCGGGCATGAGCCGCAAGGATTTTCTGCGCGATGCCACGACGAATCCGCTGTCACCGCTTTTGGTGGCGGGAGAGTTGTCGTTGCTCGGTGAGTTCCCCGAGGCGTCGCGTTCCCGGGCGGTGCTGGAGGCGATCGGCAGCGGTGAACGCACCTACAGCGCCATCGCCGCCGCATCGGGCGGCACCGGCGCGTTGGCGGCCGGAACCCTGACGCCCTTGCTGAATACCTTGCAGGGCAAGCGGATTGTGGCGGCGGATCTGCCGCTGTCCACGAAGCCGGACAGCAAGAACAAGCGCTACCGTATCGCCGACTCCTATCTGCGGTTCTGGCTGGCTTTCCTGGAGCGCGGGATTCCGCTCATCGAACGGGGCCGGGGGGATTTGGCATTGGAGCGGATCGAGCGTTCGTGGACGACCTGGCGTGGCCGCGCGGTGGAGCCGGTGATCCGGGAATCGCTGCTGCGTTTGTTACCCAACGACCGATGGCCCGATACCGATGCGGTGGGTGGATGGTGGAACCGGCAAAACAATCCGGAGCTCGATCTGATCGGTGCTGACCGCGAACCCGTGGCGGGTGCAGTGCATTTCGTCGGTTCGATCAAATGGCTCGAGGATCGTCGGTTCGACCGCCATGACTACGACGCCCTCGCCCGCGGCGTGCTCTCTGTTCCCGGCACGCAGTTCGATACCCCGTTGGTGGCGGTTTCGCGGTCCGGGGTAGACGGTGATTTGCCGATCTCCGCCTGTTGGGGACCGGATGATCTGCTGCGCGCGTGGCAGTGAGGTCAGCAGTGACGACGCACCCGTTCTCGCTACAAGTGTGACCGCTGTTCCGGGGCAAGGCACTCGAGTCCTCGCCGCTGTCCAGCAAACACTCCCTATGGCTCAACTGCGCAATACCCGATTGTCGGAGGGGTGCGCGAGGGATCGCTCGTGCACGCGTCCGTCTCAGTTGTGTCGTTTCCGTGTGTCACGGGGGGTGAGCGAACTTCTACTCGCGCACACAGAGGTGTCACCGGTGACAGAAATGTGTGCTGCGAGCGGCTTCGCTGTCGCATCTGGGCCAGGTCTGACGGCTCGAGCGAGGGGAACGTGTGCGAGGAGGTGATCGAACACCGATTTGCGTCAAATCTGACGCAAATCGGTGCTGGAGTAATGCGCGAGAGGGGACTTGAACCCCTACGTCCGTGGACACCAGAACCTAAATCTGGCGCGTCTGCCAATTTCGCCACTCGCGCTTGATGGTACGACCGTCCAAACTCTACCGGCCTTGACCGACATCGCGAAGCGCGGCCCCGGCATGTCGTACTCGCCAGTAACTCCACCTGGCATTATAACGATTCAGTAACGGTCAACATGAGGAGTGCTCATGTTTCGTACGCGTTGGTAACCAGGTGGACCAGCGGCTTTGAACATGAGGGGGAGTCATGTTTCCGAGCATTCTGGTACGGAAGTACGGAAATACCCGGTGGTAAGCGGGGATCCTGAGAGCAAACGTGAGGATTTCCTCATGATTTTCTGGAATCCTTGCAGTCATCAGGGCTCATTGGTGAGGAACACCTGCGCACCGGAGGGAGCGGCGTGTCTCGACGGCATGTCGCCAGAGAAGGAAGTCGAAGCGTCTTGACGATCAATGAGAGCACTGCGGCCGGAACCGGACAGAGCCCGAAAGTGGTTGGGGCGCCACAGCAAGGGGGGTCGAGGGCCCCGCTGCTGGATCGACTGCTGGGCGGAACGCCCTACGCGCTGGCCTTCGGTGGGCAGGGTGCGCGTTGGCTCGGTGAGTTGGAGGAGATCGGGCGCGATGCCGCACTGGAGCCCGAGCTGACCGCATTGGTCAATGAAGCGGCGACGCTGCTGGAACCTGTTGCGGCACAATTACTTGTGGTGCGACCGGTCGGTTTCGACCCGATCGGCTGGATGCTCGAGAACGAGCTCGCCGACGGTGACGAGGCGGAGGTTTCCGCCGCGCCTTCGGAGCAGGTGCTCCGCTCGGCCGTGGTGTCGATGCCGGGTGTATTCCTGACGCAGGTGGCCGCCGTGCGCGCGCTGCGGCTGCAGGGTCTGGATGCCAACGAGCACGCGCCGGTCGCGGTCGTCGGCCACTCGCAGGGCCGCCTCGCCGCGACCTCGGTTCAGGCCGGTGGGCAGCGTGACGCCGAACTGCTCGCTATCGCCCAAATGATCGGCGCCGCAGCGGGTTTGGTTGCCCGGCGGCGTGGTCTCATGCCGGTGGGCGAGCGTTCGTCGATGGTCGCGGTATCGAATGTCGATCCCGAGCATCTGCGCACGGTGGTGGCCGAGGTGTCCGCGGGCGTTGACCCCGCCGCGGCTGCGGTGGTTTCGATTCGCAACGGTCGGCGGCGTGTGGTGCTTTCCGGCACGCCGACCCAGTTGGAGCGGGTGCGTCAGCGTTGCGCCCAGATCCATGACGAGCAGACTCGCGAGCGCGATGCGAAGTCGCGCGGTGGCGCGGTGTTCGCGCCGGTCTTCGAGGACCTGGCCGTCGATGTCGCCTTCCATCACCCCGCGCTCGCCGACACGGTCGACATCGTGAGCGGCTGGGCGTCCCAGTGTGGTCTGGATGCGGAGCTTGCGGGTTCGCTGGCCAAGGAGATTCTCGTCGACCCGATCGACTGGGTCGAGGAGGTCGACGGCGTCGTTGCCGCCGGTGCGCAGTGGATTCTCGATCTGGGCCCTGGCGATCTGCTCAGTCGGCTCACCAGTGGTTCGCTCAAGGGCACCGGCGTCGGCATCCTCGCGGCCGCGACTCGCGCGGGTCAGCGCAGCCTGCTGACCCCCGGCGCCGCGCCCGAGGTGGCTCAGCCGTGGTCGGCCTTCGCGCCGCGCCCGGTGCGTCTGCCGAGCGGACGCGTCGTTGTCGAGACTTCGTTCACCAAGCTGACGGGTCGCTCGCCGGTCCTGCTCGCGGGTATGACCCCGACCACCGTCGACGCCAAAATCGTTGCGGCGGCGGCGAATGCGGGCCACTGGGCGGAGCTGGCCGGTGGTGGTCAGGTCACCGAGCAGATCTTCGCCGACCGGGTGGCCGAGCTGAAGACGCTGCTGCACCCGGGCCGCGCGGTGCAGTTCAACTCGCTGTTCCTCGACCCGTACCTGTGGAAGCTGCAACTCGGCGGTAAGCGCCTGGTGCAGAAGGCTCGTACGGCGGGTGCGCCGTTCGACGGTGTCGTCGTGACCGCGGGTATTCCGGAGCTGGAAGAGGCCGTCGCGCTGATCGCGGAGCTGACCGAGGTCGGTATCACGCACGTGGCGTTCAAGCCGGGCACCGTCGCCCAGATCCGCGCGGTGCTGCGCATCGCCGACGAGGTGCCGGACTACCCGGTGATCATGCACATCGAGGGCGGCCGGGCCGGTGGACACCACTCCTGGGAGGACCTGGACGATCTGCTGCTGGAGACCTACGCCGAGCTGCGCAACCGCGACAATGTGGTGGTCTGCGTCGGCGGCGGCATCGGTACCCCGGAGCGCGCGACCGAATACCTGACCGGTGAATGGGCTGTGCCGCACGGCTATCCGGTGATGCCGCTCGATGGCGTGCTGGTCGGCACCGCCGCCATGGCGACGCTCGAGGCCACCACCGCACCCGAGGTCAAGCAACTGCTCGTCGACACCCCCGGTACCCCGGACTGGGTCGGCGCGGGCACCGCGAACGGCGGAATGGCTTCCGGCCGTAGCCAATTGGGCGCCGATATCCATGAGATCGACAATGCGGCCTCGCGCACCGGCCGCCTGCTCGACGAGGTCGCCGGTGACGCCGACGCGGTCGCCGAGCGTCGCGACGAGATCATCGCCGCGCTGAACGCCACGGCCAAGCCGTACTTCGGCGATGTCACGACCATGACCTACCTCGAGTGGCTGGAACGCTATGTCGAGCTGGCCGTCGGCTTGGACCGCCGCAAGGACTTCGACTGCGGCAGCGACCTCGGTGACGCCATCCTGGACGCCACCCGTTCGGTCTGGCTCGACATCACCTGGCGCGACCGGTTCGCGGAGATGATGCGCCGCACCGAATCCCGGCTGCATCCGGCCGACCGCGGTGAGATCCCGACGCTGTTCGAATCCGACGCGGTCTTCGAGAACCCGGTCGAGGCACTGTGCACGCTGAAGCAGCAGTACCCGGCGGCCGAGCAGACCCTGCTGCACCCGGCGGACGTGCCGTTCTTCGTCAGCCTGTGCAAGACCCCGGGCAAGCCGGTGAACTTCGTGCCCGTGGTGGACGGTGACGTGCGCCGCTGGTGGCGTTCGGATTCGCTGTGGCAGGCCCATGATCCGCGTTACTCGGCCGATCAGGTCTGTGTCATTCCGGGCACGGTCTCGGTCGCCGGTATCACCCGCGTCGACGAGCCCGTCGGCGAATTGCTCGATCGCTTCGAGCAGGACACGGCGTACGCGCTGGTTCGTGCCGGTGTCTCGCCGGTCGCGGTGGACGCGCGCCGATCCGCCGGTGTCACCGAGGGACCGGTCGATGCGGTGCTGGCCGCGCCGGATGTCGAATGGTCCGGCCGCACCACGGTCAACCCGATCCACCGCCTCGGCGACCTCGCCAAATGGACTGTCGACGACAAGGGCGCCGTCCATCCGCCGACCGGTGCGACGATTACCGAAACCACCGGCCCGGATGCCGATCACGCCTACGTCGAGCTCACGGTGCCGCTGTTCGGCGGTGATGCCGTGCGCATCCGCCTGCGCATCACCGTGCCGACCTCTCTCTACAACGGCGGCGCGCCGGTCATCACCGAAACCGATGCCGACACCGCCATGTCCGCGTTGCTCGCGGTCGCCGCGGGCCAGGCGCTGCCGGAGGTGAAGGGCAAGGTCGCACACCTCAATGTCGCCTGGACCCCGGACCTCATCGCCGATCACGCGGGCGTCACCGGTTCGGGCCTGCCCGGCACACTGAGCACGCTCGGGCGCAGCGTGCCCGATGTGCTCGTCGGTGCGTGCTGGCCCGCCGTCTTCGCGGTGCTCGGCGCCGCGCGTAGCGCCGACGGCGACAGTGTCATCGAGGGCATGCTGGATCTGGTCCACCTCGATCACCAGATCGCACTCGAGCGCGACCTGCCGCACGACACCAGCATTCTCGTTGTCCGCGCCGAATCGGGTGACGTTGTCGACACCGACCTGGGACGCGTCGTCGAGGTGCGGGTGTCCGTCGGCGAGATGCGGGATCAGGGCCTCGACGTGGTGCCGCTGGCGACGTTGACCGAACGCTTCGCCATCCGCGGCCGCAACGGCGCGGGCGAGCTGACCGATCCGCCGCGCGCGGCGGGTGTGGTCTCGGATGCGGCCACCGACACCCCGCGTCGCCGCCGTCGTGACGTCACCATGCTGGCACCGCGCACCATGCGTGCCTTCGCCTCGGTCTCCGGTGACTACAACCCGATCCACACCAGTGATTCGGCCGCCAAGCTGGCCGGACTCGGCAGCCCGATCGTGCACGGCATGTGGCTCTCGGCCGCCGCGCAACACGCGGTGTCCGCAGTGGATCCCGAAAGCTCTACTCCGGCACGGACTTTGACGGCATGGACCACCCGATTCCTCGGCATGGTCCGCCCGGGCGCGGAGATCGACGTGCGCGTCGAGCGGATCGCGGTCGACGCGGGTAGCGAGATCGTCGAGGTTTCCTGCCGTGCCGACGGGGATCTGGTGATGACCGCGACCGGTCGCACCGCCGCCCCGAAGACCGTCTACGCCTTCCCGGGCCAGGGCATTCAGCGCAAGGGCATGGGCCTGGACGCCCGCGCCCGCTCGAAGGCCGCCAAGGAGATCTGGGAGCGCGCCGATAAGCACACCCGTGCGGCACTCGGCTTTTCGATCCTGGCCGTGGTGCGGGACAACCCGACCTACCTCAAGGCGCGCGGTGTCGAACACCGGCACCCGGACGGCGTGCTGCACCTGACTCAGTTCACCCAGGTCGCCATGGCGGTGCTCGGCGTGGCCCAGGTCGCCGAGTTGCGTGAGGCAGGCGCCTACGTCGAGGGCGCCATGCTGGCCGGACATTCGGTCGGAGAGTACAACGCGCTCGCTGCCGTCGCCGGTGTGCTGCCGCTGGAGGCGGTGCTGGAGGTCGTCTTCCAGCGCGGTTCCGCCATGCACGAGCTGGTGCCCCGGGATGCGCAGGGTCGCAGCGACTACCGGATGGCCGCCATCCGGCCGTCGCAGATCGGTCTGCCCGATGACGAGGTCATCGACTTCGTCAACGGCGTGGGCGAGAGCGTCGGGGAATTCCTCGAGGTCGTCAACCTGAACCTGCGCGGTTCGCAGTACGCCATCGCGGGCACGGTCAAGGGCCTCGATGCCCTGGAGACCGAAATCGACCGCCGCCGTGCCGAATTCGGCGGTAAGCGGGCCTTCATCCTGGTTCCGGGCATCGATGTGCCGTTCCACTCCACCGTGCTGCGCGAGGGTGTGCCGGAGTTCCGGCAGAAGCTCGAACAGCTGCTGCCCGCGGACCTGCACCCGGAAATCCTGCTCGGACGCTACATTCCGAACCTGGTGCCCAAGCCGTTCTCGCTGGAGCGCGCGTTCATCCAGGAGATCGCCGATCTGGTGCCTTCGGAGCCGCTGGCCACCGTGCTCGCCGACTTCGACAACTGGGCCGCACGCCCGACCGAACTGTGCCGCGTGGTGCTGATCGAGCTGCTGGCCTGGCAGTTCGCCAGCCCGGTGCGCTGGATCGAGACCCAGGATCTGCTGTTCACCGATGCCGCCGACGGCGGACTCGGGGTGCAGCGTTTCGTCGAAATCGGTTTGGGCGCAACGCCGACCGTGGCGAATCTGGCCAGCCAGACGCTGAAGCTGCCCGCCTTCGGCACGGCCACCGTCGAGGTGCTGAATATCGAGCGCGAGGCCGCGGTCGTCTACTCGACCGA
>NZ_BDBY01000440.1 GCF_001613225.1 Nocardia pseudovaccinii NBRC 100343
TACATCCTCGAATTCACCACAGACGAGGAAGGCCGCCTCCACCCCAAACCCCGACCGAACACCGACGGCCCCACCCGAGAACAACGCCAACACAAAATCCAAGGCCCACCCAACCACAACCCCGAAAACCCAAACCAACCAACCGAACCGAGCCCACAGAACAGACCCACACCCACCGGCCACGACGAAAACGCCACGAGTCCAGACAGTTCCGAGCGTTCCGCCACCGAGAATCAGCCCGCGCAAACACCGGACAATCCGGCACGCGGAGGGCCGATTTCGAAACGAC
This sequence comes from Nocardia pseudovaccinii NBRC 100343, assembly GCF_001613225.1. Lineage (GTDB taxonomy): Bacteria > Actinomycetota > Actinomycetes > Mycobacteriales > Mycobacteriaceae > Nocardia > Nocardia pseudovaccinii. Next base: position 290 of record NZ_BDBY01000440.1, read on the forward strand.
AACTGCTCACTGTCAACAAACCATTCGCGAGGTTGTTGTTCGGCGATTGGATAGGCAAGGACGTCAGTTGGCTGCCGCGCAAAGTCGGCAACAAAATTCTGTGGCTGCCGGGCGAGGTCGCCAACCAATTCGGTTCCGTCGCTGCGCAGTACGCATTGCCATATGTTGTGCTGGATGCGACGGAATCAGAGATCGCCGCCGGTGCGGCGATGGCCGCGTCGGGGCTCGCGAGATTCCTCGAACTGCACGCCGGTGTCGCCGCCGATCGTTACGACCGGAAACAGATCATGCTCATGGCACAAGCGGTCGGCGCGGCGGCCGCGGCGGCCGCGACCGCCCTGGTGCTGGTCGACGCACCCGATCTCGCACTCGGGCTGACCGCGACAACGATCGTCGAATCCATCGCTGCCACCTACTACTTCCGCGTCTTTCAAACAGTCGTCCGGGATTTCCTCGCCGACAACGAGCGGAATACCGGAAACCGATTGACGGGTTCCACTGGATCCGCCGCTGGTTTCGCCGGTCAATCACTGGGCCCCGCTATGGCGGGTTTCGCGCCCGCGGCGCCATTCGGTCTGAACTTCCTGTCCTATTTGGGAAATTTCGCGAACATACTGGGATTGCAGTTCCCGACCCAGGTCCGCGCGAAACCGGACAACCTGTTCAGAGAGATCGGCGAAGCCGTGCGGGCAGTGTGGCGGAACGAATTTCTCCGCGAACTCACCGCGATCAGCACGATCAACAACGCCGCCTGGGCCATGCTCGGGCTCCGCACCGCCACCGTACTGCACGAAGCCGATCTGTCGGACTGGGCTAGAGGCGCTGTGGTCGCCGCACCCGCGGTGGGCGCGATACTGAGCGGTTACCTGCCGGAATGGTTCGACAAGATCGACGTCACCAAGTTGTACCCGGTGGCGCTCGCCAATATGGCCGCGCTGTTCACGCTCCAGGCATCGACCACCAACCCTGTCGTGATAGCGCTCGCAGGATTCTTCGACACGATGCTGATGGCGGCAACGAACAATAAGGTCGGCACTTACCAGCAAAATGCCTTCCCCGGCGAACTCCAGGGTCGAACCGGGAGTGTGCGAGGTTTGTTCCAGGGAACAAGTCTCCCGATCGGCGCATTTGTGGCTGGTGTCTTGGCGTCCGCGTACGGCGGCGATGCGGTCGCCGGTCTTGCCGCGAACATCACCGTGGCCACCGCCGCAGGCTACGGCGCCCTCACGCTGGCAAGGCACAGCCGCGATATCCTGACGCCCCTCGAATACGGTCTCGGCATGGTCGCTCTTCCCTGGGATACTTCCCAAGTCCTGGCCGTCCCCGCGGCCAATGCGAGCGAGACCGCGCAGCCGGACACCGTCGACCCCGACATCCTCCGAAACTGCGCCCTCCACACTGCCCGCGTAAACCGAGCCCTCGCACTCATCAACGACGACACCCCCGAACCGGACGCCAACACCCCTCAATGGCATTCCAAAAAGAACTACAAACCCCTCGAAGCCACCCTCGGAGCCCAGCTCCAACCGGACAAATACGACGGCGACCCCTACCTCACCGCTATCGCCGAAACCGTCCGCACCAAACAAGACGGCATCGATAGGGTCGTCCTCGCCGTCGACGACGGCACAAACGCACACATCATCACCTTCGTCAATATCGAAAGCCAGATCCCCAACGTCGAAGACCAAGTCCTGGTCTTGGACACCCTCGTCGACGACCCCGACAACACCGACGACCACATCCCCCACGTGCGCAACTACCACGGCGACGAAAACGGCGAAAACAAATGGCAGCCCAAATACAACAAAATCAAGAAAATCTTCCGCGCCGACTTCACCACCGACGAGAACGGCAAATCCATCCCCGCCCGCCGCCGACTCCCCTGGTACCGGCACACCCAACACCCACACAAACTCCAAGGACCACCCAGCAACCAACCAGACCACCCCGAACCCACCCAACTGCCAACCGAACCAACAACGAAAGTCGATACTTCGCGGGGCGGCACAACTGCCCCCGATTCCCCGATGAGCTTCCGACCGGAGAGCGGCGCGGGGACCTCTGACGTCCGCGATGAAAACGGTTCGGGCGCAAATAGTCCCGCCGCCGAATCCCAAGGTGACCAATTGAGCCAGGCGGTCGTCGATCGGATCAGGCTCCTACAGCAACGAGCTATCGAACTGGTCCGTAGGACTGCGCAACTCGCGCGGGAAGGCACCGCGTTTCGGGCCGCCCCCCTGAACCAAGCCCAGGATCAGATCCTCGCCGAGATAGCGCGTCTCACAACGACCGGAACAATAAGCGACGACGTACCGGTGGTCGCCGGTCCGGATACGCGGCTGGCGTTGGATTGGGTGTTCCCCGACCTCCTGGTAAAACGGGTGCGCACAATGACGTTGGGCTATATCGTCAGCCGCCGGGATACAGCATCGGCGGAGGCCCGCGCGCTGCACACCGAACTGATACGGATGGTCACTCGCGCTGCCGAGGTGTCCGCCGGTACCGACCATGCCCGAGATGTCGCCGAAGTAGAGGCGCTCATCACGATTTCCGAATGGACGGACCAGCTGAACAACGGGGGCCAACAGGCACCTGTGTTGCTCGATCCGGCCGATGGTGCGGGTGACAGTGAACCCCACGTGCCGACACCAAGGCCGGTCGAACGCTCCAGCACCGCGCCGAACAGCGCAACGAATCCGAATAACCCTCGGCAGGAACATGATTCGAACCAACGCCGACACACAGTCAGCCATCGTGCGGTATTGCCCGAAGACACAGTACGCGCTGTGCCCGAGCCCGCGGAAACCGCCGACCTGGGCGAGATCTCAACACTCTACGCAGCGCGGATGCCGGATGGCAGGACCGTGCATTTCCGTCTGCTCGGCGACCCGCGTGGTTACCCGATCCTGCTGTCTCCCGGCACTCCGGTCGGGATCGACGGTCCACTGCCGGATGCGAGCGAGTTGGCCAAGCGCGGATACACGCTGATCGTCGTGGAGCGACCAGGGTACGGCGACTCCACCCCATTGCCCGGACGCACGGTGGCCGACTGCGCCCGCGACATCATTCACATCGCGACTGAGCTGTTCGCCTTCGACCACTACTCGGTACTCGGACGCTCCGGCGGCGGCTCGGTGGCGATCGCCGTCGGTGCGCTCGACCCCGAGCATGTCGACCGGGTCGTCTCGCTGGTCGGCACGTCACCGGTCCTCGATGGCCGCGACACTTGGATGGCGAACATGGCCGAAGCCAACCAGGCCGTGTACCGGAGCCCGGATCTGCAAGCCATGGTCTCCAAGCTCACGGACATGGCCGAACAGATCGCGCGGGACGGGACCTGGCTGATCCGCTACAACCAAGATGCTTTCACAACCCTGGACCACATGTGGGTCGGCACACATCGCGATCAGCTGGCCCGCGGCTATCAACGCGGCCTGCGCAACTACATACACGCGTGGGCCGACGACGCGCTGCAGTTGGTTCAGCCCTGGGGAATCCGATTCGACGAATACCGCGCGGATGGCGTGCCGGTCGATATCGTGCACGGCAGCCGAGACCAGTTCTCGCCGGTCAGCCACAGTCAGACCAATGCCGCGCTGATCCCCACCTCGACGCTGTATCTCTTCCCCGGCGTAACCCACATGATGGGCATGGACTCACTGCCCGTCATCGCACACTACTTCCGCGCCGAACGAGATTCCTTCTGGAATCAGGACCCCGCAGGAAACGGACGGCGAATAGCCGAAATCCAGCGCACTGAATCCGAACCACTACCTTTACCTGCCTGGATACATTGGTCCCGCGGCCGCTGGGATTCGGTAGCCAGCGACTATGCCCCGCATAATTCCATTCCGGAGACGGCGGCGGATGCGAATCTGCTCCGGCACGTGCCGCCTGCCGAGGTACAGACCGCAGAAATCGTCGGGGACGAAGTCGTCGTGCCGGACGTCGGATCGGAACTCACTCGCGTCCGGCAGCGGGGGCTGTGTTCTCCGCCACCGGACCGCGCGACATTAACCGAGGCCAGGCAGGCTTTTGAACTGGAACTGAGGCAGCGGTCCGCGGAGCACGAAATTGATGAGGAGATGCTGGAGGAGCGGTGGTCCTTGCTGCGCCAGTACGCGGTCATCGACTGGCGTATCGAAAAGATGGCGGCTTCGCTCGGCAGATCCAGCGCCGAGATGCGTGAGCAGATGCGGCGTGAATTGAAAGCCGCGTTGGATGGGAAGCCGATTGGTATCCGAGTGCGCGAGGAAAGTTTGGTGGCCATCCTCGACGAAGGGCGGATCAAGGGAAGTCGCAACCCCTTTGGCGAGCGTGCCGATGCCGAAGCCGAGTGGTTCGGCTCGCACGTCCATGAAAACCCCCCTGTCTACGGATTCGTTGCCGTGGACGGGGTCCGCCCTTCGCAATCCGGCATAATCGATGCATTGTCGGAGCTCGACTACGGCGATCACCAGATCTATCTCAAGCCAGAAGTGAAATCACGAACGACGATCACCGTTGGCGACTCGATCGTGGAGAAGGACAAGACGATACCCTCACCGTTGGATAATCCGTCGGAGTATTCCTACGGCGTTGATATGCACAACCCGCCTATCGGTCGCGACTATACTGGAGCGTCATTTCGATCCGGAGTTTTCATCGAAGCTCAGATTTTCGATCTCACTACCTCGGACATAGATTTCATCGCGCTGCACCAGGCGCCGGGTGCAGCGCTGCGGCAAGCGCTGGATCGGTCCGGAATCAAATGGCGCATACTGACGAATCGCACAATTGCAGCTGAAGGTAGCCCTGCAGAACGAGCGGCCGCAATCGAGCGGACGAGCCAGGATGTAGAGCGTCTTCGAGGGTTGATGCGTAGTCACCCCCACTTGGACGGGGTCGCTCCTCTGCACGCGCAGCTCTCAGCAGACCTGCGTGCGTTGAACGATTCCGATGCCGCGGTTCCGGACAACGCTGGCGGATCGAGCGCACAACCACGCCCCGAGGCCCCAGCGACACCCGCGAGCGACGCGCGCCCCACCTCCAGCCGACCGGACACCGTCGAGCCGGGCCAGGTGCGAGCGCCAGCGGGACGGACGATCATCGAAGGTCTCGGCCTGCCCGCCGAGGTCGCCACGGCCGAGATCATCGGCGAGGATCCGACGGCGGCGCTGCTCCCCGAGGAGCAGGTGCTGCTGGATGCGCTCGAGACGAGTCCGGACGGGGTACGCGGCCGCGAAATCGTATACGGACGCACGGTCGCACACCGCGCGCAGGCACGCCTCGGTTTGCCGGTCGCGCCGGTGCTCCGTGCGGGTGGCAGGGCGACTGGAATGCCAGTTTGGCAGCCCGGTCTCGTCGGAAGCATCAGCCACAAACAGGGCCTCACCCTTACCAGCAAGACCGGCTACTTCGTTGCCGCGGTATCTCGGCACCATCGCGCGGTAAGCATCGACGCCGAATACAACGAGCCGATCCCCAATGGCCGACGAGATGGCATGTCGCTGGACGCGGAGCGCGCCTGGCTCGACCGGATCGGTACCGACGGTGGCGTGCACTGGGACCGAGTGTTGTTCTCCGCCAAGGAAGCTGTCATCAAGGCGTGGCACCCGCTGACACAGCGCCGGATCGGCTTCACAGACATACTGATCACGTTCGATATCGAACGAGGTGAATTCACCGCACAACTGCTGATCGCGGATCGCTCCACCGTGGACGGCCCACCACTGACCGAATTCCATGGTCGATTCCTGGTCGAAGGCGGCATGATCCTCACCGGAATCGCTGTGCCGCACCAGGACTCGGGAGAATCCGAGGCGGCGAAGGTAGGGACCGTCACGCAGCCTCGGCCCACCGGTGATAGCGCGCCCGAAGCACAACCGGCCAATGGCGACGAAAGTGGTTCGACTACACCGGAAATCAATGACGCGCGCACGGTCACACCGACCGAAACCGATGACGCACATCCAGCACAAACCGAGATGGACGACCGCGAACGGCAGATCCTCGGCTTAGCGGCCCCCGATCTCTCGAACACCGCCACGGCAGGGGAACTGGAAATATCGGGGCGCGCAGTGCAGCGCGTCCGATCTCGCCTGCGCAGCATGTTCGGCATCAAGGATACCGATGCGGCACGAGCACAGGATCCCGATGTACACATCAGCGCCGAAATCGAGGATGCACAATCGGATACGGCGGTCACTGGAAAAAGCGGCTTCGCACCGTCACCCAAATGGGTTGCGGGGCAGTATCGAACCACAGATGAAATTAGTCACGCATTCGCGAAGCAATATGTCCTCACCAGGGCGACCTGCGATTCGGGAACCGACCTGGAAGCGTTCCAGGTGTTCACCCAGACGTTACACGACCTACGCGAAAAGCATTCTGCGGCGGATGTCATCGCAATCGGCATCACCAGCCTGAGCGACGGCGCCATGAGCCGCGTTGTCCCGCAGATCGCCTTTTCGAATTTACGCACGGGAGCGCTGCTTCTGAACGCTGATTTCGTAGCCGGGTGGAGGCCGGATCAAGTTCGCGATGCCACGACCCAATTGTTCGCCGCGGCAATGGTGTACGCGGGACGATGGCGGGCGGAGGCGCACGCCATGAACGCATTGCGGGTCCGCTTCCAACCAGACGGCGGGGAGGTGGACGAGGAAGCCTTCCGCGCGTGGCTGAGACTGCAGTTCCCCGATTTCTGCTTCACATACAACGGAAACCTGGTCGCCCGCGAGGCTCTGGTGTGGTCGTTCAGAGATGTTGAGCTAGGAAACCCGGACGTCACAGCGGGCGAGCAGACATTGTACAAGCTGCTGGTCGACCGAGCTAACGAACTGCGTGGGCGTGCTCCCCGCACGTCGACGAGCGACGAGGACTCGGCATCGGCGCGGATCAAGAAGATGGCCCAGGATCTGGAACGCGACTTCGACGTCAAGGTTGTCGGGGCCGACTTGGCCGATGTCGACGCCGATATCTTCGAGCAGTTCATCAGCAGGGTCCGCGTTGTGCTCACCGATCACCCCGGTCTGCTTATTGCCGATCCGGAGGAAGGTCGGCCGGTCATCGGAATTGGGCCGTATGCGAACGAAAACGCCATGGCTTGGACGAATTGGAAGAGGGTGAACGGCGACACCCGCGCCACGGGGTTCATGTTGAGCGAACGGTTCGCTATAAACGCGCCGTTGTTCCATGATGTTCTGGCCGGGCAAGTAGAACAAGGATTCTTGGTCGGCGACAGCGCTCGGCCCGGCGACTCGGTCATGGGCCATGAAGGCGGCCACGCGGTTCATTTCCTCAGCGGGCTCGACGACGACCCCGACGACTTCGACAACATCATGGCCGAGCTGGTGAAGCTCTTCGTGCGGACCAACCGGACCACCTATCTGGACCCGAATAGGTTCGTGACATGGCTGGAGGAAGAACTCACCGGCTACAGCTTCGGCAAGGACGGAAAACTCAACCTGCGCGAGTTCTACGCCGAGGTGTACAACGCGGTGACATTGCACGGGAAACTGGCAACCGACGCCCAGAAACTGGCGTACTCACGGATCATGACCGGCCTCCGGCCGACGACACCGCCGCAGCAACCCCAATCCCCAGGCGATCAGCCCGACAACGATGTGTCGGTAGTGAACTCGGATACAAACGACGATGACGACGATCCCGGTGGCGGCACGCCCAGGCCGCGCCCGAATCCCGAGCCACTCCCCGGCGGGCCATCGAACGAAGCATCGCCGCAGGCCGCCGAAACAGTACGGGAACGGATCGGGTTGCCCGCCGACGCCGACCCCATGCCGTCTGCGGCCGACCGGAATGTCGACGTCGAGCGGAACCTCGCATTCCTCGCCCGCCACCACGACCACTTCCCCGTCGAATACACCACTGCCCCGGGACTCGTGTACATCCCCGACCCCGGCTACCCGCCGACCGAAGTACTCACGACCGGCATTACGCCGAGAGGAGAAGGCCCACTCACCACATACCGCGACATCGACCAAGCCCGCCGCTGGTCGGCAACCGGACGCGTTTATGCCGCACGCCCCGAGGCCGGATTCCCGCGCGCCGATCCGGATCGATCCGTCCAACTCATCGGCGGAATCACCGGATCACGAATACTCGGCTACTACCACTTCGGCCCCGAGGTACCGCTCACTCTCCCATACGGATTCACCACCCCCGCACAGTACACCGGCGAC
>NZ_BDBY01000441.1 GCF_001613225.1 Nocardia pseudovaccinii NBRC 100343
AGCGAGTCTGGTCGAAATCCTCGGTGTAGCGGCCGCACCACTCAGGCAAGACGGGCCTGCCGCCGAGCCGGTTGGTGGCGAATCTGTCGGCAATTCAACGGCATTGAGACAGCAATCATGCAGCAAGAGATTTGCGCTGGGACAAATCACTGTAGATATGGCCGCCAATTCGCGGCGAAAAACCCGCAACTCGGGCTAATCAAACACGCTGGTAGGTATAGAGATCGGACCGTACTGCTTCCCGGCGGGCAGCGCTCCGCGAAGGATCAGGCCCCGTTTCTCAGCCTCGGCCGAGTACGTCTCGATGTGCTCGCGCACCTCGGCTTCGGCATCAGGTCCATTGGTCCGGATGAACTCCTTCAACTTGGCCCGCAAGAAGGCCCGGCGAATAGGTCGCCCACGTGGAAGAGCCAAAATCGCTGACAGACAGGAAGATTGGACCGTTATGGATGCGGCCATCGAAGGAATCTAGGCGTGGTATCTGAGTTCGTCAGTGTCGTCGAAAGTTCGTCGTGCGAATAATTCGATGACGATGTCGGCAACAGTTGAGACAATCTTCGAGGCGTACTCACCCGGTTGGGTGGCGTGCCGAATCAGGACTACTGTCCGCGAACCGTCAGGTATTCAGGAGGTCTCGGTGATCGAATCGCAGATCAAGCTCATTCAGCATGGAGCGATGCTTATCGGGAAGTTCGAGCGGCGAGGCCAAGAGGAGACCCTCAAACGGATATTCAAGGGAGATAATGATGATGGCGTCCGAGCGCAGCAAGCTACCGATGCTCTTGTCATCTATTCGGTTGTCGCGGGGCACCGCCTGATTACCCTCAAGGACGCTTCGTTTGACGAAGCCCTGGATGGGACGCGCGAGTTCAAGGCGAACCTGATCCCAGCTGAGCCCGACTGGTCCGGTGTGTGTGCCCTTATCAAGCTGATCGCGGGAACCACGGGCGGCGGGAGTGCGCCGACGCTCACCCAAACCGGGGCCTTTGTAGCGGCGTTCGACATCGCGATCGCTCTGACCCGGCAGATCGCGACCGAAGAAGGAATGGCGGCCAAGCTTGTGGCTGACGACATCTGTGCGAAGTGTGGTGACCTCGCGAGCCTTACGGGCATATTCGACCTCGGGGCCGCCAGCATGTCCTGGATCCAGAGCGCGACCGATCAGGCGGCGCGAGAACTACGACGTGCTACCGCGGATATCATGATCCGGCAATTCGCCAGTGCGGGCACCAGATTGTTGGAAGCATCGACGCGATTCGCATCCGCCGACCCGGCTAAGTCGTCGGTGTTCGGACACGGCGATGATCGCATTGCCGCCGTCGGCTATCTGATCCTGAGCACTTCTTCGCTCGGTAGCGCGATCGCTGGGCTCGTCGATACTAACCCCTATCCGGCATGGGCATTGATGCGTCAACTGGTCGAAGTCGAGTATCTCGCTTGGGCGTTCGCTGAGAACAGTGATGAGGCGGGTGCCTGGCTTCGATCGACGAAGCAGGAACGCACGAGCCAGTTTTCGCCTCGGCACGTCTATCGCAAGACGAACAACTCCTACCGCAGCCAGGACTACGAGTTGCACTGCGAACTGGCTGGTCACCCGACGCCGACTGGGCTGCGTATGCTCGGTTCGCAAGATCCACGCATCCCTGAGGGGGCGCTGTCTGAGTTCATCAACCATGGTGGCGGAGTCTGGGAACACATCGTGGCTGTTGCCAAGAAGTTGGCCAATGAGCACAGCGTCCCGCTCGATGACTTCCTTGACGTTGGTGCTGCCGAAGAGGTCACCGGAGCGGTCACCAGGTGGCGCACGGAAGATCCCTCTCGCCTTAACGTGCAGCTCTTTGCGGGGACGGCTGTCATCCAGTAACCATTCGAGGTGCGCATGATCGACGGCGACAACGCGATCGTCGAGTCCATCGGGCCGGTACCCCGTTCATGGCGGGTGGCCAGCATCGTGCCTGTTGGTGAGTCCTAGCTGTGGTGTCTCACCACGTTGGTTCCGCGGAGTTGTCCGACGAACATTGCCCCAGGGGCGTTTCGTCGCGAACGAGTCCCGACGATAGAGGCCAACCTGGGGCATGTTCACTATAGCATCGCAGGGGTGTCAGCGACGTCTCGTTCATCCTTTGAACCCGCGTGGGTCTCCTCTGAACGGTTTGCAGATTTTCTGGAAGCTGCAAATGAAGATCCGGGTGGAGCAAGAGCGCTATACGAGTGGAATGCAAGCATATCGGCCGCGTTATTTGAAGTCATTCATCATGTGGAGGTGTTGGTGAGAAATGCGATCATTGAAAGTCTCAACACTGTACCGCTGAGCGACATTGAAGTTCCAGGGACTCCCTGGGTTCAACAAGCGGCTCAGATCGAGGAGGTAAAGGGGCGGCTGAAGAAGTCTGGGAAAGAGGTGTCAGTACATCGGATAGTAGCGGGCGTAACCTTCGGTTTCTGGGCTACGATGTTCGACACGGAGTTCGAGTCTCTCTGGCGCGCGTCATTGAGGCTTGCGTTCAAGTACTCTCCCGGTGACCGAAAGTCGGTGGGCGGTGTCATGCAGAACGTGAACGTTTTGAGGAACTTGATCGCGCATCATGGAAGTCTTTTGAAGATAGATCCAGAAATCGAGTTCGAGAAACTAGCACAACTGGCAGGCTGGGTTGACCCGGAGGCTGAGAAATGGATCCGAGGACTGGAACGTGTATCGGAAATAGCTGCCCGCCGACCATTCCCACCCAGCCGTAACGTTGTGATTGTTGCGGCAGAAAAGGCGTGGCCCCTTTACAGTAAAGTGAATGCGTATATTTGCCCGCACGATCGCACCTTTCAGTCGATTGAATACTTAGGTTTCTATGCGGATTACGAGGTGAAGTCGGTATTCGCGAAAGTTCTCCGCCGTCTCCCTCTCGTCACATTCAGCAAGGCGGAAGGTAAGGCGCTAGCTCATTCTCCAAATGCTAATGACAAAGAGCTTTCGAAAATAATAGGCACGGCTTTGGCGAATGGCTGGTCACCCGGCACATATCAGGTGTTTGTGCTGAGTCCGCAAAAGGATGGCGCTTCAAAATTGCTAACTCAGCCAATTGTCCACGAAAAGAGGGGGCGGGGAAGCGCTTTCGTTCGAAACAAGCGGTATTTCAGTCTAGGCTCTCTGTTGAGCGCCACGAATACGCAGCACCTGTAGATTGCAGCGGTCCGCAGGCTCAGGCGAGGCGCAACTACAGCCAACTTGCGCACACTGCCCGGAACGCGGGGCGATCAGTGGACATGCGTCGCTGGCAACACGATCAGCGAGTTCGGAACTGGTGCTGATGAAACGGTCCACACGCCTCGAGCGACAGCAAGGCTATGACGGACACTGTGCGGTACGTGGGCAAGTGGTGGCTCGCTGATAAGGCAGATAATCGTGTGGGCGGAGTTCTCGAAATAAGTTCTGACGGTACTGCCCACCTTGAGGTTGTGGACGAGCTCGTGGGGGAGCAGACTGTCGAGCTAATACATGGGCACGCTGCAGGAAAGATGATCACCCTAGTCAACAGTTTCAGAACCGGTGGGAATGTTACGTTCGGGCAAGCGTTTACAGCCACCGAGAAGTTAAGATCTTCTCTCGTTTTCATTGGTGTGCATCTGACTAGCGAAATGGACAAGATTTTCAACTACATCGAAGTTGAAATTTCGTGCTTGACGAGCTTCGCTAGCAGAAGCGGCCTAGAATATGCGACGACGATAGATCGCGAAAACGGGCACTTCAAGAACGCTCAGGTTACCGTCGAGATACCTGAAACGCTCGTCGCCCGGGCAACGGCGCGGCAGCAGCAGGTGGAGATATACTGGACAACTAAATCCAGCTCTTTCGGTAACTTCACCTACGGTCGTGACATTAGCTTTACGGAAACTGCAAAACTTCGGGTTCGCGCCGACAGTCCATCGAGCTGGAACGAGTTTGACAAGGTAATTGGCAGCGTTCAAAACCTGGTCACTCTGGCCTCTCAACAGGGCTGTGCGGTTCGTTCGCGAAAACTTGCAATCACCCAGGAGGGCCGGGCTGCATCCGTTGAACTGTACTTTTCCAAGGCTGATACGTGGACAGACGCCAAAACTGAGCGTCATCGCTTCCTCTTCCATCTCCCCGACCTTGGCGCAGACTATGACTCTGCACTAAATAGATGGTTTTCATTGGGAGAGGAAATCGGAATAGCGCTCGATGCACTATTCAGTTTGGACTACACTCCAACCGTCTACTATCAAAATGAACTGTTCAACCTCGCGTCGGCAGCTGAAGGATTCCACGCCAAGCTCTTCCCTGAGAGCACTGCACACGATCCGGAAATGCGGTCGGAAATTGTCAGAGCCGCGATGCAGGCCTTTTCTGAGCACCCAGAAAAGAGCTGGGTAAAAGGAAGGCTGTCTGATAATCGCCCCGGGTTAAAGAAGCGTCTTCTAGAGCTCGCAGCCTTGCCAGACAGAGAAGCTGTCGAGAATCTACTCGGAAGCATTGACACATGGGCTAAGTGGCTAAGAGACGCGCGTAATGCGATTGGACATATGGACACGGGAGAACTCGAGAAGAAAATCCCAGAAGACGCTCGGTATCGCCTTTCGTATGTAACTAAGGCGTTGCTTCATTTGGTTCTGCTTCAGAAGCTGGGGATCAGTTCTGAACTACAATCTCGAGCGGTTGCGGATATCTATGGCTATTCTGCGCGTGAATTTCGGAAAGTCGTGGCGGAAGCGGCCCAACGCTGACGCATCTGGGGCCCAGAATGCTCCGAACGCTGGCTCGCCGCCGAGACTCGCTCGGCGGTCCACGCCATCGCCCCGGCGGAGAAGGGCTTGCCGCCAAACCATCGAAGAGTGACAAGACGGGCAGGAAAGGCGACGTGACCAGGTCTTTAGAACAGCACTAAACTTTCGGTTTTGCGCTCGCAAACGTCGTGGGTCTTTCGTCGTCGGCACAGCGTACAAGCGAATTGACCTTGTAGTTTACCGGCCGAAGTGGCTGACGTTCGACTTTCCGATCACGACGCCGAGTGCGACGCCAGCGCTGATAGTGAGGGCGACGAAACCAGACGTCAGCCACTTCGTTCGTTCGCGGGAGTTGGACATTTCCTGGGGACTGGCTGTCTGCTGTGACGCGCGGATCGCACCCCACGTGATCGGTGCCGGTCCGGCAGCCACGGCTTTTCGGTATTCCTCGTCTGCGATGCGTTTGAATGCCCGGGTCCGGTGGTTGTAGCTCGCCATCGTCGCCCCCCATAGTGCCCCGGTCTGGCTCCAGTAGTCTCGGCCGATATCGCTACGGAATACATCGCCAAACAGATCCTCGCGCAATGACCGTTCGCTGACCACGCCAGACTCGTATGCCATCAGTCCGTACCGCATCCACGCAGCGGCGTAATAGAACTGGCGAGCCTCGATGCCGGGTGGTTCGACTAGCCTCCCGATGCACGGCCCGTAGATCGTCGGGTCCTCCAGCGCAATACGGTTCAGGTCAAGTTGGTAGCGACGAACTGTCTCGTATCGGGATGCCTTGAACTGTTGGGTCTGTAGGAAGAGGGAAGTCGCAACCCCGCAGAGAGCGAGTGCCGACACGATTGTCGATGTCGCCCCGTAGGCTTGGCTGACTTCGCGCAGTCGGCCCCAGTCGACGCTGTTTGCCGTCGGCAGCAGCAGAAGCAGAAAGGGCGACAAGAGCACCGCGACCACGCCGGTGACGACTGTCACGCCGAGGGCGACATGTCGAGTGATCCTGTGACCGAGCCAACCGGCACTCCAGTGAAGCGATGCTGGCCGACGGGAAGCGATGCTCATCCGTAGATCCCCCAACTACCGACCGCGGTTGCTCGCGGATTCCGAATCTAGAGGCTATCCCAGGAGTTTCGTGCGTGCTGGCGAAAGATCCGGCGACATCGACAGGACGCGATCCGGTCGATCCGGGTCGGACGTTGGTCGATTCGTGGATCCAGCTCGACTGGAGTGGGGGTCGATTTGGTGCGTATCGGGTGCAAAACAAGAAAGGCCCCTCTCGAAAGGGGGCCTGACCTGGCGAAACGGTGGTGACCGCGATACCGGGACCAAACCGGTTGGTCGTTGTTCCCCTGCCGCTGGTCGGATTGCATAGGATGCCGGGACGAGTACTTGAGAGCGAGGCTTGGACCAAAGTGTCTGCTACATAGGATGTTTGGATCGATTAAGGCGTTAAGGTAGCCGTTGCAAGGTCGTGCTTACCCTGAGTCGGCGGGAGATAGGGGTGTCTGTGTGTGAGTTCAGATTGTCGATTAGTGACAGCGAAGACGACATTGAGGAGCTGCACGATCTATACGAGGCAATCCGGGAGGACTACGAACTCGTCGGCGTACGTGCGTCTCTAGTGCACGCACCGGTTCCGGATGGCGCGATGGGCGTCGAGGACGTTCTGCGACTGGTGCTCGACAACCCCGGTCTCGACGCTGCTGTATCGACTTGCGTGACTGCCTGGTTGGCTACTCGGAAATCGCGACGGCTGAAGATCATTGTGAGAGCGGACAAATCGGTTGAAATCCAGGCCGATGGCATCAAAGACATTGCGCCCGAGGATGTCGCCAGGGTGCTGAACATTGCTCGGGGGGAGCATCGGGATGAAACTGCCGGACAGTGAACGCTCACGTGTAGTCCTCATCGGATCATCCTCTTACGCAACAGATTCCGGATTTGGGCCGCTCCCCACGGTTCGTGAAAACCTCGTCCAGTTGGCAAACGTTCTGCAGACAAGGACAGGCATCGCGCAAGACAACATTCGCGTTGTGCCAGACCCGACGGACAATGAGGCCTTCCTCTTGGCGTTAGAGCCTGCGGCAAAAGAGGCAGAAGATCTGCTCCTGTTCTATTTCGCTGGCCATGGCATGTGGCTTCCCAAGGGCGGGCTCGGACTCACCCACAGTGCTTCTAAAGTTGCCTATCCAGCCTGGAGGACGGTCGATTACGATCTGGTCCGGGAAGTTCTGATTGGGTCCGACGCTTCGCTGAAGATGTCCATCCTCGATTGTTGCCACAGCGGAAATGCCCTGAAGAACATGATGGTGACAGAGGATCCAAGCAAAGCGCTGGAAGATCTCGCGAGAGTCAGTGGCAGCTATGTTCTGACAGCCACCGACGGCAGGAAAAGGTGGGCAGACTCCCGCGGCACGAACGGCTGTACGGCCTTTACGGGCGCTCTTATCGATGTTCTTTGCGGTGGTAAGCCAGATGATCCGAAATACCTGACCATGGACATCATCTACCCGCGGTTGCGAGCCGAGCTGATCGGACGTGGCTTGCCAGCCCCACAAGCAAGCGGACGAAACAGGGGATCGTCAATTGCGCTCGCCCGCAACCACCTTTGGGCCATGGCCGGTGCACCTGCCGACGCCACAACTGCGAAGGACTGCCGCCGAAAGGCATTCGCAGCGCTGGACGACCAGGACAATCCCAACGCTGAGCTTTGGTTTCAAAAAGCTGCCGAAGGGCATGATGTCGTGTCGATGATCGGTCTTGCTCTGCTTATGAAAGACCGAGGCGATTCGGACAGAGCGGAGCTGTGGTTCCGGAAGGCGGCCGACTACGGCGACAACGTTGCCATGGCCAACCTCGGTCTGCTGTTGAAGGGGCGTGGTTGTTCGGATAAAGCGGAGCTGTGGTTCCGGGAGGCGGCCGAGCTCGGCAACAGCCAGGCGATGCGCGAGCTCGGGGTGCTGTTCACGGAACGTGGTGATTTAGACGAGGCCGAGAAGTGGTTTAGGAAGGGAGCCGAGCTCGGCAACAGTCAAGCGATCAACGGTGTCGGGTTCGTTTTGAATCAGCGTGATGATTTGGATGAAGCCGAGGTGTGGTACCGGAAGTCGGCCGAGCAAGGATACGAGGTTGCGATGCGAAACCTCGGGGTGCTGCTGAAGGCCCGTGGTGAACCGGACAGAGCGGACACGTGGTACCGGAAGTCGGCCAAGCTCGGCGACGCGGATGCTATGAACGGACTCGGAGTGCTGTTCAGAGAACGTGGTGATTTAGACGAGGCTGAGCAGTGGTATCGGAGGGCTGCGGAGCTCGGCAACGGCAACGCGATGAGCAACCTGGGGTGGCTGCTGAAGGCGCGTGGTGATTTGGGTGAGGCTGAGCAGTGGTATCGGAGAGCTGCGGAGCTCGACAACGGCAACGCGATTAACAGACTTGGGGCGATGTTC
>NZ_BDBY01000442.1 GCF_001613225.1 Nocardia pseudovaccinii NBRC 100343
CCAGGAGCCCGAGCACGTAGGAGGACGATGTGACCAGCGATGATGCTGCCGAGGCGATTTCAGTGATGGTGGTGGACGACCATCCGATGTGGCGGGATGGGGTTTCCCGTGATCTGGCCGAGGCGGGGTTCGTGGTTGCCGCGACGGCGGATGGGGTGGGGTCGGCTACTCGGCGGGCGGCGGCGGTGCGGCCTGCGGTGGTGTTGATGGATATGCAGTTGCCCGATGGGAATGGGGCGCAGGCGACTGCGGAGGTACTGCGGGTGTCGCCGGAGAGCCGGGTGCTCGTGTTGTCGGCGTCGGCCGAACGCGCCGATGTGCTGGATGCGATCAAGGCGGGGGCCTCGGGTTATCTGGTCAAGAGTGCGTCGGCGAGCGAGTTGATCGAGGCGGTGCGGGCTACAGCGGCTGGGCAACCGGTGTTCACGCCCGGGCTGGCCGGGCTGGTGCTCGGTGAGTATCGGCGGATGGCGACCGCGCCGGTCGAACCGGATGAACCGCATCGGCCCGCGCTCACCGAGCGGGAGACCGAAGTTTTGCGGATGGTGGCGAAAGGCTTGTCCGCCAAGCAGATTGCGTCTCGGCTCGGGCTCAGCCATCGAACCGTGGAAAACCATGTGCAGGCGACCTTGCGGAAGTTGCAGCTGGCCAACCGGGTTGAACTGACTCGCTATGCGATCGAGCAGGGGCTCGAGTAGGTGCGCAAGGGTTCTCGAGCAGGTGCGCAACGGTTCTCGAATACGTGGCCGGAACGGGATTCTCGAATACGTGCGGCAATGGGTTTCTCGAACAGGTGGCCGCAACGGTTTCTCGAGCAGCCGCGCGCAATGGTTCTCGAACAGCGCAATGGTTCTCATTGGGTGGCTCGGACTCCTGCACGGAGGTCTCCGGTCCCATAGGTTCCATCCGCGCCCCGATCATCCCGTGGCGTCCATCTGTCAGGTGCCGCAGCAGAAGACACTCGCTGTCCTACACCGGGCACCCCGTCTCGCCAGTGGGCACCTCGTACACGAGGTGTCCACTAGTGGGCCCCGGGTGCCCGGTTCGTTCTTCGCCACGGGTTCGTCGTCTCGGTGCCCGGTGGTGCAATGGAGTGCCCCGCTGGCTCTCCCGTGCGGCTGTGTGATGAGTGCCTGAAACGGTCCGGATCTGTGCGGAATAGGTGGGAGTGGAGCCGGGTGCTCCGTGGCCCCCGGGTGGTGTGTGGGCTTGGCTCGCCGACGCACCGGTGTCAACTAGCGGGAAACGGTCCGAATCTGCGCGGAAATCGGCGGGATCGGGGCCGAGGGGGTGGGGGACTCGGGGATTGCCCTGATGCGTCGGGGGCACTTGGCTCGGTAATCTCGGATTCATGGGTGGCCCCGAATCGGTATCCAACGGTGTCGGCTCCGGTGACGTGGTCGGCGATCGTGAGTTGCGTGTTTCCGATGCCGAACGCGAACATGTCGGTCAACTGCTGCAGCGCGCCGTCGGGCTCGGCATGCTCTCCCTCGGGGAGTTCACCGAGCGGATGGATACCGCGCTGGCGGCCAAGACCCGCGGTGAACTCAATGCCGTGCTGGTCGACCTGCCCGGTGTGCGACTCGTCGGCCAGCCCGCCGCGCCGCCCTCGACATACGTGAATTCCTCGCCCGCCTTCACGAAGCGGGCGTCACCGCCGCCCTCGGTCCCGTCGCAGGTCACGCCGGGGAATGTGATCCGCAGCCGACTGTCCGGGGTCAATCGCCGCGGTGCATGGCAGGTGGCACCCGCGCTGCATCTGAACAACTGGCTTTCCGGCGTCACCCTCGATTTCACCGAGGCGATCATGTCGACCCAGGTCGTCGAGGTGCACGTCGACGACTATCTCAGCTCACTCACCCTGATCGTCCCCGCCGAGGCCACCGTCGACCTCAACGCCGTCGACCTGATCGGCTCCAGCGTCAACAACAAGGTCCGCACCGGCCCACCACTCGGCCCACTACACGTCGTTGTACAGGGCCGAATCCGCTTCGGCTCGATAACCGCCAAACACTCCTTACGCGCCCAATGGCGCAAGTTGATGGGCAGCTAGCGCGGACCGGCTCGGTGAGGTCGGCGCGCGGAAGCTCGAACGGTGCAGGCGCAATTGCGGGGACATGTTGCGGCGGGCGGATTCGGTGCGTTCGGCGGTCGAGCAGCGCGGATCACGCAAGTCCGATAAGTGAGCCGCAATAGCCGGTGCAGCGGCTGGGTTTTCGCTGCACACTCGTCAGCAGTGGCCACTGTGGCACAACTCGCCGATAGAGCCCGCGGTGATACCGCAGAGCACCTGCGGCTGACGCTGAACTAACGTGATCGACCGGATCTCGACGCCGATCAAGTGTTGACGCCGATACGGCGGGCGAAGGCGCGCAACGGGACTCGGCGGTCGTGGTCCAGCAGTTCGGAGACGATGTGCCGGGGCAGGGACTGGTATTTGATCCAGTCGGCGCCGCCGACGCGTTCGGCGTCGAGCAGGGCGGCGAGTGCGCGCTTGTGCTGGCCGGTGCGGGTCAGGGCGACGGCCGTATCGGTGAGGTGGCGGGCGCGGGAGGCCTGGGGCAGACCGCAATTCGCGGGCATATCCTGCGCGGCGGTCAGAGCCTCCGGATAGCGTTCGGAGCTGATATTCACATCGACCGTCTGCATGACGACTTGTGAAGGGCCGAAATAGGTTTCGTAATCGTGACGATCGACGCCGATGCGCAGCGCGACCTCACCCGCCGCTTGGACCAGCGACAACGCTTCCGGAACGTCCTGCGATCGACCGGCCGCGGTTGCGCCCTGCAGGACCAGCGATCCGTACGCGGACAGGTGGGCCGGAGCTTCGTCACCCTCGGGCTCCAGATCCGCCGCCGCACGCAGCGCGACCTTGCGCGACTCCTCATATCGGCCCTGCACCAGCAGCTGCCAGGCGACCGAGCCGCGAATGGTGGCCAGCAGCAGCGGATCATTGCCGAGTTCGGCGGCGGCAAGTCCTTGCCGGATCGCGAGGAACGCCGGATCGGTCTGCCCGAGATGGACCAGGGTGCAGCCGGTGACCCAATACATCCGTGCGAGTAGCTCATTCGCGGATGCGACCGCGCCGTTGCGGGCTGCGTGCACAGTTGCCCGCAGCTGGGTGAGTCCGGTCGGCAGGATCGAGGTCAGCAGTTCGTAGTGGCCGGACCAGTAGGCGCCCCACGCGTAATCGACTGCCCGACTGCCCTCGTCGAGGCCGATCGCACCCTCATCCGGGAGCTCGCCGAGCAGATCGTCGACCGGGGTCAGTGCGCGCCGGATCGCGACGATACCGGCATCGGGATTGCCGGAGGGGATGCCGTGTCGCTTGCCCACGAGGTCGGAGATGTCGACGTCCAGTGCGCGCGCGAGTTTTTGCAGACTGGCGATGGACGCGGTCTGGCGGCCACCCTGTTCCAGTTTGCGCACCAGATCCACGCTGACACCGGCTTGGTCGGCGAGTTGGCGCTGCGTGAGCGCCTTTCCACGGAAGAGCCTTATCCGCACGCCGATCGACGAATCGTCCATGTAGCCAAGTCCTTTGTTACATCCTTGTTTCAGGGTACGACGTTAAGTGATCGTGCTCACTCGAAGTGGGACATTACGTACGACTCGTTCCTGCTCGGTTGGAATACCGTTGCCTTTCTGCAACTTTGAGAATGCAAAGGGCGGCGGCAATGATCACCATGCCGAATACCACCGTGCGAGCTCTCCGCGCCGATCGCGCGTTCGAGCCGGGTGTCCAGACCAGTCGATCCGCGCGGCACACCCAGCGCGTGCGCGAACAGCACGGTCCGCTACGCAGAGGGGGTTACCCGGTCTGCGAACGGGGGGAGGAGTAGGCCATGTTCGAGCGCTGTCACTCGCCCCACGAAATCGCGCATACGCTGCGACATCGGTACGGACTGCCGGTCCAGCTGCTGGCGGGTCGCCCGATGATCACCACCGGCTCCATCCTCGGCGCCCTGGTGATGCCACCGGATCTCGGCCGCAAAGTGCTGGGCACTCTCGACCGGACGTACACGGCCCCGGTGGTCGCCGAACCCGGCGAACGCACCTGGACCTTCCTCGTCGCACCACCGAGCCCGGCCATCCCGGTCGAGATCAGCGTGCGCCGCTGCCTGGCCGGACATCACGTGACCGTCATCCCCCCTGGCCGCCACGTCCTGCTCCCCACCACCGACTCCCAACTCGGCTGGCACTGGGCAGGCGAACCGACCCCCGGCGTCCTGCGCATGCCACCGCGGTCCGCGGTAATCAATGCGGTCTACCAGGTCACCAACATGCGCTCGCACACCCTGCAGTAAGCGCCGACCCCCGCCCTGCCACGACCGGGCGGGGGTTACGTGGAGCGCTGCGGCGGTAGACGTCTTCGTACTGGGTGGTTCGGTCGCGCAGATGGAATTCGAGTAGATCCCGGATGAGTACCAGTGGTTTCTACTCATGTTCCGGTGCGCTCGGGAAATCAGCATTGCAGACATGACTACGTCTATCGATCCCGCGCTGATTTCGCGGTTGTCCGAGGAGTTCGCCGCGTTGGGAACGCAGATGGGCGTCCTCGGCCGAGATCTGGATTTGTTACGAGCGCAGGTCGTCGCCGATTCGGTTGCGGCATCTGCGGTTTCGCCGGAGTCGACCGGCTTCTCGGTTCGCGGAGAGTATCCGCTCGGTCCGATCCCGGTGCCGCCCGGTGCCAGCGGCGAGTCTGCGTCCGGAGCCGCAGGGGCAGTCGGCGGCCAGACAGGTTTGCCGGACGCTCCCGTAGCTTCTTCGGCCGAGCCGACGTGCGGCGCTGGGCAGGATGCAACCGCCGCATCGGCAATCTCGGGGGACTCGGCTGCCGACCGGAGATCGACGGCGCGGTCGGACGCTGCGAGCGCCCCGATGGCCTCGACACCCGAATCGATCTCTGGTGCTTCCGGTGCGCCTGTCGCGGGCGCGGCGCCAGATGCTCCGACCGTGCCCGCAGGGAATAGGTCGGATGCAGCGGCCGCGGGTACTGCTGCCTTGTTTGCCGGGGGCGCGGTGTCAGCTGTGCCTACAACAGGAGAGATTCCCGGTGTTCCGGTTGTGCCTGCCGGGGGCGCGGTGCCGCAGCAATCAGCTTCTGCTGATGTTGCGGGCGTTCCAGTTGTGGCTGCGACTGGTGCGGTTCCGGGTGTTCCGGCGACGTCACCGGGGGGTGCGTCGGCCGTCGCGGGCGCGGCCTCGGGTCCTCATGGTGTGTCTGCAGAGGCTGCGGTGTCGGGTACGGGGTCGGCAGGCGCGGGGCCTGGTGTTCCGGTTGTGCCTGCCGGGGGCGCGGTGCCGCAGCAGTCAGCTCCTGCCGGTGTTCCGGGCGTTCACGCCATGCCTGCGGCTGGTGCGGTGCCGGGGGTGCCCGCCGCTTGGGCGATGCCCGGCGCGCCGATGGCGGGTGCGGCGCCGTCCGCTCCAGTTCCTGGCGGGGTGGGGCGGATTCCGATGCCGCCGACCGGGTGGGCGCGGCCGGTGCCTGGGTATGGCGCCCCGGGCGGTGTCGGGATGTCCGGGTGGGCTGCGGGGCCCGGTGGAGTGCCGGGGGCTTCGGGTATGCCCGGCGGGTTTGTGCCGCCAGGACCGCGTGGGACGGGGGGTGGGGCGGTTCCGCCGGGGTGGGGTGGGGCGCGTGTGCCGAAGACGCCGTGGTGGCAGCAGGAGGGGATGATCAGCCGGGTGCTGGCGGTGGCCGGGGTTGGGGTGACGCTGATCGGGGTGGTGATGCTGTTGGTGCTCGCCGCGCAGGCCGGGTTCTTCGGGCCGGTACCGAGAGTTGTTGCCGGGGTGGTGTTCTCGGCGGCGCTGGTGGGGGCCGGGGCGCGGGTGTTCGGTCGGGTCGGTGGGCGGGTCGGTGGAATTTCCTTGGCTGCCACCGGTATCGCCGGGGCGTATCTGGATGTGGTCGCGGTGACGGCGATCTACGAGTGGTTGCATCCGGTGGTCGGGCTCGCGGTGGCGCTCGGTATTGCGGCGGGAGGGGTCGGGTTGGCGATGCGGTGGCAGTCGCAGCCGCTGGCGGTGCTCGTGGTCGCGGGTGCGGCGTTGTTGTCGCCGTTCGTCACTTCGGAACTGGTGCTGCTCGCATTCCTGATCGTGTTGCAGTTGACCTGTGTGCCGGTGCAATTGGTCCGTGATTGGCCGTTCCTGCATGTGGTGCGCACCGTTCCTGCGACATTGGCGACCTTGTTCGCCATTGCCGTCGCCGTCGTCGACGATCCGGCGCAGGGCCGGGTGTACTGGCTGCTCACCGCTGGGGTGGCGATCGCGGCGATCGGGTTGGTCGGCGGTGTTCTGGTGGTGCGCAGGCGATCCGGCGATATCGTGGCCGCGCTGAGCTTCGCGCTTTCGTCGGCTCCGCTCTTGGCCGCCCCCGCGATGTTCGAGCGGCACCCGGCCACCTTGGTCGCGGCCGTTTACGCGGCGGTTCTGTTGGCCGTGGCGATATTGCCCATGGTGCCGAAATTGCGTGAGCTGGTGCGGATTCCGGATTCGATCGCATTCGTCTCCGCGATCGCCGGTTCGTTCGCGCTGCTCGAAGCGTGTGTCGGCGTGACGCGAGTTCAGACTCTGCCCATCGCACTTTTCCTGGCGGCGCTCTGCTATCTCGGGTTGGCCGGACAGCGGCGCTCCCGTATTGTCGCCGCCATCGGCGCGGCATTGACGCTGGTCGGATCGGTAGCGTACTTCACCACCGCGACTCCGGAAGCGCTTGCGACACAACGGTTTGCGCACGAGCAGCTGGGTATCGCCACCGCTCTGGGCGCCGTCCTCGCGCTCGCGGTCATCTTTGTGGGCGTCTGGTGCGCCCGGAGACTCCCCGGCATGACCAAGGGCGGAACCGACGAGTCGACGCTGTTCGTCGTCGCGAGCATCGCGGGCCTGTATGCGGTAACCGCCACGGCGGTCTCGATCGGCATCGCGACCGGCAGCGCCGACGGTTTCATCATCGGCCACAGCGCCGCCACCATCCTGTGGATGGCCGCCGCCACGGCCGCGCTGTTCTTCGGCCTGCGCAACCTGTCCCGCTCGGCCGCCGTCGCCAAACTGGCACTCGGCTCCGGACTGCTCGTCACCGCGGCCGCCCTGGCCAAGCTGTTCCTGTTCGATCTCGCTACCCTCGACGGTCTGGTCCGAGTAGCAGCCTTCCTGGTAGTCGGCGTCCTCCTGCTCCTGGCAGGGACCCGCTACGCCCGAGCCTTCGCCGAAGCCAGTGCCACAAACCCGGATTCAGTAGAACGCTGACGACTGCCGTACTGGTTGTCCGCCTGCTAATAGTCAGTGCGCGCCTATGTGAGCGTCTTCGCCGAAGACTGCAGGCCGAGATCAGAAGACCCC
>NZ_BDBY01000443.1 GCF_001613225.1 Nocardia pseudovaccinii NBRC 100343
CCCGGCTGGCACGACACCACCTGCGACAGCCATGAGAAGGCAGTCATCTCCTGCGTCAGCGCGAACACCGATTTCTCCCTCACCCTGGCCTATTTCGACACTCCCGAGGCCGCGGACCGGCAAATCCAGCAACTGTCCACGCATGAACAGGTGCGTACCGAAATTCACCCCGACGTCTCCGAACCAGTGAAGCTGATATTCACCGACCCCTCGGCTCAGTTCAGCGTGAGCTACACCGGATTCAGCACCGATTCCGACCGCAACCGCTTCACGGTGAAAATCGAGCAGTACGAAACCCCCTCCGACGACGATCAGAAGCTGTCGCTGTGGAAGTCCATGCCGCTCGGTATGTGACGCGCGCCAGCCCGGGCTGAATGACGGTCCCGGCCGCCGATCGTTGTGTCTGATCAGCGGCCGGATCCGTCAGCGGTTATTCCACTATCACGACGACCATTTGGCCGGTGATCTGTTGGACGAACAGGTCTGGGTTGACGTGCCCGTCGGCGCGGTGGCGTGCGCCGTGGTCGCCGACTTCGATGTTGACGCCGTGGCTGTCGATGGCGGCGTGGCCCCCTTCAGCATCGCTGTCGTCGATGATGGCTAACAGTTCCCCGCCGACGAAGAAGGATTCTCGCGACGGTGGTTGTGGTGTGCCGGGCGGGAAGTACCGGAACAGGGCGGTTTCGGAGATCGTGGTCGGCCCGGTGTCGGTGTGGCGTTGGACGTGCATGACCACGACGTAGTCGGTGTCGCGCCACGGCCGTGAGAGCCGGTAGGCCCACACCGGTCCCTGATATGCGTCGGCTGCGGGGAACCGCAACCGCAGCGCACAGCCATCCGGCGGTGTCGGTGCAGGCGGCACAGGTGTCTGCGTGGGTGGTTCACGCAGCAGCGTCGCGATGTCGATCACGATGACACCCGCTCGGGCGGCGCGTAGCTCGAGTGGTTCGACGGGGCCGTGGAAGGTCGAGCCAGGGCAGATAATAGGGCTGGTGTCGCTGGCGTAGTCGTAGGCGTCGAGGATTCGCTCGCAGTCCTCGCATCCGCAGTAGAGCTGCCGGATCATCAGTAGTGTCTTGCGGATCGGCAGGGAGTGCCATTCGTCGCCGCAGTGCGGGCACACCTCACGGACGCCGCTGTCGGGTGCGGTGGCGAGTTGTTCGTCGACGAGGGTGTCGATCTCATCGACCACAGCACGGTCGGGGGTTGGATTGTGTTGTGGCATCAGTGGATTCCGAGTTCGTCTAGTTTGCCCTCGAGCGCGTCAGCGGCGGCGTCGGGATCGGTGTGAATGGCGCGCAGGTGGCGAATGCGCCCAGCCTGGTCGCGGTAGACAGTGCTCGCCGCCCACCGCTCAGGTCGACGAGGGTGTGAAGGCAGCTTCGCGATGATGATGGGGTTGGAGGTTCCGGGGGCCAGGATTGGTCTCATAGCCTGCTCCCGGCGACGCCTCGGATGCGCAGATCGGCGACGTCGAGGGCGTCGGCCCATCGGCGTCCTTTGCCTTCGTGGGATTGAACGATGTTGAGCCACAACAGGTCTTGACCCCACACACCGAAACGCACGAAATGCATGACCGTCGCGGCGGCGCTGAGGGCGTAGGCGTCGTGTTCGGCGAGCAGCTCGGGGTCGGCACCGAGGTCGAGCAGCGCGCGACCGATCAGGCGTGACCCTTGCCAGCGGCCATCGGCGTCGCGCACGACGTAGCGGTCACCGTGGGGGTGTTCGACAGTGGTGGGGGTGGTGGCATCTGGTGTGGCCGCGACGATTTCGCGGACCTTCTCCACCAGCGCGGTGGCGGTGATGACTGCACTCACAACAACTGCCCCTTACCGATACGGTCGATGACCTCGGTGAGGTCGTCGACGGTGTTGGTGGCGAAGAACAACTCGTCGGCCTGGCGCACCGTGAGTCCGAGCCGTCGCCTGGCGTAGGCGCTGGCGCGCAGGTTGCGCCCAGTGGTCAGATCACGGGCGGTAGTCAGGTCCGGGGCCAGCTGCACCGGTGGGCAGACGGTGTCATCGGCCAAGCCCGCGGTGCGCAGGGTCATCGAGTCGTAGGCCCATGCGACATCGGGGTCGAGTTGCACGACCCACCCGGCGAAGCACATCGTGGTCCGGCAGACCGGCGCACCGTTATCGGCATGGACGATGTCGTGGATGTGAACGAATCGATACGCCCGCTGGTCCCACTCCATACCCGGGTAATGCGGATGGTCGGGCAGGTGGCCGATTGTGTCGAGCACGCGGCGGGCGAACCGGATATCGGGGGTGGCGCGGCGGATCATGACCGAACCCCGTGGCCGGTACCCGGCGCGATGCCGACGAGGCGTCCCGCCGACAGCAGCCGCATACGGTGACCGGGCAGCCACGTGGCTTCGCAGCACGAGCAGTAGCCGGTTTCGCGGTCTTGGCCGCCGATCATCGTGATCCCCGGCTCCAGTGTGGAGGCTGGGCAGGTCGGGCAGCGTCGCCCCGACAGAAACCTGGTCAGGCTCGACACGATCCGCGCGGCCGTCGAAGTCCCGGAATCATCGGCGCTGTCGTGCGCTTCCGGGCAATACAGTTCCATGACGATTTTCATTCGTCTCTCCCGTAGATGCAGTATTCAATTCACGCAGGCGATTTCGGTGGTGCTAGCCACAGATGAAATCCCCTGCACTACAGTCTATTTCACTGAATTTTGATCTTCAATACCTCTATTTCGTTGCTGGACAATGCAATTCGTTGCCTCAACCGTCGAACACTCCCCGGCTGCGGCACAGACTGAAATAGTTCGCGGACGGTGTCCACGGCAGACCATGAGTGGAATGGTGCAGCTCATGCGGGAACAGGCGCTCGTCGCGGGCGTAACGCCATTGGCGCAGGTTGACTACGGTGGGGTGTTCCTCGTCCTCATGCCCGCGTCCAGGGACGATGCCGTACCCGAATTCAGGCCAGCGCAGCAGCAGCGACGAACCGATCGGGCGCACCGACCGCGACCGGCCGTCCGCGGCGTGCGGGATGTGGCCTTCCAGGATCAGCGTGAACCGGTATTTCACGCGCAACCGGTCCAGGATCCGCACCAATTCCCGTGCACCATCAGCGGCTTCGGTATCCAGCGCATTCAACCGATACAGCGGACCAGCCACCACCAGCACGGGCTGATGCGCAGCAATAGCGGCTTCGATACGGCGCAACTCCCGCGGATCCTCGAGACGCACACCGTCGGGGCGAGCCTCGATACGCAGCTCGTCGTTCCAATCCGGGCGCGGATGGTTCTGCTGATCGCAGACCGCGTCGACACGGGCGACGATATTGCGGTAACGCCGCCGCAGCTGACCGGGCAGGTTCTCCGCGTCGATCACCAACACCCGATGCGAAGTGGACTGTGGCGCACCGGCACCGGTGATCGGGGCCGCCAGGAACGGGTGCAGGCCCGCGGTCACCGCGCACGCAATCTGGGTCAGCAGCGTCGATTTCCCGAGTCCTTCGATACCGGTGAGGATCATGCGGTCCCCGTACTCGAACAGCTGCGGGATCAGCCAGTCGTAGGAATCGCTGCCGGCCAGCAGCTCAGCCACCGATGGCGGTAGCGCCGAAACTCCTGGTGCGGCAGGGTCGGTGAAATCCAGATCCAAGTCCTCGCGCGCGCGGGCGACGACTTGACCAGTTAACGACAGGTCCCCGGTCTGGTGCAGGGTGTGGAGTTTCTGGATCATGCGGGTGGCTTCGGCGACGGCGGTGCGGGCGTGCCAGAGGGTGATGATGCGGTCGGCGAAGTACGGCACCGAGCCGGGTACGCCCTTGCCGAGCATCTCGAGGGTGAGCATGCGCAGCCGCTGGGTGTTTGCGCCGAGTTCGCCTCTGCTGGCGGCTTTTTCGATGATCACGACCGGATCAGCGGGTCCTCCCTCGCGCAGCACATCAACCAAGGTGGCGTGCAGCAACTGATGCGCGGGCCGATAGAACGCGTCGGTGGGGATATCAGCAACCATCCGCGCGACCTCGGTGTTGGCTTCGGCGTAGAGCGCCGCGCCAAGGACCTGTTGTTCGGCCTCGATATCGCACATCTCGGGCTGCTCCCAGTTCTCGGCGTTCACCTGCGGGCCTCGTGGAGGCGTTCACGCAGCTTGGAGGCCGCCCAGATACCGCCGTTGAGCATCGCGGCCAGCTCGGCGCGCAGCAGGTCTTGGTGGACGCCGTCGCCGAGGAGCGCTTCGAGTTCGGCGCGCAGGGCTTCCCGCGCGCTGCCGGGTGCGCGGCCGCCGTGTCGGGTGATGGCGTCGATGTGGTCGCGGGCCAGCCGGAACGCCATGGCCCGGACCTCGCCGGGAGTGATGGGGTCCGGGACGGGTAGCGGAGTCTGCGCGGCGGCCATCCGCCGCGCATAGCCGGTGTCGCCGTGCGGGTCGAAAAGCCTATCTGCCTTGGGGTTTTCGCTCACGTCGCCGGTATCGAGGTATTCGGCGCGAGCGTCGATGACCGCGGCTGCTCGGTCGAGATCGGCCTGGGCGTGGGCTCGGTGGACCGGTCCGGCGTGCGGGTCGTCCAGCACCGCGACCGCGTCCGGCGCGAGCCGAGCCAGCACACGGCGGCGCATCGCCGGGGTCGCCGGGATTTCCGGTACGGCGGCGTTGAGCCGGTCAGCGACGTCGTGCCCGCCGTGACGAGGCCGCGGCCCCAGCCTCGACGGCGGCGACGGTGACTGCGGCGGTTTCTCCCGCTGTGGTTTCCCCTCCCGCGGGTTACTTACCGCAGGGTTGTCTCCCAAAGGAATAGAAGGATATATGACTTGTAACTTGTGAGACGCGTACACGAGGCCCGCTGCGGCGTCAGTGGTTTCGCTAGCGATTCCGGTAGCAGTTTCGCTTGTTTCCCGTTGTTTCGCCGTGCCTCTCGATGTGCCCGATGAGCTGGCCTTTTCCACCCTTCCCGGGTGGTTGAAGTACTGGTTTTGATGCTTGCGGTAGTCGTGCATGGTGTCGCAACCTTGGCGGCATGGTGCCGACACTGTGCACGCACCGTAGCGGCATGGCGTCGCTGTGGTGCAGTCGTGGTATTGCCAGCATCCCGCCGTGGTGAGCGCGTCACGGATGCGTCGTGGCGCGATCCTGCGGGCCGCAGCGGCGGGCACGACGCCGTTGGTGCGGTTGCGGTGGCAGTACATCCACAACTCGATCAGGGTCAGCTTCGCCACTGGTGAGAGCGGACCGGTGCGATGGTTCTCCAGGAAGTCGACGCTGAGCTTGATATAGCCGCGACTGTCCTTCGCGGGCTTGTCGGCGGCGGCACTGTGGAGG
The DNA here is from genome assembly GCF_001613225.1 of Nocardia pseudovaccinii NBRC 100343. GTDB lineage: Bacteria > Actinomycetota > Actinomycetes > Mycobacteriales > Mycobacteriaceae > Nocardia > Nocardia pseudovaccinii. The sequence continues at coordinate 5,282 of NZ_BDBY01000443.1, forward strand.
CTTTGGTGGCTGCTGTAGTCGTGCATCACGAACGCCTCCTGCCCGCATGGTGCCGCCGCTGTGCACGCGCCGTGCAGGCACGGCGTTGCCGTGGTGCAATCGTGGTGCTGCCAGCATCCCGCCATCGTGAGGGCCTCACGCAGGCGTTTGGGTACCGAGCGACGCGCGTACGGGGCGGGAACGACACCGTCGGTGCGGTTACGGGCGCAGTACATCCACAACCCGATCAGGGTCAGCTTCGCTACCGGTGAGAGCGGACCGGTGCGATGGTTCTCCAAGAAATCCAGACTCAGCTTGATGTAGGCGCGGGTGTCCTTTTTGACCTCGGCCGGTTCAGCGGACATACCGGTACTCCGAAAAACGGTGCACACCAACCGCCCCCATCGCGACGCGCGGACCGCAAATTCGGTGCACGGGGGCGGAGGCGGGGCGATCAGTCGAGTGGCTCGACATCACGGGATTCGTGTTCACCGTCGTGCCAACGCCGTTCGGTCACACGGGCACGGCCGCCACCGCTCTCGACGATGTAGTCGCACTCGTAGAGCACCCGCACCACTCGGCCGTCTATATCGCGGCACTGATGGATCACCGACCATTCCTGGCCGTCGCCGAACGGGTCATTCTCGCCCGAAAGAGGCGATGACGCTGGCGTGCTGGCGGTCTCATGCGCGGTCATGGTTTGCTCCGCACCGGCGTGTACACCGGCTGGGGTGTTCTGCGGGCCCGTGTCTGCGATGAGCGGATGCGGCCTCGTTTGAGGGCAGTGCTGATCAGCCAGTGGATTGTCCCGTCATCGAGCGGGCAGACCTGCTCGAGGGTGAAGGGGTGTCCGTGTTCGATGAGGGCGTCGAGGTTGTCGGAGATGCGTTGCTCGGCTGGCGAGAGGATCAGGCAGTCGTACCGCAGGATCCGGGTTTGCAGGGTGCCCACCGTGATTCCGAGCTTGCGGGCGATCGCCTCGTGGCTCATCAGCGATTGGCGCAGGAACCGGTACTCCTCGACGAAGACCATGCGGGCGTCCTCAGCGGCGATGCGTGCGGCGCTGGGCTGAGAACGCCCGCGGCGGGGGCTCATGCCGACCTCGGCTGCGCGAGCTCATCGAGGTATTGGTGGTAGTGACATTCCCGCCACCGCAGTGGCCCGGAATCGCCGTTGAGCCGGAACCCCTTGTCCGCCAATGGATGCGGTTTCACTTGAGCCCGCCACTGCAACACCAGCTGTTTGGTCACCTTCAACCGTGCTGCGATCTCGGCGGTGTCGAGCAACCCGTGCTCGCACCCGTGTGCGTCACAACGTTTCGTCATTGCTTCTCACCCCCTCTCCTGTCCGTGGTTTTCGAAGGTCTCGGCCGAGGCGCGGCGCTCGGCCTGCTTGGCGTCGACGGCTTCCATGGCTGTCTTGATCGCCACGATCAACTCCCGCAACGTGGTCGGAGCCCCTTCGAGGTCGACCGTGGGTGCACCGAGCAACCGATAGGACTCGATCTCGAGGTAGACCCCGCGCAGCTGATCCATCGATTCCACGTCGAGGATCCGCTGCCGGAACTCGGCAACGGTGGGAACGTCTTCGCCGCCGTCGAGCCAGTCGGCGATCTGGTTGGCCAGTTCCGCGCCGGGGGTGGGGATCACCTGGTTGGTCAGAAACGGCAGGCGGGTCTTGGAGATGTGCAGGTTGTTGCGCAGGTCGAGGTCGGCGACGATGTCGAATTCGAACTCGAGGCCTTCCCGCTGCACCGGGCGGGTGCCGACCTTGCGCGGGACCGACCGGCCTTTGCCGTCCTCGTCGACGACGTATTCGGTCTTGGTGCGCATGGTGACGATCAGATGCCCGCCGAAGGTGAGCATCGCCTCGACCATCCGGCGTTCGTCGGGGTTGGCTTCCTTCCATCCCGAGAAGCTGTTGCTGCCTGATTTGCGTCTGTCGACCTGCTCGAGCATCCCGTCCTGGCCCATCCAATAGTGCGACCAGGAATCGATGATCAACGTGGTGAACCCATGACCGGCCGCCACCCCGAGGATTTCGACCAGGCTGG
>NZ_BDBY01000444.1 GCF_001613225.1 Nocardia pseudovaccinii NBRC 100343
ACTTTCGGTAATTGAGACTGATTCAGCTGAGTGAAATAGTGTCGGTTGTGAGAACGCTTTGTCCTCGTGTTCGGTGAGGATCTGGAACAGTAGTTCGGTGCCGAGCTGCGCATGCCTCAGTGCTGGATCAAGCCACCGACCGTGACGGGAGCAGCGACCACCCGGCGCCCGACCTCGGCCCAACTAGTTGGGAGAGACCGCAGATGCTGATCTCCTGAAATCCGATCGCGTCGCACCAGGCCTGCGCCATACCCTGCTGCGGTGACGACGCAGCGTACATGGAACGAGAAGTCCCTGTGGAATACCACCCGCGCCTTCGTCGAATGGCGCTCGGTTGACCGCGACTTGCGGGCCTACCTGACGCTGAACACGGAGTTGATGACCAAACGGTTCGAGGCGATGTGGACCGAGATCGGCGAGCGCCCCGGCGACCCTGACGGGCCGGAGTGGATCGACATCTTCGATCACGAGGTGGAGATCCAGCCCAGCGACTACCACTGGATGCTCAACGCATCGGTTGTACGGGAAGCGGTCACCGCGTTCGAGGTATACCTCGAAAAGACTGGGACGGAAGTCGGTCACGACTGGAAGGTGGCGGAAAGCCAGTCTCCACGCTGGGGGCAGCTGAAAGCGTTCTTCCGCAAAGAGCTCAGCATCGTAGTTGACACGACGACAGTGCAGGAGATCAGGGATCTTCGCCACATCCTCACTCATCTACGGGGCGAACTCCGCACCAAGGAGCACCGGTCGAGATTCGGCAAGATGCTGTCGTTCCCCAGCTATCCCAGCCATCGGGCTGAACTCTCGCCCGAGACGGTGACTCAGATCCTGGATGATCTGGGCGAGGTCGTGCGCCAGGTCGATCCCGTCGCGTGGGCCCGCCGTTACTGAGATTATCGATCGGAGCACAGGCCGGGGCCGACTGCGGGCCCCCGACTCCGTGCAGGTCTACAGCCGCGAATATTCGGTAGAGACGGTCGCGCTTGCGCGGTACCGTCGCCACCATGACTGAGCGGCACCTCTGTGTGTTCTGCAACGGCCCCAACAACTCTCGTGAGCATGCCATCGCGTCATGGTTCTTGAAGCGGTGGGACGACCAGGGCCCGTTCACCGCTTCGATCAATGGCGAACCTCTGCTCACGAAAGCCAAGCGTCCGGCACAGAGTGACAAGATATGGCGGGTCATGCTGCCGTGCTGTTCGGACTGCAACAACGGACTCGACAAGTCGTTCGAGAAGCCTGCCAAGGAGCCTGTCCGTCGGCTGCTCAATGACCTTCAGCCGCTCGATACAGTAGCTGAGGTAAGGAACGTCTCACGTTGGGCCGCAAAGACTCTCGCCTTGTACGCACA
>NZ_BDBY01000445.1 GCF_001613225.1 Nocardia pseudovaccinii NBRC 100343
TGATCGACTCCGGGGGGCAACCCGATCCGGAATTCGACCCGGTGTGGCTTCGCCATACAATTCGTAGCGATGGAGGTGGCGGGACCGGGCAGTCCGTGACGATCGGTTTCAATCTGCTCGAAACCACGCACATGGTCTTCTTTCAGCTTGTCTACCACCCGTTGCACGACATCGTTCACCCTTTCGAGGCGCACGGGTTGGTTACGCGGCTGTGGCCGAATCCGCCCGACCATATCGATCTTGAATCGCATGCCGTCCTGCACAAGAACACCCGCCTTGGGAGCGTCTTTGTCGATGGCAAAGGGATATCCGAGGGCCTCTCCCCGGCTCGCCGCGCCACCGGTAACGGGCTTCCGAACTATCTGACCGGAGTCACAGACACCGACGCCACGCTTTAGCGACCGCACGGCGATCAGCAGAAGCGGACGTTCGGGAGCTTCATTGCTGCCTAGTAGTTGTGCCTGGCCGAATTCGCGTTTCGTTGATTCACGGAATGGCCGTTCGATGAGGACCATCCCTCCTCTGGCGTTGATTCAGCGGTACTGCGCGAAATGACGGCGTGAGGGAGTCGCTGAACGTGCCACTGAGCTGAGTTCCTGGTACGGTCCCAGGTGATCGGCTCGTCGCATTCGTCGTTGCCGGTGAGGTTCCCGGTGATCGTGGTGTCCCACAGCGTCCGCGCTGGCGGAGTTCTTCTGCTCGCGTTCGGTGAGGATCTGGACCAGCATCTCGGCGCCACGCCGTCCGAAAGCCGCCCATGGGCACCCCACGGCATTCGTTGAGTCAATCGGTGAGGGCGTTGGTCGAATCGGTCGTGGTCAGCCCCAGTACTCTCCGCGCTTTTTGCGTTCCTCGACATCGGCCCGGTACTGGTCTTCTTGGTCGGTGCCGATTTTGTCTTCGTCGCCGAACCGGTCCCGCAAATGTATTTGCCGGTCGGGCGGGACCGCGTCCCGCTTGCGGTTGAATTCGGCCAACATCGCTTCGGCTTTAGCCTTTTTTTCCGGGTCGATTGGTGTCCATCCGGGGTCACCGGGGCCTTTGAAGGTTTTTCCGCCTGATTTCTCCATGAGTGGAATCCTTGTCCTATTTCTCGACCATCTGAATGATGGTTCGGCCGCCCTCTTCGTATCGTTTCAAAACCTGGAACTCGGTGCCCGATTTGAACAATACTTCTTGCTCTTCCGGAACGGAAGAATAGTGGCCGATGTACTTGCCGTTCTCGGACACGATCTGAAATTCGATCGGCCGGTCCTTCGCGGCCGCTGGGGTGGCCGATGACGACGTGAAAGCGTCTTCCGTGACAGTGCGCCCCTCCTGGTATTTGGCTAGGTCCGCGGCCGACATATCGGTGCGGCGGGTCACGGTGCCTTCATAGTTGGGTAGCTTGTCCAGCGACGCATTCAACTGGTCCACCTGGGCTTGCTGTTCGGGGGTCAATGGTTTTCCGCTTCTGAGTGCGCCGTTGATGTCGCCGCTTGATCCGGTGTAGCTGGTGATTGCGTCTTTGTCAACGCGATCAAGGTCAAGCTTGGGCACCCCTTCGGGATGCTCATTTTTCGGCAATTCGATCGGTTTTTTCGGCTCGGCCTTCAACTCCTCGATACGCCGAATCTCGGTTTGGTGCTTGGCTATTTCCTGCTCGACGTGTACGCCTTTGGCGATATTGCGGTCGGTTTTGAATGCCTCGATCAAGATGCGGATGGGGCGGCCGATCTTGGCGGCGATGGCGACGACTCGCGCGCTGGCGACCGCGGCACCGATACCGAAGGTGACTACGCTCGACGCCACTGCGATGGCGGCGCTGATGGCCAGTTCTTTGAGTAGTTCCTCTCCTAGTTGTTTGAGCAGTTCCACCATTTTCGCGCGCAGTTCGACCAGGCCGTCATGGTGGTCACGGGTGGAGGCCGAGAGTTCCTTGAACGTCGCGATCGTGGCCTCGGCAGCCGCTTTCAGTGCGCGGATGTCCTCATCGATGTACGAGGCATCGGGGGAGGTGATCTGCTCGAACTGGGCGGCCACTGTGTCGAGTTGGGCCGCCATCGCTTGCACTGGTCCGGCTGCGGCGATCGCGGCCCACGTGGTTGCTGCGCGGTCTAGTAGCTCGACGTTGCCATCGGGCACGGTGATGCCGATGGCCTCGACCAGCTTGACGCCGCCGTCGAGGAGCCCGTTACCCGGTCCTCCGGCCGAAGGCAGCGGCACGCGGCAGCCGTAGGCGGGTGGGCCGGTGTATGGCTTGCTCGGCGCGGTACCGGTCAAGCCTGCGGCGGTGTATTCGGCAAGGGCGTGGTTGTAGCCCATTTCCAGCAGCAGAGCGCCGTAGTGGTGGGTTGCGGTCGCTAGATCGGTGGACATCTTCAGCACCGCTTCGGCGCGCGTGTCGTATGACTCGGCCCATTTCTTGGCCTCGGTGTAGGTGCCGGTCATGTTCCCGCACTGGTCCAGCGCCGGCAAGAGCCCATTAGCGGCGTTGAACCAGTCGGTGGCCAGAACTTGCAGCCGGTTCCCGGCCTCGTTGTAGACGCTGGTATCGACGTCGAGAACGGTCACGCGCGCCCCAGGGTGCGCAGGTTGGCCGTGACAGCATCGCCGTAGGCGGTGTGCGCGGTGCGGGCTGCGGCCTGCATGGCCTCGATCCCCTCTCGAACGTCCTGTGCTGCGGTAGCCCATTCCCGGTGTGCTTCGGCTTGCTTGTCGGCGGCGTGGCCGTTCCAGCTTTGTTGCATTACGGCCATGCGTTCATCGATTTCGCGTAGGGATTCCCGTAGGAAATCGTTGAGTCCGCCGATGCGGGCGGTTACGTCGTCCAGGTGGTCGAGATCGACCTGATATCTCATGTGCCACAGTCCTGTTCGATTACGGCGGAATCAGCTACGGGAGATCCAGGGAGGATTGCCGCATCCCGGCGGCGTTGGTGGTGTCGGTGCCCGTGTATTCGACACCCACCACGCCGAGCAGCTCCGCCATGGTGTTCAAGGCCTCGAGCACCTGCAATGCGCCGTCGCGGGTCTCCTCCCAGCCCGCCGCATAGGCGGTGGCCGCGGTGCCTTTCCAGCTCGTCATCAGCCCTTGCACGTCGGCGTCAGCTGATCGCACACCGTTGACGAGAGTTTGCGCGGTCCGCTGCACATATTGTCCGGCATCGGAAACATGGTCGGGCACAATCGCAAACGGTGACCCGGTGGCCGATGAATCTTCAGCCATATCTGCTCTCTCAGTCTTCGGTCGATGTTGGTGGTCTTGGTAGGTTAGACGCGGACCACACACCTTCGGTTCCATCAGGGTGTCTGGGGCCCCAGAACGGAGCCCACACGGTGGCGCCGTGATCAGAAGACCGCGAGCCACAACGGAGATACCCGGGCGCGCAGCGATCGACGCCGGGACAGCCGACTACGCCGAGTTGTTCTGCTCACCTTGCGGCGCAACCACAACAGGCCGACTCCGGTCGTAAGATCCTCGCCCGCAACGATTTCCTGTTGCAAAGCCCGATCCCTGGGCGTCGATACACCCAGCCCTGCCCGAATTGTGAGCGGCCCGCGATCTACCAGGAACGCTACCCCCGCGCGGTCTGCGATCACTGCCGGGCTAGACAAGACCGGTGGGACGCAATTGGGCTGAATAGATACAGCTTTCGTCGCCCAAGACAGCTCGGCAACAGAACAACCAGCTGGCAGACTCGATCACCATGTCGAGCAACGATGAGTCCGCGGCTGTGCATACGCTGCCCCAGCTCCCTAGTGGCGAGGTAGCAGGGCGTAGTTCGGGCCGAGCAATCGGTGGGGTTGGGTGGTCTCGGAGTCCTGTTCGGGCTCTTTCTCCCACTGGTGCACGACCCCCATTTCGACGCCACGTACTCGCTGATGGGGTCGCGTCAGTTCGGCACGCCAGGCGTTTGGGTGCTGCTTATCGGAGCGGTTCTGCTGCTCCTCGTCGCGTGTCTGATGTTCGAGAGAGTCCAGACCCCGGGAAAGCTTGCAGCTGTACTTGTCCTCGCGTGCATCGAAGTCGTCGGATCCGTGTTCGCCACCACGGTCGCCTTCATCTTGATATGGACTGACTCCCGCAGCCATATCACCGGAGCCGACTTCAGATACGGCACAGCGGTACTCCTGGTCTCCTCCGCGTTGACGATCGCCGGCGCGGTGTGGTGGTGCATCCACGGGAAGCGGGCTACGCGACCATGAGCGCGCATCCAGGCCAACCGCGCGATAGGCGGCTATGAGAGTGCGTACCGAAAGCCCAATGCGGTAGTCCTCCAGCAGGACTAACGCTTTCTCCTCGTGAACAGTCCTTCCGACTCGGAGTCTGTGTTGGCGTCTGGTCGCTTCGAGCCGTGCGGGGCGCGGCATGTGCGGGCATCGAAGTGAACCGTTAACTCACTCTCGTAGCACCGCCTGGAACCGGCGGAACGCGCTGATGCGTCGCGAGATCCACGACTGGCCTGGTGGTGCGTGGATGTGCTCGGCGTGGATCGCCGCTATTCCGTCGTACCACTTGCGAAGGCGCAGCAGGGCTGCCTGGAACGTGCCGTCGTCGAGTGCGTGCCCGAACGTTCCGTCGCTGAATCGCTCGGCCCGAATTATCGCGGTCAGTATTCGGCAGGCCTCGGCAACCGGGGCATCGGCCAGACCCTGGCCGCCTCGATGCAGCCGGATACCGTCCCAATTCGTCCAGTCGAACCCCACGATCGCGTCCACTTCGTACAACGCTCGTTCGACGTGACCCACGGCGTCGCTGTAGACGGCGTAGGGCATGCACAGAGAACCGTCGGCGTTCTGGGTGCGGATTTCCCATAGGCTGGGCTGCTCGGCGAGCAGCTCGTCTACCGCGGACCACAGCTGCTGCCAGCGCTTGGGTGGTGAGATGAGCAGCTGTGCCTTGATATTGGAATCGCTCGGCTCCACGTCGGCACGATACCTCTCTATTCTGGTCGCGCGGCGGCCGTTGACGTGCGACTGACAAACCACCTCCCGGCAACCAACAGGTCACACTGCCAGGTATTACCCGACCGGCAAGTCATACGAGCGATCACAACGGCGCAGAGGCTTGGCTCTGGAAGCCACAGTCATGCACACTCTCAGTCGTCGGTCGGTATTGGTCTCAGTAGGTTAGACGCGGACCATGCACGTTCGGTTCCATCAACGATCTCCCGATCCGAACCATGCATCAGTGGCCGTTCGTGGAACAAGCTAATCGCCGGATAGGACGACGATTCCGGTGGTCTGAATCTTCAACGGCGGCCGTGGATGTCGGTTCGTCGCAGCGAGTGCTCGGATGAGGTCGGTGACGAGTTTGCGTTGCTCGCGGCCCAGGAGAGCCGCTTCCGGTGGGGGGATGTAGGGCTCGTCGAGTTCGAGTGCGATACCGGACCAGTGGGCGACATCGCGCACGTCGAGTTT
>NZ_BDBY01000446.1 GCF_001613225.1 Nocardia pseudovaccinii NBRC 100343
TGGGCCGATTACTCGCGACTCGTCGGGCCGGTCGGAAAGGTTGTCTCGCTCGACGGTGATGCGCAGCCTCTCGATGGCCGCAGCGCTCATGCGCCGGACGGTTGCGAGTTTCATCCGCAGCATTCCGGCTATCTCTGCTTCGGTGTAGCCGTCGACGAACAGGAACTCCATGACCTGTTGGACTCGATCCGAGTCGGGCATGTCGGCTACAGCCGTGCTCAGCACGTCCATGAAGTCCGCCATGTCGAACGGCAGTTCGGCCCTTTGATCGGCGAACTCGCGGGTGTGGGTACCTCGTTTACCTTTGATCGGCTCGTCGGTCCGGATCTCTCGGTAACCTAGCACCGTCAGTAGCTCGGTGACTTCCGCCGGATCGAGGTCCAGCGCCATCGCGACTTCGGCGACATCGGATTCGGTCATGGTCGCGCTGGAACGTCTGCTGACATACTCCTGGACGCGCATCAGCTGATGCCGCGTCTCCCGGTCCACTTTCGGATACAGGTATTCGAAGAAAGCCCTGCGTATGGCGTGATGTGCTGCCGACCAGGCCGCTGGGGCGAAATCGCCGGGCGGGACAAAGTTCTTGGTGGCGACGAGAATCGCCGCAAAGGCTATATTCCGCAGATCGTCGAATTGCTCGCCCGGAATACGCCAGCGTTTGGCCATGGTCTGCGCGACCCATACGTACTTTTCGCAGATTCGGCCGCGGATATTCTTCTCGTCGTCGGACCCCGGACGGGTGGCGATCAATTCCCAGAACAACTGTTCCTCGGTCGCGTCGCCCGCTGGGACGTCGTGCGAGTAATGCCGCCGAAGCACTTCGACCAGCACCTCGTTGGGGATATCCAGTGCATCGCGCAGCGTGCGCAGGAAAGTAACGTCGGGTCTGGAGCCGGTCTCGAATTGGCTGATCGACGATTGCGATTGCCCGGTAAGTGCGGACAATTCGTGCTGGGGCAATCTGCGATACAGGCGTGCTGCCTTCACCCAATTATGCAAATCATATTCGGCCGGATCGGGAATCGTCTCTCCGCCGCGATCCATCCGATAGCTGTATCCCCACGCTTCGGCCAGGTCGTTCCACGGTCCGGCGCGGTGCAGACCGCGGGTATAGAAATCCAGCACGACGAGATCTTCGAGCGTTTCGCTGGCGTCGTTGTAGTGGTCGCGCACGGTTGAATTCGGGAGCTCCAGAACTGTTCCCACAGTCCACTTCTCGAGATGGTTCAGCCGCCCGAAGTAACGCAGGTACTCGCCGAACGATGTGGTGGCCGCGAAGGCTGGGAAAAGCAGCGTCGCCCTCGGCAGGTACGGGAAGTTCTCGGCGATTTCTTCGTAAGTCACGCCGTGCGGGAATGGAAGGGCCGCCGCGATCGACAGCAGCGCCGCCTGGGAAGGCTTCTTTTTCCCGGTCTCCCGGTCGGTGACGCTGAGCTTGGAACTTCCGGTCAGTTCCGCGTACCGGCGCTGTGTCAAACCTTCCGAATTGCGGTGGTATCGAAGGTATTCGCCGACGGCGGAATAGCCTTCCGGGTATTCCGGTTTTCCGTCAGCGTCGAGTAGGCCTGGGTAGCACGCGGCGGCGCCGCGATAGCAATCCCGGGCACCCGGTACGCGGCGTAGCAGGGCTCGCACTTGCGCGATTTCCAACTCGTTCTGCCCCTGTTCGGCGGCCTGCCATGTGCCCGAGGTGGCGCCGAGCAACTCGTCCATCCGCTCCGGGGACACCGCAAGGTAGCGGCGTGCTGCCGCCAGCCAAACCGCCTTGTCGCTGCCGACTGGGACCGGGAATGGTTCGGACGCGATGTTGTCGAGAGCGGTCGCGTCGAGGCCCGCATTGGTCAACCAGCGCCTCACCTGCCCCATCTCCAGGTGATGCATGGCGATGTAATCGGCGAGATTCTGCCCCGGCTGCCCGGATTCGTCGCTCAGTCGCGCCCGGCACCACTCCAGAAAGCGATCCTCGACCGACACGATCGACACCCCTGCCGGAGCGGCATTGCCAACCGGCAGCGGGCCCCCGGTCGCGGCCGATGCGGCGGCGTTGGTTGTTCCGGGCTGGGTGTCGGGGGTGGGTGCAGGTTCGGGTTGGTCCCAGAATCGGTGGTCGTCACCGTTGTTTTGGTGGTGGAATTCGAGGATCTCATTGTTGAGATTTCGTCGTTTGTTCGCCGAGCCCGTGTGCGGGAAGTGCTCGTCGAGCGGGTTGGGGTCGGTGTCGTGGAAAAGCTCGACCCCGGGCGGCAGTGGGTTGGCCGGGAGTCCGCCGGTGCGACGGCCAGTAGTCCCTTGTACTTCGTTGGGCTGTGCGGTGGTTTCTGCGCCGCGGTTGTCCGGTTCGGTGCGGGTGTCATCGGTGGCGTCATTCTGATTCTGCGGTGTCGCCGTCCCGCCCAGGAGGTGCCAGCGGTCGGCGAATGCTGTCTGGAGCCGTCCGATCGTCTGATCGCGTAGCTGCTCCGCCGCCGGTAGTGCGATCCCGAGCCGCTCCGCTACTTCGCCGAGCGGACAGCCGTCCACGAAATGGAGCATGACCAGTTCCTTGGCGCGAGCGGAATCGGGCAGGTCCGCAAGTGCCTCCGCGACGGCATCCTCGAATTGTGAATTGTCGGCCTCGTCGAATTGCGGATCGCCGAAGGAGGGGTGATCACTGCCCACAAATATCGACTGAGCCGGAAGATCGTGCAGGTCCATGCCGGATTCAGTTATCGGCGCATCCAATGAGTCCATCCCGTGCCTCAGGATGTCTCTCGCCTCGATTACCTCGGATATGGTGAGATCTGTCGCTGCCGCTATCTCGTCGTTATCCGGTTCCCGGTGGTTGTCGTTGGCGTACTGACCAATGTATGCCTTAACCGTGCGGAGTAACTCGCGGGATTCCTTGTTCGCATCCGCTTGCCTGCTCTCGACATAAGCGTCGCGCATTTTGAAGTTCACGTGAGACCAGGCAAGCTTCGGGAAGCTGGTTCCCGGAACGATATATCCCGTGGCGACAATGATCGCCTGGAGACCGCGTTGGACGAGATCGTCGTACTCATCGGCATTTCGCCAGCGGTTGGCTGCTGCTGTCGCGATCCAAGCATATTTTTCGACCAGTGGATTACGCGCAGCCTCTTCCTCAGGGGATCCGACGGGTGCCGCGATGAGATCCCAGATGAGTCGGTCGTCGGCTGTATCTACGGCGGGAAGATTTGAGCGTCGATAGTGGTTCGTAATTACAGCTGTAACTGTTTCGTTCGGAATGCCCAGCTTGTCGCGAATTTTTCGGATAGTGACGAGTCGTCGGGTATATCCCTTTGAATCGAGGTTACGCCAGAGCCCAGCGCTGCCGACCTGCGCGTCGAACTGTGTCAATGTCATCCGACGGTACAGGCGTTCCGCCCGGATCCACTCGTACAGAGTTTTATATTCAGCAGCGTCGGGATCCGTCTCTCCCGCGGGGTTCATTCGATAGGTATAGCCCCACGCCGCGGCGAGATCGTTCCAGGGGCCCGCCTTGTGCAGCACGTGATCGTAGTGGTGCAGCATCTGCAGCTCTTCGACCTGCTGAGTTCCACCGGTTTGGTGCATATGCACGGCGTGCCCGGAGAGGCCGAATATCCCAGCGGCTTCCCCCCGCGCAAGATTGTTGACTCCTCGGAAGTATCTCAGATATTCGCCGAAAGATTCTGTCGCAGATGTGCCCGGGAATATCAACGATTCCCGCGGCAACTCGGAGTAGCATTCGGAAAGGTCGTCTCTGGTAACACCGTGTGGCGGTGGCATTACAGCCATCAAGCTGTCGACGGTATCTTTCGAAGGATGGACTCTGTCGTGCTCGATAAGATAGTATTCATTCGCACTGAATGTTCCCAGAGCGGCCACGCTGGGCCGTGAATATATATCGTGTTTGTCAAACTCTCTGGTTGCCAGAAAGAATTCCCCGATTACATTGTTGTGATAATCTCGGACGAATTGGAAATATTTACCGATCAGTTCGTATCCCTCGGGATAGGCGGCCCGGCCGGTCGCCGTCAATAGTTCCGGGAAGAGTCGCGCGGCGTCCGGATATGCCGCACGGGCGCCGGGGACTCGGCGCAGCAGTGCGCGGACATGGGCGATCTCGAGGTCGCTTCGCCCTCGTTGGGCTGCCTGCCAGGTTCCCGTGGGCGCGCCGATCAGTTCGTCTATTTGCTCGGCGGGTACGCCGAGGTAGCGGCGCACAGCGGCCAGCCAGGCAGGCGCCTGCATACCGACAGGGCTGGGGAATTGCGTCGGCAGCGGTGAGGACGGCTCGGTCGATTCGAGTCCCGCGCGCGACAGCCACCGGTTGACCTGCGATGGCAGTAAGTGGTGCATCTTCATGTAGTCGGCCAGGTTTTGCCCCTGACCTGCTTTTCGTCCGCGGAACCAGTCCACGAACCGCTGTTCCGCGGAAGGTGCCGCCGACGTCGGTTGCGAAAGTTCTGCAGGCGTACCGGTCGGCGACTCGTCGTCAGCGGGTACGGAAGCATCTGCCGGGGTCTCGATACCGAGGTCGATACCTTTGTCGCGTGCCGCGCGCACCAAGTCCTCGCCGACGGCGGAATCGAGTCTCTTGCGGATTCTGATAAAGGAGATTTTGACGGCTCCGGCCGTTATTTCTTGGTCGGCGGCGATATCGTCGTACGTCATCCCCGTGGCCGCCAAGCGAAGTAACGTGATTTGGCGACCGTTCAATATTGGGCGAACGTACTGCGGCCCATCATCGATCGCGATGCCGCGATATCGGGCTGCCGACTTCAAATCGGCCTGTGCCGAGACCCCGAGCTTCCTGTATATCCGGTGGCGGCAGGTTGCGACGAAGCCGACGGATGCGTGTAGTTGCTTCGCGATCATCGGATTCGTCATGCCCCTGACGAGCAATTCCAATACTGTGATTTCGCGCCCAGAAAGCTCTTTTTCCGCATCGTCTGGCGTGTTCCATCTCGACCATTCTGGACCAGTGAAATCAATGATTCCCTCCCGCAGGCCAACTGGTACGAGACTTCCGGCTCCAGCGGGAATTCCGAACGCCCGGCCGATTCTATCCATGATGGCTTTCACCTGGCCAGGCGAGACCTGCCGCGCCCACGAGTCGGTCAGCGTCTCTGCGATCGCCTCACGCGTCATCCCCTTCGCGTTCATGATCAGTACGGTGGTCTCATCCGATGCGAGCGCTATTGGATTCTGTCGAACCGTCGACGGAAGATGGAGGACATCCAAAACCCCTCTGCGAATCGCCTCCGCTACGACCGCAACCTTGTTCGCCGTGCCGAACTTCATGATAATTCCATCGGTCACCCCGGTAACCGTCCTCGGGGAACTACCGACGGTCTCGGCAATTTCTTTGGCTGTCAACCCCTGTGTCAGCAGTTTGAGAATTTTGATTTCATTCGGAGTCAGGTTGTCATTTGTATTCGGTACACCGCATTCGGTGGCCACTGAACGGGCCAGTCGCCGTACCGCGCCCGCCGTCAACGTCCGTGTCGCTACATCTCCGAGAGCTTTGGCCGGTGCCGCGACCGTGTTCAGCACTTGCGCCGTCTCGGTTTCCGACTTTCCTCGTCGGTAGCGAAGGATCAGGGCTGCTTGCTGGGTCGTTCGGAGCTGACCGAAAAGCCTTCCGAACTGCGCGGTAGGCGCATTGGCCAGTGCCTCGGCAATGGGATCGGAGTTCGCAACACCTTGGAGCTCCATATATGCCGTCGCGACGGTTTTCTGCAAATGCCGAAGGATGCCCTCGAGGCCACCGGCGATCGGCCCGGACGAGTTCGGCTGTGCGGTCTGTTCGGCTACTTCGGGCTGCGGCGCGGCTTGTTCCTCTGGCTGTGCAGAGGGCGCCGTCGGTCGATCGGCGGGCGACGAGGGGTCGGCCGGGCTTTCCGGTTGCTTGGTTCCGGGATCGTTTGGGCGCGTGGTGTTTTCGTCGTTGCTGGTGGGGGTGGGTTTGTTTTGTGGGTTGGGTTGGTTTGGGTTGTCGGGTTTGCCGAGGATGGGGTGTTGGCGTTGGTCGG
>NZ_BDBY01000447.1 GCF_001613225.1 Nocardia pseudovaccinii NBRC 100343
GTGTCATAGACACCGTCGATATCCACCGCGACCGCGTCCGCGGGCGGCCACGACACCAGATCCACTGCGGCACTGTCGCCTTCCGGCGCGAGCGCGCCCTCGGCGTTCAACGTCCACGGCGTATCGGCATCGTCGTCGGAGCGGGAGAAGATCCGCACCCCGCGACGACCGGCCGCGTCCTCGGCATCGACCACGACCCGCACGGCGACCCCGGCCGAATCCGACAGCACCAGCGGCGCCCGCAGTACCAGTTCCTCGAGCACCGTGCAGCCGAGCTGTTCTCCGGCGTGCAGGGCGAGTTCGACCAGACCGGTGCCGGGAACCAACACGGTGTCCATGACCGCATGGTCGGCCAGCCAGGGCTGCGTCCGCACCGACAATCGCCCGCTCAGCGCGATCGCGTCGGACTCCGGTTGCGACACCACGGCCGAGACCAGCGGGTGCCCGGTGGCCGCGAAACCCATCGACCTGGCGTCACCACCGGCGGCGGACTCGGCGGCCATCCAATAGCGCTGACGCTGGAAGGCGTAGGTGGGCAGGTCGATGCGCCGAGCTCCGGTACCGGCGTACAGGCGGGCCCAATCGACGTGAGCGCCGTTGACGAACAACCCGGCAGTCCCGGCCACCACGGCGGACGCGTCCGCCCGGCCCCGGCGGGCCAGCGCCACCACCGTCGGAGTCGCGGTCACCGTCAGCTCCTCGACGATCTGGTCGACCATCGGGAAGAGCACGGCGTCCGGTCCGACCTCGGCGAACCGGGACACACCCAGATCCGCCATCGCGACAACGGCATCGGCGAACCGGACGGTGTCACGAACCTGACCCACCCAATACGCCGGATCCGACATCTCATCGGTGATCCGGGCACCGGTCACCGTCGACACCAACGGGATGCTCGGACGCGAGAACACCAAACCATCTATCGCCGAAGCGAACTCGGCCAGCATCGGCTCCATCAGAGCCGAATGGAAAGCGTGCGAAACCCGCAATCGGTGTGTGCGCCAACCACGCTCGGTGCACTTCTCGACTACCGCGAGCACGTCGTCTTCGATGCCGGACAGCACCACCGATGTCGGGCCGTTGACCGCCGCGATCGACACCTCGCCGGACAGCAACGCCGTCACGTCGGCCTCGGAAGCACCGACAGCGACCATCGCCCCGCCAGCAGGCAACGCCTGCATCAAACGACCACGAGCCGCCACCAGCACACACGCACCCTCGAGGGACAACACACCAGCCACATGCGCGGCAGCGATCTCACCGATCGAGTGACCGGCCACCACATCCGGGCGTACGCCCCAGGATTCGAGCAGCCGGAACAACGCCACCTCGAACGCGAACAACCCCGCCTGCGCGAACACCGTCTGATCGACCGAATCCTCGTCCGACAGTGCTGCATCCAGCGAAATCTGCTGTTTCAGCAGCGGATCCAGCTGCGCGACAATCGCATCGAAGTGCTCGGCGAACGCCGGGTACACGGCACGCAACTCGGCAGCCATACCGGCCCACTGCGCACCCTGACCCGAGAACACCACACCCGTCGAACCCGCCACCACCCGGCCGGACACCACACCCGGAAGGGATTCGGCCCGGCTCAGCGCTTGTGTTCCGGCCCGCAGCGCGCCACGTTCGGTCGCGAACACCACCGCCCGGTGGTCGAACAGCATTCTCGAATCGACAAGTGAGAAGCCGACATCGATCGGGTCGTCCTCGCGGCCGCTCACCTGCGCTGCCAGGCGGGCGGCCTGATCGGCGAGCGCCGCTGCACCGCGGGCGGATAGCACCCAGGGCAGCACTCCGCCCGCCGGAGCGGTCTTGACCTCCGGAGCCGGGTCCAGTGCGGGCGCTTGCTCGACGATCAGGTGCGCGTTGGTGCCGCTGAGGCCGAACGAGGACACCGCCGCACGTCGGGGCCGATCCACCTCCGGCCATGCCACCGCCTCGGTCAGCAGCCGGACCTGCCCCTCGGACCAATCCACCTTCGTAGACGGCTGATCCACGTGCAGGGTCTGCGGCAGCAGCCCGTGCTGCATGGCCATGACCATCTTGATCACGCCACCCACACCCGCGGCGGCCTGAGCGTGACCGATATTGGACTTCAGCGACCCCAGCCACAACGGCCGAGCGACATCCCGATCTCGGCCGTACGTGGCCATCAGCGCCTGCGCCTCGATCGGGTCACCCAGCGTGGTACCGGTGCCGTGCGCCTCCACCGCATCGACGTCGACCGGCGAGACACCCGCATTCGCGAGAGCCTGCCGGATCACCCGCCGCTGTGACGGGCCGTTCGGCGCGGCGAAACCGTTCGACGCACCGTCCTGATTCACCGCCGAACCCGCGAGCACCGCGAGCACCCGATGACCGTTGCGCCGGGCATCGGACAACCGCTCCAGCACCAACACACCCGCGCCCTCGGACCAGGCGACACCGTCGGCCGCGTCCGCGAAGGACTTACAGCGACCGTCCGGGGACAACCCACGCTGGCGACTGAACTCGAGGAACATGTCCGGTGCCGACATCACGGCCACACCACCGGCCAACGCCAGATCGCACTCGCCCGACCGCAGCGACTGCGCGGCCAGATGCAGCGCGACCAGCGACGACGAGCATGCCGTATCCACCGACACCGCAGGACCTTCCAAGCCGAGCGTGTAGGCGATGCGGCCGGAGACCAGGCTGCCGCCAGCGTTGTTACCGGTGCCTGCGCCCTGGGCGTAGTCGTGGTACATCACGCCGGTGAACACGCCGGTCGAGCTGCCACGCAGCACCGCCGGGTCGACACCGGCACGTTCGAGCGCCTCCCAGGAGACCTCCAGCAGCACCCGCTGCTGCGGATCCATCACCGTCGCCTCGTTCGGGCTGATCCCGAAGAAATCCGCGTCGAAATCGGCTGCGGAGTAAAGGAATCCACCATGGCGCGTGTAGGTCTTACCTGCCTTGCCGGGCTCGGGATCGTAGATACCGTCGATATCCCAGCCCCGATCGTCCGGCAGCTCTCCGGTGGTTTCCCCACCGGACGCGACCAGCCGCCACAGATCCTCCGGCGACGCGATTCCACCCGGGTAGCGGCAGCCCATCGCCACCACGGCGATCCGGTCGTCGCCGACGGCTGTGCCGGTGGTGCTTTCGATGTCCTGGCTCGTGCCGGTGAACTGGGCATCGATGAAGTCGGCGACCAGCTGCGGGTTGGGGTAGTCGAAGATCAGCGTGGCCGGTAGTTGCAGACCGGTCGCGGTATTGAGCTTGTTGCGGAACTCGATGGCGCTCAACGAGTCGAACCCGAGCTGCTGGAAAGCCTGCTGGGGCTCGACGGCAGCGCCGGAGGCGTGCCCGAGGGTTTCCGCGGCAGTGGTCCGGACGAGATCGAGCAGTGCGGCGCCACGATCGGTGTCAGAGAGCCCGGCCAGCCGCTGCGCGAACGCCTGCCCGGCCGCGGTCCGAGTCGCCCGGCGCACGGGAGCGGGTGCGATCGCCCGCAGCAGGGCGGGGATCTGCTCGCCCCTGGTGCGCAGCACGGCCGCGTCGACCCGCAGCGCCACCACCTGGGCCGTCTCGGCGGCGATCGCCGCATCGAACAACGCCAGGCCTTCGGCCTCGGTCAACGGCGGGAAGCCCAGCCTGCGCATCCGATCGAAGTCGTCCTCGGACAGCTCGGCACCGAGACCGGCCGAGCGCGCCCACAGGCCGTAATCAATTGCGGTAGCGGGCAATCCGAGATCGCGACGATGCGCCGCGAGGGCGTCGAGGAAGACGTTCGCCGCGGCGTAGTTGGCCTGCCCGGCAGCCAGGACCAGCCCACCCGCCGAGGACAACAGAACGAACAGCGACAGCGCGGCGTCGCGGGTGAGCTCGTGCAGATGCCACGCGGCATCGGCCTTGGGCCCGAAGACATTCCCGACCCGGTCCGGCGTCATCGACTCGATCACACCGTTGTCCGCGATTCCGGCCGCATGCACGACGCCAACCAGCGGATGCTCGGCCGAGATGCCGTCCAGCAGTGCGGCCACCGCGGCCCGATCCGACACATCGCAGGCGGCGACCGCGACCTGCGCGCCGAGCTCGACGAGCTCATCGCGCAGCTCGGTGGCGCCGGGCGCACCCAGCCCGCGCCGGGACGTCAGGAGCAGATGGCGCACACCGTATTCGGTCACCAGATGCCGGGCGATCACCGCACCCAGACCGCCGGTCCCACCGGTCACCAGCACCGTGCCCGGCTCGAGCGGCCGAGCGACCGCATCTGATGCGTGGCGGCCGAAGCGCGGCACCAGCACTTGGTGCCCACGCAGTGCGGCTTCCGGTTCCGCGGCCATCGCCGCGGTCGCGACGGAGATCGGATCGTGGTCGCCGTCCAGGTCAAGGAGCTGGAATCGACCCGGGTGTTCGGCCTGCGCGGCGCGCACCAGCCCCCAGACGGGCGCCTGATCCAGCCGCACCGAATCGGAATCGGCAACGGCCACAGCGTGTCTGGTCGACACCACCAAACGGGAACCGGCGAAACGGGTTTCGGCCAGCCAGCCCTGGACGGTGTCCAAGAGCCGGGTCACCACCCGGCGTGCCGCCTGCGGCGGCGCCGCGTCCTCGAATGGGCTCTCCAGCAGCACCATCTCGGGGACGACCGCGTCCGGGTTCGCATCCAGATCGGCGATCAGCTCCGCGAGATCACCGAAGCCCCGCACCGCACCGGAACTTCGGCCCCAGCCGAGCGCGGCCAGCTGGCCGGGCTCGGTCGGCGCCGCAGGCGCGGCAATGGTGCTCCATTCCACGCGGAAGAGGGATTCCGCGGCGTGGTCGGCGCCCAGGCGATCGGCCGATACCGGCCGGGACACCAGCGCCCCGACCGATAGCACCGGGTGTCCCTGGTCGTCGGCCAGCTGCACGGTGAACCTGGTGCCGTCGACCACGATTCGGACGCGCACCGCGGCGGCGCCCGCGGAGTGCAAAACCACGCGGTTCCAGGTGAACGGCAGGGCCGGGAAATCACCGACACCATCCCGAAGACCGTGCACGATACCGACGTGCAGCGCCGCGTCGAGCAGTGCCGGATGAACTCCGAAGCCGTTGCCGTCCTGCGGATCCGGCAGCGTGACTTCGGCGAACAACTCGTCACCGCGGCGCCACGCCGCCTGCAGCCCCTGGAAGAACGGGCCGTAGCCGTACCCGAGGTCGAACAACTCGTCGTAGACGCCCGCGAGGGGTGTCGGCTGCGCACCCCCGGGCGGCCACGCGGCCAGATCGAAATCGGCCGCCGTCTCGCCCGGTGCGAGCGCACCTTCGGCGTGCAGCGACCACGGCCCCTCGGCGGTCTGCCGCGAATGCACACTCAACCGCCTGCGACCGGCCTCGTCCGCCCCGGTCACCACGACCTGTACCGCGACGCTACCCTCGGCAGGCATCGTCAACGGGGCCTGCAGGACAAGCTCATCGACCACGGCACAGCCGAGGACGCCGCCGACGTAGCTCGCCAGCTCAACGAACCCGGTGCCCGGCAGCAAAACCACGCCGAGCACGCTGTGGTCGGCCAGCCACCGCATCGAGTCCACCGACCACCGGCCGGTGAAAATCACCTCACCCGACTCCGGATGCGACACCATCGCACCGAGCAGCGGATGCTCCACGGTGTCCAGCCCGGCCGAGCCGACCCCGCCCA
>NZ_BDBY01000448.1 GCF_001613225.1 Nocardia pseudovaccinii NBRC 100343
TCGGGCGAGTCGGTGGTAGCTGAATCGGGTGAGGCGGTGGCGGTTGAGTCCAGTGAGCTGGCGGCAGTTGAGTCCGGCGATCCGGCGGTGGTCGAGCCTGGCGAGCTGGTTGCGGTTGAGTCGGATGAGCCGGTGGTAGCTGAGTCGGGCGAATCGGTGGCGGTTGAGTCGGACGATCCAGCGGCGGTTGCGTCCGGCGATCCGGTGGCAGTCGAAGCGGAGAAGGAACCGGCGCGGTCTTCATAGCCGAGATAAACACCGCCGCAACAGAATCGAGGTTCAAATGCCATCACTGATCGGACCGCTTCGCTCCACCCTGCTCGGCACGAATATCGAGCGAGAACCGCTGAAACGCCCCGGCTTCGCGACGCCGAGCCCGGCGACCGCGGCCGAACTGGAGCGGGTCGCCACCCACCTGTCCACCAGCATCCACGTCGCCGTATGCAGTAAGAACAATGCGGAGTTGATCGAGCAGATCCAACAGCTGCCCGAGCAGTACCAGGGCTTCGCATTCGAGGGCGCCGCAACGGGTCTCGCGGCCGTCGACTCGATCACCCCGTTCAGCCACCGCGCCGCGGACCTGTTCACCGGTCCCGCGGCCAAACACGACCTGACCATGTACGTCGGCGTCGGTCTTGCGATGGGTAAGATTCCGAAACCGATTTGGAAGAAGGTCTTTCCGGAACATCCGGTGTACCGCTGGCTCGCGATCGACGGATACGGCTTCTACAACGCCTTTTTCCGTACCGAGAAATACATCGACCGCCAGCACGTCGACCAGCGCTACCCGTCCTGGATGGGGGACACCGCACCGCTGAAACGGGCTGCCGATCAGGGCATCGGGCGTGCACTCTGGTTCATCGGCGGCGGCTCGGTCGACGGTGTCGCATCGCGGATCGCGGAGTTCGACCCGAGCAGGCATGCCGACCTGTGGAACGGCATCGGCATCGCGACCACCTTCGCCGGTGGTGTGGAAGTCGCCGACCTGGAAGCGATCCGGTCACTGGTGCCGCAGTTCCATCAGCAGTTGGCGGCGGGATCGACCATGGTCGCGAAGATCCGGCAGCAGGCCGACAGCGCCACCCCGCACACCGAGGTCGCGGTGCGGACCTACACCGGCCGCACCATCGACGAGGCCGCGGCCTTGATCGATAAGGCGTTCGTCGGCATACCGGAGGACGGCACGGCCACCAGTTATCATGCCTGGCGCGACCGTCTCGGTGAGCTCGCCGTACCCGGCGGGAACTGAAAATGACTGTGCGCTGGACGGATAAGCATGTAATCGTCACCGGCGGCTCCGATGGCATCGGAGCCGCCGTGGCCGCCGCGTTCGCCATGCGCGGCGCGCGCGTCTCGGTCATCGCCCGGCGGGAGGCGCCACTGCGCACCACCGCCGAGCGGATCGGGGCCGACTGGCGCACCGCCGATGTCACCGACCGAACGGGGCTCGCCGTCGCCGTAAAAGAACTGGAGGAACGCAACGGAGCCTGCGCGGTGATCGCCTGCTGCGCGGGTCTCACCCTGCCCGGACTCTTCCTCGACATCGACAGCGATGAATTCGGCATCCAGAGCGATGCGAACTATCTCGGCTCGGTCAATGCCATTCGATGTGTACTGCCCGGCATGGTCGAACGTGGCGAAGGGCGTGTCCTGCTGACCAGTTCGACGGCGGCCTTCCTCGGCATCCCTGGATATTCGAGCTACGGGCCGACCAAGGCGAGCGTCCGCCAGCTCGGGCTGTGCCTGCGCTACGAAGTCGAGCCCGCCGGAGTGACGGTATCCGTGCTGTACCCGGCCGACACCGACACTCCCGGACTCGCCAGGGAGAACCTGCGCAAACCGGCCGAGACCAAAGCCATTACCGGTTCGATCAAGCCGATGCCCGCCGACAAGGTCGGCGAAGCCGCGGTGCGTGGCCTGGAGCGGGGCCGCCACCACATCACGCTGGATCCACTCACGACGTTCTTCATGCGGTGGGCCAATCTTCCGGAGGATCTGTCCCGGCCGTTCTTTCGCCGCAGTATCGCCCGAGCACGTCGACATGCACAGCAGGAGCAGACCTGATGTCCACCACAGTCAGCGGCGGGGAAGCCTCGTTGCGTGCACAATTACGCCGCATCTTCACCGCGGGCCCCGGTGAGGAAGGGCGTCCGCTGCCGCTGCGCACGAAGATCAACTACGCACTGTGGCTGACCCGCCCCGAAATCGCGCCGATGTCGGGTGCGGTCATGGTGGCCGATGTCCTGTTCAGCGCGCACACCGGCGCCGAGATCTGGTCGGCGCCGATGATCGTGGCCGCGGTCATGCTGGCCGCCGCGATTCAACTGTTGCACGTCGCCAATTGCCTGGCCGATCGCTGGGTGGACGTCGAATACAAATCCAAGTTCTCCCGCATGGTTCGAGATCTCGGCGTGCGATTCGTAGCCTGGCAGATCTACCTCACCACCGCGGGCATCGGCGTCGGTGCCGTCTACCTCGCCGTGGCGACCGGGCATCTCGATCTGCTGCTGATCATTCCGGTCGGCACCCTGTTGCTGCTCGAATATTCGTTGCCACCTTGGCATTTCAAGGCCGCCGGATTCTGGCAGATCCCATGGACCTACATCATGACCATGGTCTTTCCTGGCATTGTCGTGCTCCGGCTGTACGACCGCCCGATCGAAATCCCCGCGCTCATTGCCATTCTCGGCTTGGGGCTGACGACCACCGGAGTTTTCGTCGCGAACACCGCCGAAGACATTCCGGAAGACACCGAGCACGGATTCCGGACCTCGGTGGTGGCGCTCGGTCTGCGCGTCTCGCTGATCGAGTCGATGACGCGGGTCACCGTCGGCGCCGCACTCGTGGCGGGGTCCGTCGTGGCCATGGTGGGATTTACCTGGACATTGTTCGTGTATGCCGTTGGCGTGTCGATCGTTATCGGCTACCTGGGCCGGACCCAGCTCGGCACCTGGGGCAAGTCGCTGGACGACGCCATGCCGCTCGTCCGATCGCAGGCGAAGCTGTTCGTATACATGGTCGCGCTCGTCGCTTGGGCGGCCGTCGTTCCGGCTGCCGCGGTGTTCTGCCAACGATGAGCGGATCGCGAAAGACCATGGAGCCACGATCGTCATGACCACCGAGATTCGCTCCGACCGCGAGGCTCTGCTCGTCGAACTCGTCGATGAGCACGGCCGCGCGATCGGATCACGTTCCGTGGCCGAGGCGCACCGCCCACCCGGGTACCTGCACCGCGCCTTCTCCGTACTGCTGTACGACGCGTCCGGACAGATCTTGCTGCAGCGCCGGGCGGCAGTCAAAACCCGCTTCCCACAATGCTTTTCGAACACCTGCTGTGGTCATCCCGCACCCGGTCAGGATGTGGTCGCGGCAGCATCGATCCGGCTGATGGAGGAGCTGAACTTGACCGTCACGGAGTTGACCGAGGCGGGCATCTACCGCTATCGGGCCGCCGACCCATGCGGCGATCAGGTGGAGCACGAATGGGATCACGTGCTGGTCGGCGCCATATCCGGCGACCTACCCGACCCCAACCCGGCCGAGGTCTCCGAATGCGCCTGGGTCGACCCCGCCGAGCTGCTCGGACGTGTCTCGACGGCACCCGAGTCCTATACCCCTTGGCTGCGAGGTGTCCTCGAGATCGCCACGCGTGCAGCTGATTTCACTCGGGTGGGCAACGAGCAGCCCTCGACCAGGGGCTCGATCAGTGGGTCTTCCTGACCTGCGCGAGAGCGTGCTCTGCTCAATAAGAGTGTAATAATATGGTCCAGTATGCGCTATCTTGCCCGAAACTTTCGCGACAAATCGTCAAATTGTGCCTGAAATGTTGAAATGGGTATAAGGTATGTCGCTGGAATGGCAATAGGCAGTACCAGGAGAGGCTGAGATGACGAGCGAGCTGGCCGGTATCGCGATCGAAGCGATGCGATTGCAGAACGCATATGCGCGTGCGATCGACACGCGCGACTGGGACCTCTTTCGGACGCTGTTCACCCCCGACGTTGTCGCGGAGTACCCGGGCATGCCGTTCTCGGGGATGGAGCACTGGTTGGAGTTCTTCGTGCCCTTCCACGACGACTGCACCTGGATCCAGCACGCGATGACCAATCACGTCGTCGGTGCGGACGCCGACGGTATCTGGGGGACCTGCTACGGGTTCGTCGAGTGGACGATGCGCGATAAACCGAAACTCATCAACCGGTCACGAACGCTATACCGTGACCGACTGATTCAGCAGAACGGATCGTGGATCATCGCCCGCCGCAAATGCGACCTCCTCATGAACCAGCCCGACGCCCCCATCCCCGACGGCATCACCTACCCCCACTCCGTCCTCGACCTGGCCGACATCTCGTAGCACAGCGCGCGCTTGCCCGAACGGCGGCGCACAACTACCGGAGTATCGGACGAGAATGCGCTGGTGGAGAGACGCTCTCGAGGTTTGCCGCGACCATTACATTCTCGGCCGAAAGTCGGGCGTAGAGATTTCATGGCTTCCAGTTTGTTTCGCGCAGCCAGGTTGCCAGGTCCATAGGTTCGGGTGGTCCCTGCGCAGTGCTGCGAGGTCCACTGGTTCGTCGGGACGGTCATTGAAGTAACTGAACATTTTTTGCTACCTGTTCGATCGGCACCAGGAAGCGGCGGGCGGGTAATCCCGCTGTGCGGCCGAAGATTTCGGCGATTTGAGGAGGGGTCAGTCGGTCGCCTGCGATGGGAACTTTGCGGCCGAGGAAGTCCGCGGGCCGGTCGAAGGCGATGGCGGCGAAGGCGCCGATATCGTCTACCGAGATCAGCGATACCGGGATATCCGCTCGGACAGCGAGATTCAGCACGAGCCCGTCCGCGTCGACCACACCAGATGCTCGATGCCGGACTCCGCGGCGATCTCGGCCACCGCCTTATCCCGCCGCTCTTCGGCCGCGATGCCCTCGGCGGTGATGTGTGCGTCGGTCATCATGGTCAACATCAGGAACACGCCGTAGGCGCCGTCCATTGGCCGACCGCACCGACGCGATTTCGATGAGATCGGCGCCGCTCTCGCGCAGTGCGTGCGCCGCCGCCGATTCCAGATCGCGCACGAATGCGTGGACTTCCCAACCGCGTTCGAGTAGTTGCGCTGTGGTCGCCCGGCCGCCGACGACACCCGGCCTGCGTCGCGAGGGGGTCGCCGAACTCGCCGGGGTGAGCCTGACCTGGTACGCCTGGCTCGAACAGGGCCGCAAGATCGCGGCGAGCCCGCAGGTGGTCGACGCGCTGGCCAGGGCATTGCGCCTCGATGCCGGACAACACCACCTGCGTCGCCCGGCCGAACTCGCCGATCCGGTGGCCGCGGCCCAGCCCGGCGAGGCCATGTCCCCAGCTACAGCGTCTGGTCGATTCGATGATGCCCAGTCCCGCGGTAATCCACGACGGCCACTCCAATTTCATGGTCCGCAACCAGGCCCACACCCGCCTACACATCGACCCCGCCGAACTCGCCCCCCCGCCCCAACATGCTCCGGATGATGCTCACCCCCAGCTAAAACCGCGCCACCACGCGCAACCGAGCACCAGCGCCCCACACAATCCTGACCCAATTCCGCCCCCTCCCC
>NZ_BDBY01000449.1 GCF_001613225.1 Nocardia pseudovaccinii NBRC 100343
AAAGATACAGCCAAATGTCACAGGCGGCGCTGTTCGAACTCCTTCTCGAATTCGGCATCATCGGCCTGCGGAGTGCGGAAGAGGAAGGCGAAGACGATCCAGCCGATGATCGCGACCAGGACGAAGCTCACCAGGCGGTAGACGAAGGCGGCGGCGACGGCCTGGGAGGCGGGCAGGGTCGCGCCCGCGGTCAGGCCGTAGATGAGGGTCGCGTCGACATAGACGATGCCGCCGGGTGCGAACGGGATAGAGCCGACGGCCTTGCCCACGGTGAACGCGATCAGCAGACCGGCCAGCTTCGGATCCGCACCGATCGCGTAGCAGGCGGCGCCGAGACAGGCCACATCGGCGAAGCGGTGCACCAGCGCCCAACCCGCGACCATCGCGCCGTCGCGCTTGCCGAGATCCACCGATTCCAGCTGCGAGAGCATATCGGCGATCTTGTTCATGCCCTGCTCGGCGGGGCGTTTGCGGATCCGGTTGAGCAGCGCGAGCCCGCGGCGCAGCACGGCCTCCAGCGCGCCCGGATTCTTCGACAGGTGGTTCCCCGCCCACACCAGCGCGATCACACCGGTCAGCGACAGTATGAGCTTGAACGGGCCGACCCGGTCGCCCACCAGCAGCGCACCACCGACGCCGAGCAGGGCAAGTCCGGCGGTTGCGATCACACCCGACATCACCAATTGCCAGGAGGCGACGATCGGATTCGCACCCCACCGGCGGGTCTGGCGATAAGTGAAGGCGGTGGAGAACACCTGTCCGGCAGGCAGCGTCACCGACATGGCGGTGGCGCCGTAGACGACGGCGACGGATTTGTGCTGACGGACCTCGACGCCGCCCGCATGCAGCAGTTGCTTCTGCACCCGGCTGAATCCGCTCATCGACAGGGCCTGCAACCAGATACAGGCGGCGACCCAGCCCCAATGAATTTCGGTGAGGTTATTCCAGGAATCGTGTAATCGTGGCCAGAGGTAGTAACCCTCGCCGATCAGCAATGCCAGCAGGGCGATGCCCGCGACCCATTTGACCCACCAGAATTTGCTCCGGCGACCACGTTTCGCCGGTCTGTCGGGGTCGTCGGACGGCTGCGGCGCAGGCTCGCCGGCTAGTTCCCCATTGGCCGTCACGCGGTCAGCCTAACGAACCGATTGTTTCGCTGTCTGCATCGACGTGCGGATCGGTCCCATCCTTCGGCCAGGCCAACCTGGTCTTTCGTCGCCGCCCGCGCAGCTGGACTTCCTCGCCCGTCAGCCAAAAATCCTGCTCACTTTCATCGGCGAAATACAGCGCACTGCCCGAGGCGAGTACGCGGCCGGGTTGATCCTTTGCCAGTTCGGTCAGGCGTGATGCCTCGTTCACCGGATCGCCGATGACGGTGTATTCGAAACGGTTTGCGGCGCCGATATTTCCGGCGACGGCCAGGCCCGCCGAAACTCCGATGCCGATATCGAGTCCGGGCACCTCGCGCAGGACTTCACGCAGTTCACGGGCGGCGGCCAGGGCGGCGGTCGGTGCGTCCGGACGGTCCAGCGGGGCGCCGAAGATCGCCAGTGCGGCGTCGCCGACGAATTTGTTGACGAAGCCGTGGTGCCGGTCGATGACGTCGACCACGATGCGGAAGAACTCGTTGAGCAGGCTGACCACCTCGGTCGGCGGTCGCTCCGCGGCGGTCGCGGTGGATCCGACCATGTCGACGAACAGCACGGCGACGAATCGGGTCTCGCCGCCGAGTTCGGTGCCGTAGTCGAGTGCGCGCTGCGCCACTTCCTCGCCGACGTGCTGGCCGAAGAGTTCTTGCAGCTGGCGGCGCTTGGCGGCCTCTTCCATCATGCGGTTGAAGCCGACCTGCAGCAGTCCGATCTCACTGCCGTCGAACACCTCGACCTGTACGTCGCGAGCGCCCTCCTGCACCCGGTCGATGGCCTGGCTGAGCTGGCGCACCGGGTCGGAGATGCTCGATCCGGTCAGCATCGACAGCGCCAGCGCCTGCATGATCACCACGCCGCACAGCAGCAGAATCGAGATGGCCAGCGACTGCGCGGAGAACTTCACGTCCGAGGAGATCTGGGTGACGCACAGCAGCACGATGGCGATGGTGGGCGCGAAGGTGCCCATACCCCAGGTCATCCCCATCCTGGTGCCGACGCCCGGCGTCAGCGTGTGGTCGAACGAGCCCTCGGTGAGGGCCTGAGCGGCGACCGGGCGCAGAATTCGTTCACCGAGCATGTAGGTGAAACCGAAGACGATCGTCGCGGCCATACATTCGGTGACGATGACGGCGCCCGCCAGCTCCGGCGCGTCCACGATGATGGTGGCCGCCAGGATGGCGCCGCCGATCAACCACAGCACCAGATGCAGGATGGCCTGGCGCAGCGGCGCGTGCAGTGCGGCCATCTGCTCTTGGTGGCTGGGCGGCCCACCGCGCATCTGCCAGCGCATCACCGGACGCAGCATCAGCGCCGAAGCGGCCAGGCTCAGCAAACCACCGGTGGTGAAAACCAGACCGGGAATCACCAGGCCGGTGCGTCGCGCACCGGCCGCCTCACCTTCGGGAACCGGGAGTCCATATTGGATGAACGCCCACACCAGGACCGCGCCGAAGGCATTGGCCAACAGCATCGATGTCAGGTACAGCGGCCAGCGCGTTCGCATGGTCTGTTTGACCGCTTCCAAGGGCGCTGACACGATCACCAATCTAGCGTTCAGCTCATCCGAGCATGTCCGCGGCGCTCTGCGGCCATTAGGCTCGCGGAGGTGACCGACCAGAAGGTTAGTGCTCTCGGAAAAGCCACTGCTGCGCGGTCGGCTGCTGATTCTGTCCATCCGTTCGTCCGAGTTTCCGCCGAGTGGGCGTGGCGGCTACTGGTGATGTTCGCCGCGCTGATCGCGATCACGATGGTCGTGCAGAAGTTGGCGACGGTGGTGATACCGCTTGCCATCGGCCTATTGGCCGCCGCAATGCTGGCGCCGCTGGTGGATTGGATGCAGCGGCTCGGGGTGCCCAGGTCGGTGGGGGTCTTCGTCGCGCTGGTCGGATCGCTCGGGGTGGTCGCGGGAATCATGACCTTCGTCATCGAGCAGTTCATCGAGGGCGTACCGCAGCTGTCCGACGAAATCACCCACAGCGTCCACGAAATTCAGGACTGGCTGATCAACGGTCCGCTGCATCTGAGCAATGAGCAGATTCGGAATGCGGGCGACACGATCGTCAAAACCATCCAATCGAACAGGGAAGGTCTCACCAGCGGGGCATTGACCACCGCGACGGTGATCGGGCATGTGCTCACCGGCGCGTTCCTGACCCTGTTCATCCTCATCTTCTTCCTTTACGGCGGCGATCAGATCTGGCACTTCGTCACCCGGATCGTGCCGACCCCGCATCGGGAAAAGGTGCGCACCGCAGGGCAACTCGGCTTCGGCACGCTGGTCGGATTCGTCCGCGCGACGGTGGTGGTCGCGCTTGTCGATGCCATCGGCATCGGTGCAGGTCTCGCGATTCTCGGGGTGCCGTTGGCATTGCCGTTGGCATCGCTGGTCTTCATCAGCGCGTTCATACCGATCGTGGGTGCATTCCTGGCCGGGACCATCGCGGTATTCATCGCATTGGTGACCAAGGGCTGGGTGACCGCGGTGATCGTGCTCGGCATCATCATCGCGGTCATGCAGCTGGAAAGCCATGTGCTGCAACCACTGCTGCTCGGTCGGGCGGTAAGCATCCATCCGCTCGCGGTGGTGCTGGCCATTGCGGCGGGCCTCGTGCTCGGCGGCATCGCGGGCGCTCTGTTGGCGGTGCCGTTCGTCGCGGTGATGAATACCGCGATCCGGTCGCTGCTGTCGGAGAGTCCGGAGGAGGCGTTCGAGGAACTGCACACCGGCGACGGGGGTCGATTCGCGGTGGAGCCGGATAAACCGGAGCCCGGCCGGTTCGATGTGGATGCGGTGCTGACCAGGGAGATGCACCGGGAGGACCGGTCGGATGACTCGGCCGGGCCCGGCTGAGGCCGGTGCGGCCGAGCTGAGCGCGGACGATGCGGCGACCGCGCCGCTGTGGCGTGCCGTGCAGGCATTGCGGCTGGTCACACTGCTCTATGCGGTCGGTCAGCAGATCGCCTCGGTGCAGCACTATCAGAATCAGCAGCTGAGCTGGGTACTGATCGCCGTGATGGCGGTGTGGTCCGGTACGTCGGCATTCATGTTGTCGCAGTGGCACTTTCCCGATGTGGCGCGGCTGCGGTCGTGGGTGGTGATCGGGGATCACGTGGTGGTGATCGCGCTGATCGCCTCGACCCGGTTGGTCGCCGACTACAGCTGGTACCACGGGCATCAGACGCTGCCGACCACGCTGTGGGTCGCCAATGCCGTTGTCTCCGCGGCGATTCTGCGCGGGCCGCTCGCCGGTGTGCTCTCCGGGCTGCTGATAGCGGGGGTCATCGTGACAGTGCGTGAGCAGTGGGGCCAGGATGTGTGGGCCGATGCGACCGCGCCGGTGCTCGTCTCCATCGGGCTGGCGCTCGGACTGGCCGCCAATACCGCGCGTCGGGCGCAGGGGCAGCTGGAACGGGCCGTTCGGTTGACTGCCGCGGCCGAGGAACGGGAACGGCTGGCTCGTGAGGTGCACGACGGCGTGCTGCAGGTGCTCAGCTACATCAAACGGCGCGGTAACGAGATCGGCGGTTCCACCGAGGAATTGGCGCAGCGAGCGGCGGAACAGGAAGTGGCGCTGCGGGTTTTGCTCTCCGAACAAGGTAGGCACGGGGATACCGGTGGTGCGGATGTCGATCTGCGGCCGCTGCTGACGGTGCACGCGACGCCGTCGGTGTTCGTTTCGACGCCGGGTGAGCCGGTGCGGGTCGGGCGTTGGATGGCGGGCGAGATCGCTGCGGCGGTGGCGAACGCGCTGTCCAATGTCGGGCTGCATGCGGGCCCGGATGCGAAGGCTTATGTGCTGCTGGAGGATACCGGTGACGAGCTGATCATCAGCGTGCGCGATGACGGTGTCGGGATTGCGCCGGGGCGCTTGGAAGAGGCGGCGGCCGAGGGGCGCATGGGGGTTTCGCGGTCCATCATCGGCCGCATCGAGACGTTGGGGGGAGCGGCGGTGTTACTGACCGAGGAGGCTGGTGGAGTTGGGTTCGGTACCGAGTGGGAGTTTCGGGTGCCGCGTTCGGACGCTGCCGCGTGAACTCACCGCAGCCGTGCTGGCCGGAGTCGGTGTCTCCGGAGCGCGGAGGAGGACACTGTGACCAGTGGTGATGCTGGTGATGCGGCCGAGGCGATTCTTGCCCGGGCTGCCCCACGTGCGCGAGCGAGCGGAGGAGGACCTTGTGACGAGTGATGATGCGA
>NZ_BDBY01000450.1:2500-5319 GCF_001613225.1 Nocardia pseudovaccinii NBRC 100343
AAGGTGAAAAGTACCCCGGGAGGGGAGTGAAATAGTACCTGAAACCGTGCGCTTACAATCCGTCAGGGCCTGCGCCTAGTTTACTAGGGTGGGTGATGGCGTGCCTTTTGAAGAATGAGCCTGCGAGTTAGTGGCATGTGGCGAGGTTAACCCGTGTGGGGTAGCCGTAGCGAAAGCGAGTCCGAATAGGGCGTTTCGAGTCGCGTGTTCTAGACCCGAAGCGGAGTGATCTACCCATGGCCAGGGTGAAGCGACGGTAAGACGTCGTGGAGGCCCGAACCCACTTAGGTTGAAAACTGAGGGGATGAGCTGTGGGTAGGGGTGAAAGGCCAATCAAACTCCGTGATAGCTGGTTCTCCCCGAAATGCATTTAGGTGCAGCGTCACGTGTTTCACGCCGGAGGTAGAGCTACTGGATGGTCTAGGGGGCCTACAAGCTTACCGAAATCAGCCAAACTCCGAATGCCGGTGTGTGAGAGCGTGGCAGTGAGACTGCGGGGGATAAGCTTCGTAGTCGAGAGGGAAACAGCCCAGATCGCCGGCTAAGGCCCCTAAGCGTGTACTAAGTGGAAAAGGATGTGGAGTCGCGAAGACAACCAGGAGGTTGGCTTAGAAGCAGCCATCCTTGAAAGAGTGCGTAATAGCTCACTGGTCAAGTGATTCTGCGCCGACAATGTAGCGGGGCTCAAGTACACCGCCGAAGCCGCGGCATTCACACAATACATCCGCCATAGATTACGGTTTGTGGTGCAGTGGTGTGGATGGGTAGGGGAGCGTCCTGCAGCCATGGAAGCAGCAGTGTGAGCTAGTTGTGGAGGCTGTGGGAGTGAGAATGCAGGCATGAGTAGCGAAAGACGAGTGAGAAACTCGTCCGCCGAATGACCAAGGGTTCCTGGGCCAGGTTAATCCGCCCAGGGTGAGTCGGGACCTAAGGCGAGGCCGACAGGCGTAGTCGATGGACAACGGGTTGATATTCCCGTACCCGTGTATCCGCGCCCAATGGCGAATCAGTGGTGCTAAGTATCCAAAAGCGGACCTATCACCTTCGGGTGAAGAGAAGTGGCTGCATACGACCCCTGCTGTAGTAGTCAAGCGATGGGGTGACGCAGGAAGGTAGCTGGGCCAGGTAATGGTTGTCCTGGTGTAAGCCTGTAGGGAGAACGGTAGGCAAATCCGCCGTTCATATATCCTGAGAGGTGATGCGTAGCCGATTGAGGTGAATTCAGTGATCCTATGCTGCCGAGAAAAGCCTCTAGTGAGTTGGTACACGGCCCGTACCCCAAACCGACACAGGTGGTCAGGTAGAGAATACTGAGGCGATCGAGAGAACTGTGGTTAAGGAACTCGGCAAAATGCCCCCGTAACTTCGGGAGAAGGGGGACCATGTCTGGTGAACGGATTTACTCCGGGAGCTGGGGGTGGTCGCAGAGACCAGAGAGAAGCGACTGTTTACTAAAAACACAGGTCCGTGCGAAGTCGTAAGACGATGTATACGGACTGACGCCTGCCCGGTGCCGGAAGGTTAAGAGGACCGGTTAGCCAGTAATGGCGAAGCTGAGAATTTAAGCCCCGGTAAACGGCGGTGGTAACTATAACCATCCTAAGGTAGCGAAATTCCTTGTCGGGTAAGTTCCGACCTGCACGAATGGCGTAACGACTTCTCTGCTGTCTCAACCACAGACTCGGCGAAATTGCATTACGAGTAAAGATGCTCGTTACGCGCGGCAGGACGAAAAGACCCCGGGACCTTCACTATAGCTTGGTATTGGTGTTCGGTACGGTTTGTGTAGGATAGGTGGGAGACTGTGAAGCGGGCACGCCAGTGTTTGTGGAGTCGTCGTTGAAATACCACTCTGATCGTATTGGACCTCTAACCTCGGGCCATGATCTGGTTCAGGGACAGTGCCTGGTGGGTAGTTTAACTGGGGCGGTTGCCTCCTAAAATGTAACGGAGGCGCCCAAAGGTTCCCTCAGCCTGGTTGGCAATCAGGTGTCGAGTGCAAGTGCACAAGGGAGCTTGACTGTGAGAGTGACAGCTCGAGCAGGGACGAAAGTCGGGACTAGTGATCCGGCACCGGCAAGTGGAAGCGGTGTCGCTCAACGGATAAAAGGTACCCCGGGGATAACAGGCTGATCTTCCCCAAGAGTCCATATCGACGGGATGGTTTGGCACCTCGATGTCGGCTCGTCGCATCCTGGGGCTGGAGTAGGTCCCAAGGGTTGGGCTGTTCGCCCATTAAAGCGGCACGCGAGCTGGGTTTAGAACGTCGTGAGACAGTTCGGTCTCTATCCGCCGCGCGCGTCAGAAACTTGAGGAAGGCTGTCCCTAGTACGAGAGGACCGGGACGGACGAACCTCTGGTGTGCCAGTTGTCCTGCCAAGGGCACTGCTGGTTAGCTACGTTCGGAAGGGATAACCGCTGAAAGCATCTAAGCGGGAAGCCTGTTCCAAGATGAGGTTTCTCACCACCTTCGAGTGGTTAAGGCCCCCTACAGACCATGGGGTTGATAGGCCAGAACTGGAAGCCCGGTAACGGGTGTAGGTGACTGGTACTAATCGGCCGAGGACTTACCAACGAAGAAGCTACGCGTCCACTGTGCGGTATCTGAAACAACACACAGGCACTGCAGCAGACAACTGACAGGATCATGGTCCTGAATGTTGTCGCGCTGTTTGTGTGGATAGTTTCATAGAGTTACGGCGGCTATAGCGGTGGGGAAACGCCCGGTCCCATTCCGAACCCGGAAGCTAAGGCCACCAGCGCCGATGGTACTGCACTCGACAGGGTGTGGGAGAGTAGGACACCGCCGGAACATCCTT
>NZ_BDBY01000451.1 GCF_001613225.1 Nocardia pseudovaccinii NBRC 100343
AAACCCATGAAAGACAACACATTTCCCGTATCACCAGACGGGGGCGCGGCGGCCGGGACCGCTCAGCACCCCGTACGATCCGTCAGCGGCATCCTCGATATCGCCGACAACCGCGCCGCCACCCTTCGGGTCGACGGCTACCTCCCCGGCCCGCGTGACGTGCATGTACCGCCCCGGTTCATCCGTGAATTCGGTTTGCGCCGTGGCGATTTCATTATCGGCGCGGCCGAGCCCGCACGCAGCGGCAAGCTCGATCCGCTGGTCCGTATCGAATCGGTCAACGGTCAGGATCCCGAGCGTGCCCGGCCCGGCTTCGAGGATCTCGTCCCCATCTACCCCAACCAGCGGTTGCGTCTGGAAACCGAACCGCATGCCATGACCACCCGGGTCACCGATCTGGTCATGCCCATCGGCAAGGGTCAGCGCGCACTCATCGTCGCACCGCCAAAGGCGGGCAAAACCTCTGTGCTGCAAGCGATCGCGCACGGCATCGCGAAGAACCACCCGGAGTGCGAACTGATGCTCGTACTGGTCGGCGAGCGTCCCGAGGAGGTCACCGATCTGGCCAGGTCGGTACCCGCCGACGTCGCCGCCGCCACCTTCGACCAAACCCCGCGCGAGCAGATCGCATTGGCCGAACTCGCCATCGAACATGCCAAGCGCCTGGCCGAAATGGGCCGGGATGTCGTCGTGCTGCTCGACTCGCTGACCCGCCTCGCCCGCGCGTACAACAACGCCGCACCGTCCTCCGGGCGGGTACTTTCCGGTGGCGTCGATGCCGCCGCGCTCGCGCCGCCGAAGAAATTCCTCGGCGCCGCACGCAATTTCGAGAACGGCGGCTCGCTCACCATTATCGCCACCGCCCTGGTGGAGACCGGTTCGCTGGCCGACACCGTGATCTTCGAGGAGTACAAGGGCACCGGCAATGCCGAGCTGAAACTGGATCGCGCGACCGCGAGCCGCCGGGTCTTCCCGGCCGTCGATATCGCGCAGTCCAGCACCCGCAAGGACGAATTGCTGCTCACCCCGGACGAATTGGCGGCCACCAAGCTGCTGCGCCGCACCCTCGCCGCGGTGGACGGTCAGCAGGCCACCGACCTGCTGCTGGAGGGCCTGCGTCAGGCTCCGACCAATGCGGAATTCCTGGCTCAACTCGGCGCCAAGCGGCACTGATCCGCTTGACACGTCTCCATTAAGGCTCCTTTAAGGCCCTGTCAAGCTCTCCGAGGAATATTTATTACAGCCCGATCGGGCCTGTCTTCGGAGGGGGAGACAGGGCCGGTCGGGCTTTTTCGCCGTATTCCGTTCGGGCTCAGCCCAATTCGGTGGTGAACAGCTCGGCGGTCCGCTTCCACGAATCCTGAGCTGCGGCTTCGTCGTACGGTTCTCGATCGGGGAAGAAGAAGGCGTGCTTCGCGCCCGGGTAGACCACCGATTCGTGCCGCACACCTGCCTGGTTCAAGGCCGCCTCGACTTGTTCGCGCTGTTCGGCATCGATGACGTGATCGAGTTCGGCGAAGAACAGCAGCACTCGCACATCCCCTTTGGCGATGTTCTCGGTCGCGGCCAACAGCGGCTCCGGCCTGCTCAACGCGGTGCCCGCGGCGGTCAGCCAGCCCGGGTAGAAGATCGCCGCGGCATCCAGATCCAGTCGGGTGGCCGCGAAGTAGGCGAGGTGGCCGCCGAGGCTGAAGCCGAGAACACCGGTCTTATCCGTCGCACCGCCGTGTTCGCGGGCATAGGCGATAGCCGCCCGGAAGTCGGCCTCGACACCATCGCGGGTGAGTTCACCGAGCAGGCCGAAGGCACGCGTCCGGTTCTCGTCGGTCTCGGCCAGTCCCGCAGCCGTTTCCGGACCCGAGCGGTGATAGACGTTCACCACGAAGGCCACATAGCCGAGTTCGGCGACTCTATCGACGATCCGGCGCGCGTCCTCGGTGAGTCCCCACAATTCGGCGCCGACCAAGACGGCCGGAAATGTGCTGTCGCCCTCCGGTCGAGCCAGATAACCGGTCAGCGATGAGCCGTCCACATCGAGGTCGAACTGCCGAGAAACGATCTTGTAGGTCATGGGATACAGCCTATGGCGGTTCGGGGTCCCCGGCACCCGATGCGAACTTCATCGCACCGCGGTCTTCGGCCAGGCGCGGGCGAGGCCGAGCAGATGCCGGAGTTCAGCGTCGAAATCGCGTGCGGTGCTGGGTAGCCGAGGGCCGGAACCGACAACGGCGGGCAGTTCGCCTGCGTTTCTGGCACGCACGGCGTGTGCGAGCCGGTGTGCGTAATCGGTTATCTCCCAATCTGATTCAACCTTATGCGGTGGCAGGGTAGCGGCCGGGAGGTAGGAACCGAGGTGCAGCATCGCATCGCGGATTTCCACGATCATGCGGAACAGCCGGGTGACCGAATCCGCACCGTGCCGTGCCTCGGCGGGCAGCACGATCTCCGGGACCGCCGCGGTGAGGTCGCGCCACAGCGGCCGCAGTCGGCGACAGATTCGAGCGTCGCGATCCCAACCGGCCAGCGTGAGCAGCGCGCTGAGCAAAGGGATGGCGAGCAGGGTCACGTTGAGGGTCACGCAGAGCACGAAATCGAGTTCTCCACGCGGCAAATGCGGACCGAGGGCGGGTCGCCCCGTCAGCAACCGCGCGGTGGAAAGTGCCTGATTGCTCGAGACGAAGCCACCGCTGATGCCCAGAATCCAGCAGACCACCTGCATCTTGGCGCTGAGGTCGCCCGAGCGCAGCTCGTGGATGCCCGAGAGCAGGAAAACGACCATACTGACCGCAAGCGGTGCGGCATAGGCGATCCCGAAGATCGCCGCGGGCACGTGTGCGCTCAGATCGACCGGTCGTCCGTTGTCCTGTGCCATCATCCCGGCGAGCAACATGACGACAGTTGCCGCCGCGGCAACGAAACCGCACCGACGCAGCCGCCGCCACACCACTGCCGACTCGGTCTCGGCGAGAATGTATCGGGCTATGACAAACAGGTGCATGGTTGTCATTTCCACGCATCCCAGCGCGAGGACGTAGACCGGACTGGTGACACTCGTCTGGGCGCATCGGTAGCACAGCAGGGCGGCGATGCTCCAGAGCAGGTTGCGATTGATGAGCTGATCGATGATCGTGTCCCGCAACAACATCAGCCGACCCAGCGTAATGGCGCCGACGTAGCCGAGCACCAGCCAGCCGAGTGTCGCGGGAATCAGTGATGACATCGATATCCTCTCGGCGGCGCAACCGTGCCCGTCGGAGGATACCGATGCGAACACGCACGTCATTGCGCTGTGGACCGCTGGCCTCCGCACGCATCGGGCCGCGCGGCTGTCGCAGGTCGGTATCGAGGTGCTGCCGATCAAGCCGCAACATACGACACCAGCAACCCGTGAGGCACTGGCACAACAGACGTCGGCACACCGGAATCCGGTGTGCCGACGGTGGTTTCGGTGATCAGCCGAGCAGGACGAGCGCGCCCGCGCCGAGGAAGATGCCCTGCACGATGGTGCGTAGCGGCAGCGGCATGGTCTTGATGCCGATATCCGCCCGTGCCGCACGGATATTCGCGGGGAACATCACGATCAGCAGCAGGATCAGTCCCGCAGCGGCCAGTTTGGCGACGGGCGGGATCAAAAGGCCGATCGCGCCGCCGATTTCGAGCAAGCCGGTGAAGGTCACCCAGCCCGCCGCATTGGGCAGCCGCGGCGGCACCATGGCGATCAGTGCGCCGCGCTTCGGCTCGACGAAGTGCGCGCTCGAGGTGAGGGCGAACATCGCGGCAAGCCCGAGTGCGGCGGCGTGCGGCCAGGAGTCGAGCCAACCGAGGTTGCCGAGCCAGCCGATGAACCGAGCGAGTCCGGCGATGACGATGAGTACAACCAGCGGTGCCATCAGAGTCTCCTGTGGGTCGAGCACCAAATCTTGACAGTGACTAGATTAAGTCTGGGCGGGAAACTTGTCAATGGCTAGATTTTGGGCGACCATCGAGACATGGCGAAGAGCGGGTATCACCACGGCGATCTGCGGGCCACCATCCTGGCCGCGGCCGCCGATCAGATCGCGACCGACGGTGTCGACGCGGTATCCCTGCGCGGGCTGGCCCGCCGGGCCGATGTCTCGCATGCGGCCCCCGCACATCACTTCGGTGATCGGGCGGGGTTATTGACCGCACTCGCCATCGAAGGTTTCGACCTGCTCGCCGAGCAACTGACCGCGGCCGGACCGGAACTCCGCGAGGTCGCGGTCGCCTACACGCGCTTCGCTCGCGAACATCCCGGCCATTTCGATGTGATGTTCCGGCGCGAACTCCTGCACGCCGACGACGAGCGCCTGGTCGCCGCCCGCACGGCGGCGGGAGCGGCGCTGCGCTCCGGAGTCTCGGTCATGCAGCCCGACAACACCGTTGAGCAGCAACAAGCCACCCGCCTCGCCGCCTGGTCACTGGTACACGGCTTCGCGGCACTGTGGCGCGAAGGGGCACTACAGGATTCGGCACTCGGAGACAGCTCCGATCCGGAAACCCTGGCCCGCCGGATGATCGCCACCGTCCACTTCGAATGACCACGGCCCGTTCACCTTTGGCCGTAAATTCTCTGGCATGGATATCCACGCCTACCCCACCGAGGCGAGCACACCCGTGGATCTCGCCGAGGCACAACGCCTCGCCGACCACTACCTGTCCACCGATGACGGCATCAGCAACCTGCTCACCGAATTCGACGCGGGATTCACCGTCGTCGCCATCTTCCCGCCCCCACCGGGTATCGACCCACACAACCCCCCACTGCCCCCGACCATCGGCGGTTCGGTCTGCGTCATCGACAAACCCACCGGCGCCATCTCCTACTGGCCCACCTACCCCACCCCCGTAGTCGCCGAACAATACACCCAGGCAATGCAATCCGGCCGCCTGATCATCGAGAACACTTGGCCAGAAGACTGAGATACACCCCAACCCCCAACCCCCAACCC
>NZ_BDBY01000452.1 GCF_001613225.1 Nocardia pseudovaccinii NBRC 100343
TACTAGCCGTTACCTCTCCGGCGGCGGGCGTGTGTGTGGTCGTTGTGCCGAGCACTATTCGAGCTGCCGTGGCTGCGGCACCTTGACCCGTGTCGGGGGTGAGTGCGATACCTGCGATCATCCGCATCACGTGTGGAATTACAGCTACAAACCCGACCCACGCTTCCACGGCAACGGGCCGCTGTATCTGGGGATGGAACTGGAAATCGTTGTCCCCGAACACCACCACCGACACAGCGTCACACTCGCAGGCGATCACCTCGGGCTGTTGGGGTACCTGAAGCGGGATTCCTCGATCGAACCCGGCGGGTTCGAGCTGGTGACCCATCCGATGTCGTACGAGTACGCGATCGCCGAGTTCCCGTGGCCGCTGCTCGGAGAACTCGCCGAGCTCGGATGTCGCGCCGATGCCAGTGTCGGGCTGCATATCCACGCCAGCCGTGCCGGATTCGCCTCGCCAGCCCACATCTATCGGTGGATGAAGATGCTGTATCGCAACGAGTCCGCGGTCACGGTTATCGCGCGCCGCCGCTCGCACTACGCGCCGTTCGATCAGCGAGCCCGAGCGAAGGTCAA
Source organism: Nocardia pseudovaccinii NBRC 100343 (assembly GCF_001613225.1). GTDB lineage: Bacteria > Actinomycetota > Actinomycetes > Mycobacteriales > Mycobacteriaceae > Nocardia > Nocardia pseudovaccinii. The sequence continues at coordinate 577 of NZ_BDBY01000452.1, forward strand.
ACACACCGCCAAAGACCCGCTGCACGCGTTGGGGTTGAGCCGATATCAGGCTATCAACCCCTACCCACGAAAAACCCTGGAGCTCAGGGTGTTCGCGTCCTCGCTCGATGTGCAGCAAGTGCAGGCCGCGTTGGCGTTCACCACCGCATCGATCGACTACACCCGGGACATGCGGGTCGCTGACGTGCGGTCCGGGGCGTGGGAATGGTCACGCTTCGCCACCTGGGTCACCGCACACCGCGGCCTGTATGGGCCGCTGTTGGCGGAGATGGAGGACCTGTCGTGTGCTTGCTGACCTACTTCCCGCCTGGCGCCGCACCGAATCCTGTGGCCTTGTCGGTCGGGGCGAGGGTGAATCCGCACGGTCACGGTTTCGCCGTGATCGCTGGGACCCGCATCATCACCAGCCACGGCATGGACGGCACCGCGGTGATCGACCACTTCACCGCGGTGCGCGCACGGTATCCGCGGTGGGCGGCATTGTTTCATTCCCGCTACGCCACCCACGGTGAGCGCAGCGTGGACAACTGTCATCCGTTCCGCCTCGGCGGTGATCCGCGAACAGTGTTGGCGCACAACGGCACTCTTCCCAAACGAGTCCATCCGCGCCCGTACGATCGCCGTTCGGATACCCGTATCGCGGCCGAGGAATATTTGGCTCGGCATCCGTTCGGGTCGATCGACACCCGCCGCGGCGCGCGTGGTCTGGGATCGTGGCTGGGCAGCAGCAAGCTGGTCATCCTCACCGTCGATCCCGCCTACCGCCACAGCGCCTACCTCTTCGGTGAATCCGCGGGCCGATGGGATGGCGGCATCTGGTACTCCAACACCAGCTACCAGCCACGGCCGCGTCGTCCGGCTCGCCGCTACCTGTGTCGGTCGTGCCTGAACGTCGACTTCGACCGCACCAGCCGCTACTGCAGCCGGTGCGGCTGGTGCTTCGACTGCGACACCGTATTCCCCGACTGCGAATGCGCCGAGAACCACCACGCTGACAGGCACCCGCCCCCGCACGGCCGGCTCGGCCTGCCTTCGACCCATCCGCACCGGCCACCGAAGTCGCCTATCTCCCGCTGATTTGTCCCCGAGAACCCCGCGCCCAGCGAATCCCGCTGGGCGCGGGGTTCTTTCCATTTTCGTCGAAAGGTCTTCTGTCATGCCCACACCCGTTGTCGCCGACTCCGCGTGCTCGCAATGTGCCGATCGGCTCCCTCCCGCGAACCTCACCACGACCCTCGACGGCGAATGCCTGTGCCGCTCGTGTGTCGATGACCTGTCGGTGTGCGTCGAATGCGGAGGGCACACCCGCAGCCCACACCTCACCAGCCACGACACGCTGCTGTGCGCGCGGTGCGTGTCCGGATGGACCCGGTGCGCGGACTGCCACACCTACAGCCGCACCACCACAACCGCGGTCGGTGCCCGCGAGATCTGCGGCAACTGCGTCCGCGACTACCAAACCTGCGACGACTGCGCCCGGCTGTGCACCGACACCTACGGCGTCCACAGCGGAAACCGAGTCTGCGACCCCTGCCTCGACGAGGACTACCGCGAATGCGCCGAATGCTTCGATCTCATCCCCTACGACGACACCTACTGCCAAGACTGCACCCGCCCCGAACACCCGGAGGTCTACGGCTACGACTACAAACCCGATCCTCGCTTCCACGGCAAGGGTCCGCTGTTCCTGGGGCTGGAACTCGAAATCAAAACCCCCACCCGCCATTTCAACGATGCGGTCGACACCGCCTTGGCCCACATCGGTGACCTCGCCTACCTGAAAGAGGATTCCTCGATCAGCCCGTGCGGGTTCGAACTCGTCACTCACCCCATGTCCCATGAGTACGCGCAAACGCGGTTCCCGTGGCGGCTGCTGACCCGGCTGCGGTTGCTGGGCTGCTACACCGACAGCGACGTCGGCATCCACATCCACCTCTCCCGCAACGGCTTCGACTCCCCCACCCACGCCTACCGGTGGCTCAAATTCGTCTACCGCAACCAGACCCCGGTCACCACGCTGGCCCGCCGCTCATCCAGCTGGGCCGAATTCTCCCCCCACGCGCGCTCGAACATGCTGGCCTTCGCCAAGGGTGAGCGCGGCGCGGCCCGTTACCACGCCATCAACGTGCGCCCCGAGCACACCTTCGAACTACGCATCTTCGCCAGCTCCCTACAGCCACAACAGGTCCAAGCCGCCCTGGCCTTCGCCGCCGCATCCGTGGAATACACGCGCTCTTTGACCGCAGCCGATATCGCGCGCCGCCGCGGCTGGGAATGGAACGCCTTCACCACCTGGCTACGCGCCCACCCGCCCTACTCGCCGCTTCTGTCCGAACTGGAGGACCTGGCATGTGCATCCTGACCTTCATCAAACCCGGCCACAACCCCAACCTCGACGCCCTACACGCTGGCGCGCTGGCCAACCCCCACGGCCACGGATACGCCATCATCACCAACAACACCATCACCACCGGCCACGGCCTCGACGCCGAAGCCGTCATCCTCGAATTCGCTTCTATCCGACAGCAGTACCCCGACGGTGCGGCGTTGTTCCACTCCCGCCTGGCCACCCACGGACCACGCACCCTCGACAACTGTCACCCCTTCCTCGTCGGCGGGGATGAACGAACGGTGCTCGCGCACAACGGGATCCTGCCCCAGAACGTGCACCCCACCCCCGGTGATCCACGCTCGGACACCCGCATCGCCGCCGAGGAATTCCTACCACAGCACCCGTTCGGGTCACTGGATTCCTGGACCGGACGCCAACAACTCGAAGCTTGGCTCGGCTTCGACAAGATGGTGCTGCTCACCGTCGACCCCGCCTACAAGCACACCGCTTACATCTTCAACGAACACCGCGGGCATTGGGACCAGGGCAGCTGGTACTCCAACCACACCTACCTCCCCGCCCTGTGGGCCAGCGACACCACCGACTACTGGGGCCACTGCAGCGAATGCGGCGAATTCAACGACGACCCCACCGGCCCCCACTGCATCGCCTGCGGGTTCTGCGCCGACTGCCTCCAGGCGTTCCCGCAATGCGACTGCCCCTCCTACGACGGCGAGGAACGCTACGCCGACCTGTTCGACCTCGAAACCGCCTGAACCCCAACCCATCCACTCACACCACCATCGGACCCGCGGTGGCGCTCCCCCAAGGAGAGGCGCGAATTCGAATGAGACACACGCCCATTCCAGCCCCCGCCCCGACGCGACTACGCGATATCCACGGTCACCCCACCACCGCCGCCACCACGATCGCCGTGGTCGATGTGCACGACCACCACCCGCATACCCGTCGGCGCTGGATCTCGCTGTGATCGCCAGCGGCCGGCAGCTGCTGGCCTGGATCGAAACCAACCTCCCCGACCTCGACGAGGATCGGTTCGGTCCCTGGCGAGCCGAACCAGCGGCCACCGCCGGTGCGCTCACAGCCCACATCCATGTGCGCATTCACAGTCCCGGAACCCCCGACCGCATCACCACCGTCACGCTGTCCGCGACCCCCGATTCACCGGATGCCGGTCGTGCACCACGCAACCTCAATGCGCCACAACCAGATTCGAGGTGAGCATGACCGCTACCCCACCTCCCCGCCGCACACGCACACCCGCACAGCCTGCGGTACCGATGCGATTGATGCACGCACCGACCTCGCACGGGCTCGTCGTTCCGTACATCACCTTGGCGCATCGCGATCGCAGTCAACCGGTGTGGGGAGCCCTCGATCCCGTCCGTCGCCTGCACGCCCTCACCCGCAAACTGTGTCAGGTCTGCGGCGAAACCCTCCAGATCTACGGCGAACCGTTCGGTGACCGGGTCGTGCTGTATCTGCGGCCCAGCGACTACCTGCGAGGAATCGCAGTAGAGCCGGGCGTCCATCAGGAATGCGGGCACTACTCCCAGCGCGCGTGCCCCACCCTGCACGGGCGCAGCACCCGCTACAACCCGTCCTCCCTCGGCGAACGCCTCACCCGCTGTGACGATCTCGAATGCGGCTGCGCCCGCTGGACGGTGACCGAAACCCCGCCCACGACACCGACGCGGGAAGGTCAGCCCGCCGAAGCCTGGTATCAGGCATGGCTGGCGCTATCGGACTACACCATCGTCTCCGACCCCGGCAACGACAACGTCGCACCCGCACTCGGCGTCGACATCCGCAACGCCCGATTGTTGAAACTGCGCAAGATCCGCGACGCCACACCCACCAACACCGGTGACCGGCCGATGGATCTACTCGCCACGCTCATCACCGCACGCGGACTCCTCGGCGACGCAAACCATGTG
>NZ_BDBY01000453.1 GCF_001613225.1 Nocardia pseudovaccinii NBRC 100343
GCGCGCACGATCCGCGTCCGACAAACCGGCCAGCTTTCGGGCGAAAGCCTGACCCGCCGCACCTCGGTTGGCACGGCGCACCGGGTTCGGCACGAGCGCGCGGACCAGGGCCGGAATCAGCTCGCCCCGAGTCCGGAGCACCGCCCGATCGACCCGCAGCGCCACCAGCTGTGCGGTATCGGTGGCAATCGCCGCATCGAACAGCGCAAGTCCCTCGGCCTCGGAGATCGGCGGGAAGCCCTGTCGGCGCAGCAGATCGAATTCGGCCTCGGACAGCTCGACACCGAGCCCCGACGATCGCGCCCACAACCCGTAATCCACAGCCGTCGCAGGCAAACCCAGACTCCGACGATGTGCCGCAAGCGCATCGAGAAAGACATTCGCCGCGGCGTAGTTCGCTTGACCAGCGGCCAGCACCAGCCCGCCCGCGGACGACACCAGCACGAACAACGACAACGAGGCATCGCGAGTCAGCTCGTGCAGATGCCACGCCGCATCGACCTTGGGCCCGAACACATAATCGACCCGCTCGGCCGTAATCGATTCGACCAGACCGTTGTCCGCTGTTCCGGCTGCGTGCACAACGCCGACCAACGGATGTTCAACCGAGATGCCGTCCAGCAACGCCGCCAGCGCCGACCGATCCGAAACATCACACGCGACGATGGTCACCTGCGCGCCCAGCTCGGTCAGCTCATCGCGCAGTTTCGCGGCACCCGGCGCATCCGGTCCGCGCCGAGACGTCAGAAGCAAATGGCGCACACCATGTTCGGTCACCAGATGCCGGGCGATCACCCCACCCAAACCACCTGTACCACCGGTCACCAGCACGGTGCCCGGCTCGGACAACCGGACGTTCGAACCGGGCGCGTGACGACTCAATCGCGGCACGAGCAGGGTCGCGCCGCGCAGCGCAGCCTCGGGTTCCAGCGCAGCGGTCGCGGCCGCAGCGGCGATGGCGAGCGCGTCACGATTCTCGTCCTGAGCCAGGTCGAGCAGCTGGAATCGGCCCGGATGTTCGGCTTGCGCGGCACGCAGCAGACCCCACACCGGCGCCTGGCCAAGATCCACCTGCTCCGAATCGGCAACGGCCACCGCACCTCTGGTCAGCACCACCAGACGTGAACCGGCGAAACGCGGTTCGGCCAGCCAACCCCGCAGTGTGTCGAGCACACCGATCCCGATCCGGCGGGCGGCCTCGGGCGGGGCACCGTCGTGGACGGGGATCTCCCACAACACGATCTCCGCAACATCAGCGTCCTGCGCCGCATCCAACTCGGTGATCAGCGCCGCGAGATCACCCTTCAGTACCGCCACCCGGCCCGGTTCGACGCTCTCCGTGGACGGCGCGGCAGCGACCCACTCCACGCCGAAGAGGGCATCATCCACCCGATCCGCCTGCAGGCGATCGGCCGACACCGGCCGAGAAACCAAGGCCCCCACCGACATCACCGGCTCGCCCTGCTCGTCGGCCAGCTGGAGCGCGAACCGAGTGCCCTCGACCACGATGCGAACCCGCACCGCACTCGCGCCGGTCGCATGCAGCACCACCTGGTTCCAGGTGAACGGCAATGCCGGGAAGCCCTCGACACCGCCACGCATACCGTGCACGATCCCGGCGTGCAGCGCCGCGTCGAACAGTGCCGGATGGATGCCGAATCCCTTGCCGTCCTGTGGATCCGGCAGCGCGACCTCGGCGAACAACTCGTCACCACGCCGCCACGCCGCCTGCAGCCCCTGGAAGAACGGGCCGTAGCCGTACCCGATATCGAGCAGCTCGTCGTAGACGCCGTCGATGTTCATCGGCTGGGCACCGGTCGGCGGCCACGCGGCGAGGTCGAAATCGGCCACCACCTCATCCGGTGCGAGCGTACCTTCGGCGTGCAGCAACCACGGCCCCTCGGCGGTCTGCCGCGAATGCACACTCAGCCGCCTGCGACCGGCCTCGTCTGCGGCGGTCACCACGACCTGTACCGCGACGCTGCCCTCGGCAGGCACGGTCAACGGGGCCTGCAGGACCAGCTCGTCCACCACGGCACAACCGAGCACACCGCCGACGTAGCTCGCCAGCTCGACGAATCCGGTGCCCGGCAGCAATACGGTGCCGAGCACGCTGTGGTCGGCCAGCCACTCGACCGAGTCCACGGTCCACCGGCCGGTGAAACTCACGCCACCCGAATCCGGATGCGGCACCACCGCACCCAGCAGTGGATGCTCCACCACATCCAGCCCGACCGAGCTGACCCCGCCCAGTTCGGCGCCCAGCCACGACATGGCCAGCGCCTCCGTGGGATCCAGCCAGAAACGCTGATGCTGGAAGGCATAGGTGGGCAGGTCGACGCGCTGACCTCCGGCGTGGAGACCGGTCCAGTTCACTTCGGCGCCAGCCACGAACAACCCGGCCACCCCAGCCGACACGGCGGACGCGTCGGCACGGTCTCGACGCGCCAACGCCACCACCGCAGCAGCCTCGTCGTCGAGAGTCTGGGCGATCATCGGACTCAGGACCGCGTCGGGGCCGACCTCGGCGAACCGGGACACACCCATATCCACCATCGCCGCAACAGCATCGGCGAACCGCACCGTATCCCGGACCTGACCCACCCAATACGCCGGATCCGACATCTCATCGGTGACCCGGGCACCGGTCACCGTCGACACCAACGCGATGGCGGGCCGACCGAAGGCCAAACCCTCTATCACCGAAGCGAACTCGGCCAGCATCGGCTCCATCAGAGCCGAATGGAAAGCATGCGAAACCCGCAATCGGTGTGTGCGCCCACCACGTTCCATGCAGGTGTCCACAACAGTCTGGACCGCATCCTCGACACCGGAGAGCACCACCGACGACGGACCATTCACCGCCGCGATCGACACCCCATCGACCAACAACGACCGCACATCAGCCTCGGAAGCACCAACAGCAACCATCGCACCACCCGAAGGCAACGCCTGCATCAACCGGCCACGCGCAGCCACCAACACACAGGCGTCAGTCAGCGACAACACACCAGCCACATGCGCGGCGGCGATCTCACCGATCGAATGACCAGCCACCACATCGGCCCGGACTCCCCACGATCCGAGCAACCGGAACAACGCCACCTCGAACGCAAACAACCCCGCCTGCGCGAACACCGTCCGATCGACCGAGTCCTCTTCCGACAGAGCCACATCCAGCGAAATCTGCTGTCCCGACATCGGATCCAGCTGCGCGACAATCGCATCGAATGCCTCGGCGAACACCGGATACGCCGCACGCAACTCGACGGCCATACCAGCCCACTGCGCACCCTGACCGGAAAACACCAACCCCGTCGAACCCGGCAACACACGACCAGTCACCACACCAGAAGCGGTTTCGCCGCGCCCCAACGCCCGCATACCCGCCAGCAGCCCACCACGGTCCTCAGCCAAGACAACCGCACGATGGTCGAACACCGCACGCGTAGACGCCAACGAAAACCCGACATCCACCGGATCCAGGCCCCGATCGCCGACATGAGACGCCAAGCGGACGGCCTGACCGGCCAGCGCCTCGCCACTGCGCGCCGAGACCGCCCACGGCAGCAACCCACCCGCCGGGACAGTCTCTTGCGTCGGAGCCTGTTCCACCGCCGGTTCGGCCACCGGAGCCTGCTCGATGATGACGTGCGCATTCGTACCGCTGATACCGAACGACGAGACACCCGCACGACGCGGCCGATCCACCTCCGGCCACGGCACCGCCTCGGTCAGCAACCGCACATGCCCCTCGGACCAATCCACCTTGGTGCTCGGCCGATCCACGTGCAGCGTCTTGGGCAGAGTGCCATGGCGCATCGCCATCACCATCTTGATCACACCACCCACACCCGCAGCGGCCTGGGCATGACCGATATTCGACTTCAACGACCCCAACCACAACGGCCGATCCGCAACACGATCCTGGCCATACGTGGCAAGCAGCGCCTGAGCCTCGATCGGATCACCCAGCGTGGTGCCGGTGCCGTGAGCTTCAACCACGTCGACATCGACAGGCGAAACCCCCGCATTAGCCAACGCTTGGCGAATCACACGCCGCTGCGACGGACCGTTCGGCGCGGTCAAACCATTCGACGCACCATCCTGATTCACCGCCGAACCGGTCAGCACCGCAAGCACCTGATGACCATTGCGCTGCGCGTCGGACAACCGCTCCAGCACCAACATTCCAGCGCCCTCGGACCACCCGACACCATCGGCCGCGTCCGCGAAGGACTTACACCGGCCATCCGGCGACAAGCCCCGCTGCCGACTGAACTC
>NZ_BDBY01000454.1 GCF_001613225.1 Nocardia pseudovaccinii NBRC 100343
GGCCTGCGTGAGCAGATTGCAGCGTGGCCGCATCGACCGTACGCAATCCAGAGCGCGACGGGCTTCGTGAGGGGCTGAGGTCGGCGAGCCCGCCACAAGATCGGCAAAGAAGTCGACGACCGGTGCGGACGACTCGGCTACCGGGTGACGAGCCAGGCGATGACCACGAGCACGAGCAGGGCGATCAAGGCGAGCTGAACGCGGGAACGCGGCATCAACGCGCCCCGCTCTGCGCGGTCTCGCGCACCGCCACCGGCGGTGCGATCGGCTCGGGCATCAGGGCGGGTTCGGGGCCCACGATGTCCTCGGCGGTGAGCGTCGTCGAGGACGCGCGATTACGGCCGAGCAGTTGCAGCGAGACCCGAAGCAGTCGGTCCAGCAGGTAGGCGATGGCGAAGCTGACCGGAACCATGCCGACCAATACCACGATGAACTGCGGGATAAACGGCAATCCCGCGACCCACAGCTCGAAGCCGTCCCACCACCCTGCAATCTGATGCACGGCACCAGCCTAGCCGTGTTGAATTCGCCGCGCCGTCGGGCCGCGTGGTGGCCGGGTTTCGGCGCCCTCGGTGGACGACACGGGCAGACGGACCGAAGATGAGGTATGGCGTCTTCCGATGATCTGACCGTAGAAGAACCTGCCGACCTGCCCGTGCTCAGTCAGCTGAGTGACGTGCGTCAGCATGCCAGCTATCCGCCGATCGACGATTACGCATTCCTATCCGACTGTGAGACCAGCTGTCTGATCGCCAGCAATGGCGGCGTCGAGTGGATGTGCGTGCCGCGGCCCGATTCGCCGAGCATCTTCGGCGCGATGCTCGATCGCAGTGCCGGTCATTTCCGGATCGGCCCGTACGGGGTCAATGTGCCCGCGGCGCGGCGGTATCTGCCCGGCGGCATGATCCTGGAGACCACCTGGCAGTCCGAGACCGGCTGGCTGATCGTGCGCGACGCGCTGGTGCTCGGTCCCTGGCACAACAACGATCAGCGCAGCAAGACGCACCGCCGTACGCCGATGGACTGGGATGCCGAGCACGTCCTGCTGCGCACGGTGAAGTGCGTGAACGGCACGGTCGAACTGGAGATGAGCTGCGAACCCGCCTTCGATTACCATCGTGCCCCGGCCCGCTGGGAGTACACCGGTAAGGTGTACGAGGAGGCCACCGCGGTGCGCACCACCGATCCGAGTGCGGGCCCGACGCTGGTGCTGACCACCGACCTGCGGCTCGGACTCGAGGGCCGCGAGGCCCGCGCCCGGACCAGGATGAAGGAGGGCGACGAGGTGTTCGTCGCGCTGACCTGGTCGGAGCTGCCCGCACCGCGCACCTTCGAAGAGGCGGCGCAGAAGATGTGGCAGACCACCGAATGCTGGCGGCAGTGGATCACTCTCGGCGATTTCCCGGATCATCCGTGGCGCAACTACCTCCAGCGCAGTGCGCTGACGCTGAAGGGACTCACCTACGCGCCGACCGGTGCGCTGATGGCCGCCGCCACCACCTCACTGCCGGAAACCCCTGGCGGACAACGCAATTGGGACTACCGCTATACCTGGGTACGCGATTCCAGCTTCGCACTCTGGGGTCTGTACACCCTCGGTCTGGACCGTGAGGCCAACGACTTCTTCGCCTTCCTCAACGACGCCACCACCGGTGACAACGGCGAACCCGTTCCGCTGCAGGTGCTCTACGGCATCGGCGGTGAACGCGACCTCACCGAGACCACACTCGACAACCTGACCGGCTACGACGGCGCCAAACCCGTGCGCATCGGCAACGGCGCGTACAACCAGGACCAGCACGATATCTGGGGCACCATGCTCGACGCGGTGTACCTGCACGTGAAATCCCGCCAACAGGTTCCGGAGTCGCTGTGGCCGCTGCTGGAGCGCCAGGTCGAGGCGACCATCGCACGCTGGCAGGAGCCCGACCGCGGCATCTGGGAAGTGCGTGGTGAGCCACAGCATTTCACCTCGTCGAAGGTGATGTGCTGGGTGGCGCTGGACCGCGGTGCGAAGCTGGCCGAACTGCACGGCGAATACGAGCGGGCCACCGAGTGGTACGCCATCGCCGACCAGATCAAGGCCGATATCCTCACCAACGGCGTGAATGCCGACGGTGTCTTCACCCAGACGTACGGCGGCGACACCCTGGACGCGTCACTGCTGCTGGTGGTGCTGAACCGCTTCCTGCCGCCCACCGACCATCGGGTGCGCGCCACCGTGCTCTCGATCGCCGACCGGCTCACCGAGAACGGTCTGGTGCTGCGCTACCGGACCGAAACCACCGATGACGGATTGACCGGCGCGGAGGGCACCTTCACCATCTGCTCGTTCTGGCTGGTCTCCGCACTGGTGGAGATCGGCGAACTGCAGCGGGCCAGGCATCTGTGTGAACGGCTGCTCGGCTATGCGAGTCCGCTGCGGCTCTATGCCGAGGAGATCGATTCGCGCAGTGGACGTCATCTGGGCAACTTCCCGCAGGCCTTCACCCATCTGGCGCTGATCAATGCGGTGACGCACGTGATCAGGGCCGAGCAGTCGCACACCTCCGGCGCGTTCCAACCGGCACACACACCGGCGACTCACCCAGCCTGAGGTCATGGTGCGGGTACACGGCGAGCGATGTCGGCGCCAGCTTCTGGGAAGTCAACCCCCGTCATCGAATGCGTCGATCCACCCGTTCTCGTCGACCTCACACAATGCTCCATCAGCCAGGTGGACTATCGGCTGACTATTCAGGGGAGCCAGTGCAAGCTTGCGGAGGCTGTCTTCATTGAAGATCGCAAGCAGCGCTCGAACCGACGGGGCGACGTCGTGGTACCGGGGCGGGTTGATTTCGGACATCTCATTCACGCTTCCGACGGAGCGGGGAGATTTGACACATTCAGCAGCGCGGCCCAGTAGTCGTCGCGAACCGCGTCCCACAGATCGAGATGCCCTGGAAATGCCTCGCGTGCGGCTGCGAGATCCGGTGGCGCCGCGTTGTCGAATAGCACCGTGCCGGGCGCAGCGGCTGGAAGCCATTCGTTGCTGGGCCACCGAGCGGCAGTGGAGGCGTCGGCTCGATTCTGGATACGCAGAATTCGGGCCTCATTACTGACCAGCCGCCAGACGGCAACTTTCCGGCCATCCGGCGATTGAGTGGTCCGCAACCTATCGCGTCGCATCATTGCTCCTCGCGATGGTGCTCCCGGTGCCGGGGGACCCTGCACCCCGGCACCAGAAGGATTCGACGGGCCGTTCTGGTCTCTCCATACGCCGATAGCAGTGGCGAAGAGTTCGACCACATCGGCTGGCGCACCGATGTATTTCGCGGGTGCGCGATTGAACGGAATTCTTTGTGGCTGTTGTGGATTCGGCATAATGGCGTTCATTCCTGATGTCCGTATCGACCAACACCAGTCAAGTAAGCCAAAGAGGCAGCGCGGTTTCGATCACATGGTGGTGATCTCACCGGCCAGTCTGCTAATCTCACGGTGAGATAGGCCATGCAGCTTTGCCGAGGCGCTGGAGGGGTGTGCCGATGCTCGGACAATCCTTTGCGCCACTTGTCGTTCCGGCCCCTGTCTGGGAACGCCAAGACGTGCTGCAAGTTCTGCGCAATCGAGATGTTGCAAGCCTTCTGCGGTTTGTCCAGCAGCACACGGGAGCCAGTCAGCAGCGGCTTGCAACCGCTTTGGAGATGTCCCAAGGTCGTGTCAACGAGCTCATCAACCGGCGTCGACGGGTGACCAGCCTCGGTTCTTTCGAGAGGCTTGCGGACGGGCTGAGGATGCCCGACAACGCGCGAATTGCGTTGGGGTTGGCTCCGATCGAGAGCAACCGTGTGATGCTGACCGATCTCGCTGAAATCACCATCACCTACCCGTCGCAGGCCGATGCGGCGGAGGAGATCCGTGCGCTCGCGAAGGTGGCAGACACCGTAGATGTCATGGCTGTTCGTGGTCTGGGGCTGCTCGGATTGAACGACTCACTCTTGCGTGAACTCATATCGCCTGAGGCTCGACTACGGGTCTTGCTGTTGGACCCCGACTCGGATGCCGCCGCGTATCGAGCGAACGAAATCGGCGAGTCGTCGGAATCGTTCGCCGCTGGCATACGGCTGTCCATCGCGCGTTTGAGGGAACTGGCGTCAGCTGGTCGAACTATCGAGCTCTACACATACGATCAAGTTCCTGTCT
>NZ_BDBY01000455.1 GCF_001613225.1 Nocardia pseudovaccinii NBRC 100343
TGAGGTCTCCAGCAGCAGGAATTGCTGCGGATCCATCACCGCGGCTTCGTTCGGGCTGATATTGAAGAACGCCGGATCGAATTCGCCTGCGGCATGGAGGAATCCGCCCTCACGGGTGTATGTGCTGTTCGGCTTCTCCCCGGCCGCATCGTAGAGACGATCGACATCCCAACCACGATTGACGGGGAACTGCGACGCCGCGTCCGTCCCCGTCGCGACCAGATTCCACAGCTCCTCGGGAGAACCCACCCCGCCCGGATACCGGCACGCCATACCCACGATCGCGATGGGTTCGTCGAGCTGACGGTCGGTGGTCCGCAGCGCTGCACGAACAGTTGCTGCCGAGAGCTGGTGGTCGGCGAACTCGACGGCCAGGTATTCGGCCAGCGCCTGCGGTGACGGATAGTCGAACACCAAACTCGCGGGCAATCGCAGACCCGTCACGGTCGCGAGGGCATTGCGGAACTCGACCGCGGAGATCGAATCGAAACCCAGCTCGCTGAATGCCCTGTCGGGTGCGATCGCATTCGCGTTCCGATGCCCCAGAATCGCCGCGACCTGACCGCGAACGGTTTCGACGAGCACACCGAGGCGCTCGCTGTCCGGAGTAGCGGCCAAACGAGAACGCAGCGCCGTAGCGCCGCCCGAAGCCGTCCGACGGCGAGCAGGAAGCAGCGCGGACAGCAGGGCGGTGGCCGACCCCGCGGTGCGGATGCTGTCCAGATCGAGACGAGCCAGCACGGGAGCGGCCGCATCGATTCCGGAAGCGGCGTCGAACAGCGCCAGACCCTGTTCTTCCGTCAGCGGCAGCATGCCCGACCGGGACATCCTGCGCCGCTCGGTGTCGCCGAGCTCCGCGCCCATACCCCCGGCCGCGCCCCACAGACCCCACGCGAGCGACTGCCCGTTGCGCCCGGATGCCTTGCGGTGCAACGCCACCGCATCCAGACAGGCGTTGGCGGCGGCATAGTTGCCCTGCCCTGGATTGCCGAAGGTACCGGCCGCGGAACTGAACAGCACGAACGCCCGCAACGGCAGCTCGGCGGTCAGCTCGTCCAGATGCAGGGCGGCATCGACCTTCGGCCGCAAGACCGCGTCCATCCGCTCCGGGGTGAGCGCGGTGATCGCACCGTCATCGAGCACACCAGCCGTATGGAACACACCGGCGAGCGGACGGTCCGCAGGGATAGCGGCCAGCATCGCGGCCAGCGCGGCACGATCGGTGACGTCACACGCGACGAACTCGACCTCGGCACCGAGCTGTTGCAGCTCGTCCCGCAGTTCGGTTGCGCCCGTGGCGGATTCACCGCGACGGCTCAGCAGCAACAGACGGCGAACACCGCGCGCGGCCACCAGATGCCGGGCGAACAACCCACCGAGGTAGCCGCTGGCACCGGTGATCAGAACCGTGTCGTCCGGAGCGAAGGACGAGCCGGTGGCGGACGAGGGGGCCGCCCGGACAAGTCGCGCACCGAAGACCTGCCCGCCACGCACCGCAACCTGCGGTTCCTCGGCAGCCAGAATTCCGCCCAGCAGACCGTCGATGTCGGAATCGCTGTCCACCAACACGATCCGGCCACGACTCTCCGCCTGGGCCGTACGGACCAGACCGGCCACGGCAGCACCGGCCAGATTCGTAATATCCTCCCCGGCAACCGAGACCGCACCGCTCGTCCGGACCACCAACGCCGACTCGCCGAACCGCTCATCGGCAAGCCACGACTGCAGCACCCGTAGTACACCGTGCGTCGCGGCCCGAACCGTGTCCGGCTCATTACCCGCAGGGCAGTCCAGCACCACCGCGGCGGGCACCTCGTCACCCAGATCCACCCACGACACCGCATCGATTCCGGTGCCGGACACCGAGATCGGTGTCCACTCGACCTGGAATACGGCGCTGCGCGCAACGGACGCACCAGTGCTGAGCTGTACGGGATCGATCGGCCGTGACGCCAGCTGGCGCACCGTCGCCACCGCGGCTCCGGTCGAATCCGCCAGATCCACCGCCACGGCACGGTCACCCACCCGGGTCAACCGCACCCGCAGCGCACCGGTACCCGCCGCGTGCACCGTGACACCCGACCACTCGAACGGCAACTCCGGGCCGACGCCCTCGGCGCGCAGGTGACCGGCCGACCGCAGCGCATGCAGCGCGGCATCGAGCAGCGCCGGATGCAGCGCGAAACCTTGGCCGTCCTGCGGGTCCGGGAGGGCGACCTCGGCGAACACCTCTTCGCCGCGCTGCCACGCCGCACCCAGGCCCTGGAAGACAGGGCCATAGCCGTACCCGGCATCGAGCAGCTCGTCGTAGACACCATCGACGTTCAAGACCTGCGCGTCGGCCGGAGGCCACGCCGCGAGATCCACGGCGGGCACGGCCGCGCTCGGTGCCAGCGCGCCTTCGGCATTCAACAGCCACGACGCCGCATCGACATCCTCGTCCGGGCTGGAGAAGATCCGCACCGCGCGTCGACCGGTCTCGTCCGCAGGATCGACGACGATGCGCACCGCGGCCCCACCGGACTCCGCCAGCACCAGCGGGGCCTGCAGCACCAGATCGTCCAGCGTCGAGCAGCCGACCCGCTCCCCCGCGTACAGCGCCAGCTCGACGAATCCGGTGCCGGGGAACAACACGGTCCCCAGCACCAGGTGATCGGCCAACCACGGATGTGTCTGTACCGACAAGCGACCGGTCAAGATCATCGCGTCGGAGTCCGGCTGCGATACCACCACCGAAACCAACGGGTGGGCGGTCGCCACGAGACCCATTGCCCGGGCATCGCCACCGTCCGCCGACCCCCCGGACATCCAATACCGCCGACGCTGGAAAGCATAGGTGGGCAGGTCGATTCGGCGCGCTCCGGTACCGGCGTACAGACGCGCCCAGTCGAGGTCGGCGCCCGCGACGAACAATCTGGCCAGGCCGGTCGGCATCGCGGACACATCGGCCTGGTCCCGGCGCGACAGCGCGGCCACGGTCGCGGCCGCGCCATCGCCGGTATCGAGGGCTTGCGCGATCATCGGGGTCAGCACCGCATCGGGACCGACCTCGGCGAACCTGGACACACCCGAACCGGCCATCGCGGCGACCGCGTCGGCGAACCGCACGGTGTCGCGAACCTGACCGACCC
>NZ_BDBY01000456.1 GCF_001613225.1 Nocardia pseudovaccinii NBRC 100343
GTTCGACGCACCGTTCAACGACGGCGAGGACATCGGCATCGACACCGGACAGCACCACCGACGACGGACCGTTCACCGCCGCGATCGACACCGCACCGGCCACCAGCAGCGGCAACACATCCAGCTCGGAGGCGCCGACAGCGACCATCGCCCCACCAGCAGGCAGCGCGTGCATCAAGCGACCACGCGCAGCCACCAGCACACACGCGTCCGTCAGTGACAACACTCCCGCCACATGCGCGGCAGCGACCTCACCGATCGAATGACCAGCCACCACATCCGCACGCACACCCCACGATTCGAGCAACCGGAACAACGCCACCTCGAACGCGAACAACCCCGCCTGCGCGAACACCGTCCGATCGACAAGGTCATCGCTCGCCAACGCCACACTCAGCGAAACCGACTGCCCCAGTAACGGATCCAAATCACCGACGATCGCATCGAAGTGTTCGGCGAACACCGGATAGGCGGTCCGCAGCCCGGCGGCCATACCGGCCCACTGCGCACCCTGCCCCGAGAAGACGAAACCTGTCGACCCCGCCGCGGCCCGACCGGTCACCACACCGGGTACCTGCGTTCCGGCAGCCAGCGCACGGACGCCCGCGAGCAGACCACCACGGTCATCGGCCACGACAACCGCACGATGCTCGAACATCGCACGGGTGGACGCCAGGGAGAAACCGACGTCGATCGGATCATGTTCGCCCGCAAAAGATGCCAGGCGGGCAGCCTGAGCGACGAGAGCCTCGTCGCTACGGGCCGAGATCACCCACGGCCGCGCAGCCGGTACCGAGGCCGACTCCGGAACCTGGGCCACCACCGGCGCGGTCACCGGGGCCTGCTCCACGATGAGGTGGGCATTCGTGCCGCTGATACCGAACGACGAGACACCCGCACGACGCGGCCGATCCACCTCCGGCCA
>NZ_BDBY01000457.1 GCF_001613225.1 Nocardia pseudovaccinii NBRC 100343
ATGCGCACGGTCCGCGTCCGACAAACCGGCCAGCTCGAGCGCAAAGGCCTGACCCGCAGCGGTCCTGGTCTGCCTGCGGACCGGTGCCGGTGCCAACGAGCGGACCAGAGCGGGGACCTGTTCGCCCCGCGTCCGGAGCACCGCCGGATCGACCCGCAGCGCCACCAGCCGCGCGGTATCGGTTGCGATTGCGGAGTCGAACAGCGCAAGACCCTCGGTCTCGGTCAGCGGTGGGAAGCCCTGGCGGCGCATCCGATCGAAGTCATCTTCGGACAGCTCGACACCGAGCCCGGACGATCGCGCCCACAACCCGTAATCCACAGCCGTCGCGGGCAATCCCAGACTCCGACGATGTGCCGCGAGCGCATCGAGGAAGACATTCGCCGCGGCGTAGTTCGCTTGACCGGCGGCCAGCACCAATCCGCCTGCCGAGGACACCAGCGCGAACAGCGACAGCGAGTGATCGCGAGTGAGCTCGTGCAGATGCCATGCCGCATCGAGTTTGGGCCGGAAGACAGAGTCGATCCGGTCCGGCGTGATCGACTCGATCAAACCGTTGTCGGCCGTTCCGGCCGCGTGCACCACACCCACCAGCGGATGTTGATCGGAGATGCTGTCGACCAGCGCCGACAGCGCAGACCGATCGGACACATCGCACGCGGCAATGGTGACCTCGGCACCGAGCTCGACCAACTCCGCACGCAGCTCGGCAGCGCCAGGAGCATTCAGGCCACGCCGAGATGTCAAAAGCAGCTGGCGCACACCATGTTCGGTCACCAGATGCCGGGCGATCACCGCACCCAGACCACCCGTGCCACCGGTCACCAGCACGGTGCCCGGCTCGGTCAGTCGAACGAGCGTGCCGGGTGCGTGACGACTCAACCGCGGCACGAACACACTCGCACCCCGCAGCGCGGCCTCCGGCTCCGTCGCGACAGCGGCCGCCACGGCCGCCACGGCGAACGGAGCACCGTCTTCATCGAGATCGAGAAGCTGGAATCGGTCTGGGTGTTCGGCCTGCGCGGCACGCAGCAACCCCCACACGGGCGCCTGGCCCAGATCCACTTGCTCGGAATCCGCAACGGTCACCGCGTGTTCGGTGAGTACAACCAAACGGGAACCAGCGAAGCGAGTTTCGGCCAGCCAACGCTGGACCGTGTCGAGAACACCGATGGTGACCTGCCGTGCGGCCTCCGGCGCCGCACCGTCGTGGTGGGGGCACGCGAGCAGCACGATGTCGGGAACAACCGAATCGGGAGTCGCATCGAGATCGGCGATCAACGCAGCGAGATCACCGTAGCCTCGCACCTCACCGGAACTCTGGTCGCCACGGCTGTGCCGAGAACCCAGTACCGCCACACGGCCCGGCTCGACGCTCACCGACGACGGCGCGACAGCGACCCAATCCACGCCGAAGAGTGCCTCCGACATCCGATCCGCGCTCAGGCGTTCGGCCGACACCGGCCGAGATACCAACGCGCCCACCGACAACACGGGTTGCCCCTGCTCGTCGGCTATCTGCATGGCGAACCGGTCGCCCTGCGGCACGATGCGGACCCGCACCGCGGCAGCACCGGCCGAGTGCAGCACGACCCGGTTCCAGGTGAAAGGCAGCGCCGGGAAACCCTCGACGCCACCACGCATCCCATGCACGATCCCGGCGTGCATAGCCGCGTCGAACAGTGCGGGATGGATCCCGAAACCCTTGGCGTCCTTCGGATCCGGCAGCGCGACCTCAGCGAACAACTCCGCATCACGCTGCCACGCCGCCTGCAACCCTTGGAAGAACGGGCCATAGCCATACCCGATATCGAGCAGTTCGTCATACGCACCGTCGATGTCCAATGGTTGCGCGCCAGCGGGAGGCCAGGAGGCGAGGTCGAAATCAGCCACCACCTCGCCCGGGGCGAGGACTCCTTCGGCATGCAGAACCCACGGCCCCTCGGCCGCGTGCCGAGAATGCACGCTCAGCCGTCGGCGACCGACCTCATCAGGGGCGGCCACCACGACCTGAACTGCGACACTGCCCTCGGCCGGGAAGGTCAACGGAGTGTGCAGGACGAGCTCGTCCACCACCTCGCAGCCCAACCGGCCACCGACGTGGCTGGCCAACTCGACGAATCCGGTTCCCGGCAGCAGCACGGTACCGAGCACGCTGTGGTCGGCCAGCCATTCGACGGAGTCCATCGACCACCGTCCGGTGAAGCTCACCCCGCCCGAATCCGGGTGCGGCACAACAGCACCGAGCAACGGATGCTCCACCGCGTCCAGCCCGACCGCGGTGACGCCGCCCAGTTCGGCACCGAGCCACGACTGGGCCAGCATCTGCTTGGCGTCGAGCCAGAACCGTTCGTGCTGGAAGGCGTAGGTGGGCAGGTCGATTCGCCGCGCTCCGGAGCCGTGGTAGATGCCAGCCCGGTCCACCTCGGCACCGGCCACGAACAGCCCGGCCACCGCACTTGTTACGGTCACCGCGTCCGCGTGGTCGCGTCTGGTCATCGCAACCGCCGTGGCGTCACCGAGAGTCTGGGCGACCATCGGGGTCAACACGGCGTCCGGCCCGACCTCGGCGAACCTGGACACACCCAGATCTGCCATCGCCGCAACGGCATCGGCGAACCGCACCGTATCCCGGACCTGACCGACCCAATACGACGGGTCACCCATCTCGTCGACGACCTGGGCGCCGGTCACCGTCGACACCAACGGGATGCTCGGACGACCGAACACCAAACCATCTATCGCCGAAGCGAACTCGGCCAGCATCGGCTCCATCAGAGCCGAATGGAAAGCATGCGAAACCCGCAATCGGTGGGTCCGCCAACCACGCTCGGTGCACGCCTCGAGAAGAGCGGCGACTGCGTCCTCGACACCGGACAGCACGACCGAGGACGGACCGTTCACCGCCGCGATCGACACCCCATCGACATCGGCCAACAAGGGCAGCACGTCGGCCTCGGAAGCACCAACAGCGACCATCCCCCCGCCGGACGGCAACGCCTGCATCAAACGGCCACGCGCAGCCACCAGCACACAAGCGTCCGACAGCGACAACACACCGGCCACATGCGCGGCGGCGACCTCACCGATCGAATGACCAGCCACCACATCCGCACGCACACCCCACGATCCGAGCAGCCGGAACAACGCCACCTCGAACGCGAACAACCCCGCCTGCGCGAACACCGTCCGGTCGACCAGAACGTCGTCCGCCAACGCCACGCTCAGCGAAACAGGTTGTTCCAGCAGCGGATCCAGCTGCGCGACAATCGCATCGAAATGCTCGGCG
>NZ_BDBY01000458.1 GCF_001613225.1 Nocardia pseudovaccinii NBRC 100343
GGTCCGACATCGAACGGATTTTCGCGACATCTCTTCACACCGACCGTAGCCAATGGCCCTGGCCGGGCAGATTACGCACGGCCGTCCCGACCCTTGATCGCCTCGGCGGCCAGTGTCGTTGTGCGGCTGCGAATCTCGGATTAAGGTTCCCAAATGGGAAGTCCCGCGCGATTGACCCTGTGTGAGTGGGCAGCCTGTGATCGCGAGACTCAGACCCGGGTGTTTGGCTGGGCTAGTCACGAACTGATGCCCGCCCACGCGTCGCAGGCGATGATGGCGTTGTCGGTGGCGCGGACGCTGCGGCCCGAGATCCGGCTCCAGGATTGCCTGGCGGCGCACAACTGGGTGGCCTACGACGGGTCAGCAGCCGGTGGCGTTTATCTCCGCTGAGCTGTCGAGGTGGCGTCGGCCGGAGGTGTTCTCGCCGAGCGAGTCGTTCAGCGAGCCGACAGGGCCGTGGATGTCCTTCTCGACACTGGTTGATCCCGAGTTGTGGGGCCGGGGGTACGCGGGTGCAGCCAAGATGGCCGCGTGTGAACAGCCCACGGCGGCGGCCGCGGAGGCTTTCCACGTCTGCATCCGTGACGACAACGCGCGCAGCCTGTCGGCGATCGTCAAGCTCACCGGCATCGAGGACATCGGCACCTCCGTCGACGACGGTCACCATGGGCGGCATTTTCGATGGCGACACGGCTGACTTCAGTCAGGGCAAGTGAGCGATAATGCCGCATATCGGTCCTTCGGGAACGAAGCGTTCGCCAATCAACAGCGCAACAACCTGTTCCACTTCTGTTCCGCTGTCGGTGGCCCCACGACTGGCAACGCGGTTGTCCCACAACGGGGTTCTGGCGCAGGAACCCACAACGGTGGAAAACGACACAGCGGACCTATTCGGCGACATCACGATATGCGGAACAGCGCTCGTGTGCCGACATCTACCCCGAAGCGCCCAGACAGAAAGACATCCCATGAGGCATCGCATCGCCAGGGCCCGACGCGCCGTTGGCCATACTCCTCGACATCTGACCGTCCGCCATGTTCCATGTAAGGAGCTTTCGCCGCAGCATCGGACAATACAAAAGACGCCGTTGCACAGCAGACGTCACCGCCGCGCGACTACGTCGGGAGGGGACGTAGGCATGGACATCGACATCTCCTGCCCCGCTTGTGGGCGCATGGATTGGGTCCAAAGTGTGCCTGCGATCCGCGCGACCGGTGTCCAGACCATCACCGGCACAGACTATTATTCCGGCGTCGGCATCGCTTCCAGCGGCTTAATCCCGGTCGTCGGCTCCGCGACGATCGAACGCACCCAGACTTCGAACCTTGCCGGGGCCCTTCCACTAGCACCGCTGCAACGCACCGCCGGGCGACTCGTTGCGCTGGGCTTGCTGATGTCGGTCCCATTCTTCGGTGCCATCGGTCCGGCGATCTATTCAGTGACCGAGCGACCACCGGGAGCCAGCGAGCCGACCTTGTGGGCAACCGCAGTGTCGGTGGCGGTGGCGGCGGCGTTCCTCCTGGTCTTCGCCATCCCTTCCGTGATCGCGTTCGGAACTGCGATCCGGCGGACTCGGCGAAACTGCCGCATCTCTCGCGGCCTGCCGACTGCACGTGCCGTGTGGAGTGCGGGTCAGTATTGCCATGGGTGTGGTCTGTGCTTCTGGCCGTATTCACCTGCCCCGAATGTCCCTGCTCAGAAGGCGATGCCCCCGCACAATTTCACGTGGGTCGTGTGGAATGCTGGTGGCTACGCCAACATTTGATGGCTGACAGTACGTTGGCTGCAAAGTCCGAGCCGGTCGATCAGCAGGAATATGGACTCGTGGATAGACAATTCCGGCGCGTACACGACATCGGGCTGGTCCTGGCACATCTCACTGCGTCTCTGTAACTACTACTGACTATGCCTGTTGTCACCGACACCTGTTTATCCGCTCTGATATTCGAGCCCATGTTGGGCACAGCATCCACGGTATTATTCATGTTCGGGGTATTGCGGATTTCGACGGCGGCGGTGTCTCGTTGCTATGTAAGCCCTTTCGAGAATCATCACTTGCTGAGCGCGTGGGTTGCGGGCCGCCGATTGGTTGGTGCTCAGCACGCTGGTCTGTGTTATCGGGCTTCGGCCGACCGCCGGTTGAGCCGAGGACTATTGCCCCTGTCTTCGCGCCGTCGTTGGCGGCAGCTATCAGCTGGCGGGCCTGCTTGGGCGTGATTTCGAGCAGTTCGGCGACTTCGTCGTCGGTGTTGCCTTGCTCGCGGATCGTCGCGGCGGCGAGCGCTTGCCGTTGTTGGTGCTCGGCTTTTTCGGTGGCCGCTCGCTCCTTCGCGGCTGTTATCTGCTGCTGTAGCGCAGCGATTCTGTCATCACGCGCCCGCTCGATGTTCGTGATCTCTTGCCACGCGGTGATGTACCGCGTGACCGCTGCGGTGACAGCCTGTTCCCGTTTGCGAGCGGCATCGCGGCGATCACGGATCAGCGCTCGAGAGCGTCGAATTCGTTCGGCGGCTTCTGGTGACCGCGTGCCGCGGGCACGACGGGGCGCGATGTTGTCGTTCATGCCGATCCCTAACCGGCCGATCCGCGCGTCAATCCCCAACCAACAGAATACGCGCCAATCCGCCGGTGACGGATCTGGTGTTCTGCAATTCCGTTGCCCAATCGCTGTGCCGCCCGATCAGTCCTCTCCCGGTGCGGCTGCACCGTCCAATTCCGTTCTGAGCCTGTGTCTTTCGACTGCGCGGACACCACCACGAGACATCTCGCCTTGTCCGCGACATTCCACCATTGCCAGCAAGTAGCTGAAATCTCCCACTGATCCGAACGCCAGGCCCGAGCACGCACTCGGGCCTGGCGTTCTTTCGTGTCCGGAAGGTGTTGAGCCATGCCCGAATCCCCTCCCACTCCCGTGCAGTGTGTCGTGTGCCGGTCGACCGATACCGGTGGCGGGTTCCCAGTTCAGGATCAGTGGGTTTGCCAGCACTGTTTGCCGGATCTGCCTCGCTGTGATGGCTGCCGTCACCGGGGTGTCGCGGTGAACGACACCGCCGAGGAAAATCGGCTGTGCGCGCGGTGTACCGCCGGGTGGGTCGGTTGTGTGTCGTGTCGTCGCCTGACCAGCCCGTACCTGCGCATCGATTCCGGTGAGGTGGTGTGTGGGCGTTGCGCGGAGGTGTTCTTCGACCTGTGCACCAGTTGCAGCCGATTCAGCGCTAGGG
>NZ_BDBY01000459.1 GCF_001613225.1 Nocardia pseudovaccinii NBRC 100343
GGGACATTGCTCCAGGTCGGGGCCGGACTGTCGACATCGGCGACCGCATAGAGCGGTTCGTCGAGTTCGACCGATGGCGCCGCAACATAGAGTGGTCCGTCGAGATCGAGCTCCTGCGCGCTGTTGGGGATTCTGCCGTCCGTGTGGTTGCTGTCCTCGAGAACATCGCCGGACGTCATGTGCCGTCCCGCCTCGATCATCGCGTTCAGACTCGAGAGGTCCAGTTTGACGGCGATACGCGCCCGGTAACCGAGTACCGCGTGCTCCGGCAGTCCCAGCTCGTTCCCGATACTCGTATTCGGCAAGCCGTTCACGACCAGACGAAGGACTTGTTTTTCGAGATCGGATAGCTCGGTGTCCGCGTCGACGGTACGGGCGGCGAGACGCGGCAGGACCCTCGCTACCAGTGCTGCCCGGCTCTCGCTGCCCAGCTTGTCCTTGATCCGGCGGTAGTAGCGGCCCACGCTGACCTCGTGGATGCCGAGAATCTCGGCGATGAGTCTGTTCGACATTCCTTTCGCGGTCATTGCGAGCAGGTCGAATTCGACTTGGCGCAGGTCATCGTCCACGCTCACAACGTCGGCCGCTGAACTGCCGCGATGTTCGATGATTCGCATCCGGATGGCTGTGGCCGCGAGCTCCGCCCGGGTACCGGTGCCGAATTCGGCTTCCAGACGGCTGAGATACACGTTTACGGTGCCCGGGGTCAGGCCGAGGATTTCCCCGATCTCCCAGTTCGTCTTGCCTTCCGCAACCAGCTCCAGAAGCCGGATTTGCTGGTCGGTCGGCGTGAAGTGTTCGTCGTCGATGAGATGCGCACGTCTGGCCTCGTCCAACATGGCAGTGAGATCATCGGCGCCGAGTTCATCGGATATGGTCGCGAGGTCTTCTTCTACGGTCGTCGATGGTATTCCGAGGACTTTCCCGATCTCGTGGGGGAACAATCCGTGCGCTGCCAGCTGAAGTATTTCGAGCTGCTGCTCGGAAAATGCGAGCGCCGCGTCATCCTGGCTCGACTCGCGCGCCGGGGTCACGAATGCGGTGGCCCGGGCGACCGCCGGATTCGTCCCGGTGTGTGCGGCAGTAATCGCGACGGCCAATTTCCGAACAGCGCCCCACAGTAATGGGTCCGCGTTCTGAACGTCGGCGGGTGGCAACGGATCTGTCGAGGCGTCGGGCCGCGTCTGCCACAGCAGGGCAATCTTCCGCTGCTGGTCGGAGGTGAGGTTCGCGCGGAGGCAGTCCTGTATCCGGCTGCTGTCCGCCACGGCCAGCGCGCGGCTTGCCGGTCCGTCTGCCTCGACGTCGGCGCTGGCGACGAAGATATCCCAAATCCGCTGACGGAACTGGACGAACCTGCGATGTTCTGTCATGAGGTTACCGGCGTTGCGGAAGACCCATTCCTCGACGCTGAGGTTGCCGATCTGGCCGAAGCGGTCGACGGCATTTGCACAGGCCTTATCGGTGATATCCCGTGCCGCCTGGTGTTCGCCGATAGCGGCCGACACCCTTCCGAACACCCTGGCGCCGTATTTCTTCTTGATCAGAAGAATGGCTCGATCCGAATGCCCTTGTGCGACATGCTGTTCGATCCGTTTTCTGATCTGCTCCGGTGCGGGCCGGGGGTCTGCGCCGAAGCGGAGTTCGCTGGGCGGTGGTGTCGGGGTGCTGCCGGGGAGGTGGAGGAGTTCACCTGTGGCCATGTTGGGCGTGCGGGTTGTCATCTCGAACCACACCGCTTGCCGCCAGCCCGAATCGGAATGCCTGAAAAGGTCGACGCCGGATCGCATCGAGACGGAATACCCTTCTGCCGCAACTGGTTCGGGGACTGGGGCAGCGGATCTGGTGGTATCGAATAGAGTTACGCGCAGCATTCCGTCGGTTACTTGTGATCTGACATGGACCTTGCCGATGCGGTGTTGGAGTGCGTCGTCGACCATCGCGGCGAGCGTGGCGCAGGCGACCTCGAGTTCCCCGGCTGGCAGGTCCGGATGCTGTTGGGCCAGCCAGGCTTTCGCTTCCTCGGCGGCCTCCGTGTTGTACGCGCCGTGCTCCTTCGCGCGCACCACCAGTTCCGGATAAGGCGGCGCAACGTCCGGGCGCGGCTCGTGGATCTCCTCCGCGCGTATATTTTCCGTGGGTGGATTTCCGCTGCCTTCGGCCCACACGGCACCCGACTCGGTCAGCCACGATGTCAATCGCTCGTGCAGGACTCGCAGTATCGCGATGGTTCGTGCCGGATCTCGGCCCAGGTCGACATTTTGGTACCGGGCGGTCACGACGTCGCCGTTCCGGCTCAACGTCACGGTGACTCGGCCGGGGTCGGAGCGAACTGGATTGAGGACCCAGGTGAGTGCGATTCCATCCGGTGTGGACTCCAGCCCGGCGAGATTGATCCAGAAGGCCATCCGGAGGCCGACGGGTAACAGATCGCCGTAACCGCTCGCCAGCACTCCCGCGTCGCGGCCGCGGTCCCGGAGCACCTGCCCGACCGGCATCTGGGCCGACTCATCGCGCCACACCAAGCCCTGGTGATCGGCGCTGAACTCGGTATTGAATTCGCAGCGTGTGAGGTCCGCCCCTTTATCGAGCAGTGAGTCCAGAATTTGTGCGGGGAACATCGGATCGTCGTTCCACTCGCTGAAGCCCGCGCAGAACGCATCGACCTTTTTGATACGGCCGCTGGTTCGCCATAATCCGTATCCGCTGATGCCGGGCGCATCCTCGGAATCCGTTGCGATCGAATGCCTTTCGAGATATGCGAGGTACAGATCAACGTGTGATGTATCCGGTGCGGTGAGAAGCACGCCCGTCGAAAGCAGTACGAAGTTGTCGCCCAATGGGTGTTCGGTGTGGTACGGCTCGCCATCCGCGCAGACCCACCCGCGCGAATCCATGTCGATCTCGATGAGATCGACATCCAGCGCATCATCGTCCGCCGGTACGGTTACCGCGTCGTATTCTGTGCGCCTCGCAGGCGCGTGCGTCGAGGGATCCGTCGGTCGATCGGCGGGTGAGGGGTCGGCCGGGCTTTTTGGTTGCTTGGTTCCGAGATCGTTTGGGCTCGTGGCGTTTCGGTCGTTGTTGGCAGGTGTGGGGTTGTTTGGCGTACCGGGTGTTGTTGGCTGGTTTGGGTTTTCGGGGGTGTTGTGGGGTTTGCCGAGGATGGGGTGTTGGCGTTGTTGGG
>NZ_BDBY01000460.1 GCF_001613225.1 Nocardia pseudovaccinii NBRC 100343
GTAAGACCTAGTCTTACTGAAGGGCCGTTCCCCTTGGGGAGCGGCCCTTTGTGTTTGTAGCGATTGATCGATCGCCGCTGGGGCGTACAGATAAGAAACCAAATGGATGGTTTATCCGCGGATAGAGAAAGATTCCCCCGCGGTTGGGTGATATCTCCATGATCGGTAGCCGCGGCTTGCGAAATTATTATCCGCGGCTGTACCCCACTTGAGTTCTCTGTAGCAGTACGGAGCATTGAGCTCCCCGCACTTAGGAGCGGAGTTGTCTGAAGCGGTCAGCGGCACTTTTGCGACGCATGTACAGGTCGGTAAGGGGCAGCCGATTCGGGTGATGCCGGTAAGGGATCATTTGTCGTTCGCCACAATCAGTTGGGCGCACTTGTCTCGGATTGTTCCCGATCCGCGTCGGGCGGAGGATCCTAAGGCCTTGCCGTACTTGTCGGTGGCCGAGCGGGAACAAGCGGAGATCCGAAACGAGATTCAGCGCATGATCCAGGGGACCAAGAAGCGTGAAAACGCAAAGGACTACGCACGCTACATCGCGGATGGACTTAGGGGCATGCGCGGTGAAGCATGGGCGACCCCGCCGTTTGCGTTGTGGATTTCAGAGGAATTGGAGCATTTCTCGGCCGATGGGCCATTTGGTACGGACCACATCGCGTACCTGCCGTTCGATGCAAGCGGTGTGCTCATGGACGCCGAGACGCAGCATCTCGCCCACATTCACCTGGCGGAAAGTCCCGCAACCTACGGCATAACCCGCGACCAGGTCAATTCGCGAGTGGTCTGTGCTGAGATCTATCACGGGATCTCGTTGGCGTCCGCTCGGCAGATCTTCCATGATCGAAATCTGCTTGGTGTCATTCCGAACAAGAACGTTGCTCTCAACTCTGACTCAAATGATGCTGCAACGAGCATCACATTCGGACTGATGGGTCGCGTGACGGTGCCGAACGCGCTGACCGATGAGGCTGTTCCGCTCAAGTCGTTGGTTTCGACGAATAAGCGGCAGTTGAAGGTCAGCGACCCTGAATGGTTGACATTGTCGACACTTCGCTCCTTCACGGTCACGACGCTCTTCGGGCGACCCGGATTTGAGAAGACCAGTGGAGCGGTTACCGTCGACGACCTTCCGAGCGGCTATGGGAAGGAAGAGGTCGAGTCCGCAATTGCGAGGGTGGCGGAAGTGATGTTCCGGCACTTCGCAGAGCAGTTCTATAACCGAACTGAGACGGTCATTGCAGCGCCTGCGGTGCTCGCCGCTCTGGGGGGCGTTGCCCATCGGTGCATGCCATAGAGTGATGAACCACGCCGGTCGATCGAGGACCTGCAATTTCTTCTCGCAGATGTGGTTTGGGCTCGCAGGCCCGCCATTTGGGATGGCATCGCTGGCAAGACCACGTCGACGGGAGCGCTGTCGCTCGCCGGCGGTGTAAAGGACAACGGTTCGAAGACGGCGACTGCACTTGAAGATGCGGCGTCGCAGTCGTTCGACCGAATTCGTGGTCGACTGGGCGTACACGCACCGACCATCGACTGAGACACTGAGCTGCTGGCTGCGCTGATGCGCCCGCAGCCTTTCCTCAAACCTTGCGGAAGAGAATCAGCGTGCTTTTACTGTCAACATTTGCTGGCCCCCTTCACATTTCGGTCACGCGAGCGTGGTGGGCGTGCGCATGAAGACCTCGATAAGACAGGCTGTGGTTGGGGTGGGAGCCGCCACAAGTATGGTTGGGATTGCCAACGTGGTGTTGATGGTTGCTCAACGAAGCTCGGGGAATGGTCCATCGCTTGGACTACTCGTCGTATTAGTTGCGCTGATTCTCATTACCGCTGTGCTTACATCGCTCGCCCTTGTCTTGAGCTACCTGGAAGGTCGGCCGTACCGAGAGCTCCTGATGGAAGCAACACGACGACCTGAGCATTCAAACGCGTTAGCTCAGATTATTGATGCGGATTCGCGTCATGAAGCCATCAAGAGCGGCCATGGTCTGGTCGACAAGGATCAGGGGCTTCTCTACCGGCCCGATGTGGCATGGCCGAGTGGGCGAGTCCGTACGCCGCCAAACAATTTTCGTCGAGACCGTGTGAGTCGATAGCTATGCTTGCTGATGATCGAGGTGAAAGTTGTTCGCAGCACTGATGATCTGGCTTTGTCCAACCACTCACCTCCTGCCGTAAGTTCTGAATTCCCCAAACCAAGTACGCCTCCGCGGCAGACCGAGCAGCGCCGCCCTGGGTGGTCCCGTCAATGGGACCTGTCAGATGCGATTGGCATGTCGGCTGCGATGGAAATGTGGCGCCTGAGATTTGGGTGCTCACGGCAGCAGCTTGAACGCACTTGTGTGGCGGGGCGTGATCGCGTGGAAGTGGCGGTGGTCTAGCGTAGCGACCTCGGTCAGGCCGAGACGTTCGGAAACTGCGATAACCGACGCATCGGCGACACCGAGTGGGAATCCTTGATATTGGGTCATCAACTCGGCCATCCGGGTCAAGTCGATGGTCGTGATGTCGATCTGGGTCAGGTCACCAGCGACGAGGGCCTCGATGAGGTTCGTCTCCGCCGTGGGACCCACATACTTGCAGATGAGATAGCACGCCTCGGTTACGACGTATGGTGTGATTAAAAGTTCGTCTGTCCGACTATTTAGCAGATCGGCGCATCGAGCATGGTCGGTGTCGCGGCGGTTCAGGTAGGCGACAAGTGGACCGGTGTCAACGATCAGCATCGGTTCGACCGATCTCGTCACGCAGAACGTCTTTGGCGCGCGCGCCGAGGTCAGTAGCAGGACCATCGAACGTTCGGAGGACTGAGAATCGGTCAGATTTCGGTCGGACCAGCCGCAGCACATGTTGCCGCACCTCATCGGCCTGCTGGGGTTCCAGTTGGTCGATGAGCATGTGAAGCTCGGAGTAGTCGCGCGCAGCGGTCACAGGTTTATCCTACGGTAGACAGCCTTTCGCTGAGTTGAGGTCCAGCCGAGGCGGTGGCAGGCAACTGGCCCGGCGAGAGGGAACCGCAA
>NZ_BDBY01000461.1 GCF_001613225.1 Nocardia pseudovaccinii NBRC 100343
AGCATGCAGACTGGCAAGCCCAACCAACCCTCCCAACCGTCACCACCAGCATGCAGACTGGCAAGCCCAACCAACCCTCCTAACCGTCCCCACTCCCCGACCTCAACGCCGCACGCAAACCCCCTGCCCCGCACGGCAACTGAGCCAGCCGATCCATCCCCAGATCACGACCGAACTGCCAAAGAACCGCCGAATTACTCTGCACCCCTTCGACATTGGTCATCCGACGCACACCCCCAGCGCCGCTTCCGACCATGTCCCAACCTGGACAACCGCTCACCATGCATCCATGCAGGCAAACGTCGAGAGCACCTCTCCACCAATACATTCTCGAGCCCTCCTCGACCGGCATCCCCTCCACAACGACGCCCGAGAACGCAACCACAGCCAGTCGACCGAGCTCGTACCCGCAGGCATACCCACCTGACCGCGGAAGCTAAGCCGGGTACCGCACACAACGCCCCCACCACTACACCGGCAAACCCCCCCAACACCAAACCACCCCGGACCAGCAAACCCCGAAAGTCAGTGCAGAACAACAGAACCCACCCAGCCCGAACGCACCCCACCCACACCCACCTGGACACCCGATCACGTGGAAACTAGGGCGGCATCGGCCGAGAAGCCTCCGCCACCAGTGCCACCTGATCTTGATCATTCGACGAGGTACGGAGGGTTCGCCACCAGTGCCCCCTGACCTTGATCGTTCGACGAGGTACGGAGGGTTCGCAGAGGGTCCACCTGGGGGGCGGTGGAACTGTCGGTGGGGGTGGGGATAGTGCGGGGATGGGGGAATTGGATGAGGCGTTTGTGGGGTCGTGGGCGATGGCGGCGGGGTTGGTCACGCGCTGGGAGCTGCGACACAACTTTGTGCGGGTGTTTCCGGATGTCTATATGCGCAAAGGGTGCTCGCTCGATGCGGGAGGCCGGGCCCGCGCCACGGCGCACTGGGCGAAGGGTGACGGTGTGCTGATCGGCTGCTCGGCGGCCGCCATGCACGGCACTCGCTGGCTCGATGCCGATCAACCCGCGGAGATCGCCAGGGGCGAACACTGTCGTCCGCCCTGCGGGATTCGTGCCATCCGGTCGGTAATCGAGCCGGGTGAATGCTGTGACGTCGACGGGTTCACAGTCACAACACCGGCGCGCACTGCGTTCGACCTCGGTCGGCGCCTGCCGCGCGAGCGGGCCGTACCGATTCTGGACGCACTGTGCGCAGCCACCGGGCTCGAACCGGGTGAAGTCGCGGACTTGGCACAGAAACATCCGGGCGCACGTTTCCTCAACCGCTTGCGCACAACGCTGGCCGTCGTAGATCCAGGCGCCGAATCACCACCCGAGACCCACACACGCTTGCTGCTGATAGACGACGGCTTGCCCCGACCCGCAACACAATTGGTGATCCGTGATCACTACGGCGAATTCGTCGCGCGCGTCGACCTCGGTTGGCGGAAGTGGCAGGTGGCCGTCGAATACGACGGCGCCCAACACTGGACCGACCCCACCCAGCGCACCAAGGACATCGACCGCATAGCCCGCATCGAAGCCCTGGGCTGGCGAGTAATCCGCCTCAACGCCCCCCTCCTCCACCACCGCCCCCACGTCGTCCTCGACCGCATCCGCACCGCCCTCGCCACCCAGGGCGCCCGACTGGACAAATGATCACGTGGAACCCATGGCGGCAAACCGCCCGAGAGCCCTCTCCACCAACACATTCTCGAGCCCTCGCCTCCCGCATCCCTCCACAAAGACCCCCGAGAACGCAACCACAACCAGTCGACCACGCTGGAACCCACCCGCCTGCCCACCTGACCGCGGAAGGTAAGCCGGGCACGGCACACAACGCCCCCAGCACTACACCGGCAAAACCACAGACCGCCAATCCATCCCGGACCAGCAACCCCAGGAAGTCGGTGCAGAACAACAGGACCCACCGCAGCCCAACCAACCCGAACGCACCCCCAACCACACTCCTCGCTCCGACCCCGTGCCCTCGCTCCGACCCCACACCTACCTGGACATCCGATCACGTGGAAACTAGGGCGGCATCGGCCGAGAAGCCTCCGCCACCAGTGCCACCTGATCTTGATCGTTCGACAAGGTAAACCGGGTACCACGCACAACGCCCCCAGCACTACACCGGCAAACCACGGACCGCTAAACCATCCTGGACCAGGAAACCCAGGAAGTCGGTGCAGAACAACAGGACCCACCGCAGCCCCACCAACCGGGCCCAACCCACGCGCCGAGCTCAGCGCCGCACGCAAAGCCTCAGCCCACCGACAAACTGATACCGCGCGATCCATGTCCAGCCCTGGTTCCGCCCACGTACCGACCCGGACGCCTGATCACCATGCATCCCCGCAAGCAAACACCGAGAACACCCCTCCACCAACACATTCTCAACCACTCGCCCACCGCATCCCCGCCACCAACACATTCTCGCGCCCCCATCTCCTACATCCCCACAAAGACGCCCGAGAACACAACCACAGCCAGTCGACCACGCTGGAACCCGCAGGCATACCCACCTGACCGCGGAAGGTAAGCCGGGTACCGCACACAACACCCCCAGCACTACACCGGCAAAACCACAGACCGCCAAACCACCCGGTTCGGCAAACCCCGAAAGTCAGTGCAGAACAACACGCCCCACCGCAGCCCAACCAACCCGAACGCACCCCAACCACCCCCTCGTTCCAGCCCCCACCCCCTCGCTCCAGCCCACACCCCCCTCGCCACACCCCACACCGACCTGGACACCCGATCACGTGGAAACCAGGGCGGCATCGGCCGAGAAGCCTCCGCCACGAGTGCCACCTGATCTTGT
>NZ_BDBY01000462.1 GCF_001613225.1 Nocardia pseudovaccinii NBRC 100343
TCAAAGGGCCCCGAGTCGTGGTGACGGTGGTTTCGGTTGGACCGTACTCGTTGAACAGCTTCCGGTCGACGCCCCAGCGTTCGACCAACCGACTGCCGTAGTCTTCGCCGCCGACGATCAGGTATTCCAAATCCGGTAGTGGCCAACGGGTGTGGTCGATCGTGGACAGCACCGAAGGTGAGACGAGAACATGGCTGACGTGCTCGCGGTCGAGCATCGCCGCGAGTTCATCCCCACCGAAAACATCCTTGGGTACGATGGCCATGGCCGCACCAGCCGACAACGGCAACAGCATCTCCAGCACCGACACATCGAAACTCGGCGACGCCAAATGCAAAGTCCGAGAGCCGGATTCGACCCCCATCGCAGCCCGATGTTCTGCCGCGCAGTTGGCGAGTCCGCGGTGGGTGACCGCGACGCCCTTGGGGAGTCCGGTTGATCCGGAGGTGTAGATGACGTAGGCGATATCGTCGATCCGCAACGGACGAACCCGATCGCCGTCGGTGATCGGACCGCCGTCGGCCTCGTCGAGGTTGTCGAATGTCAACCACTCGGTGTCGTCCGGCAATCGCACGGGTCCGGGCGCGGCCGTAATACCGAGGGCCACTTTCGAATCGGTCATCATATGGGTGATGCGCTCAGCCGGATGAGTCGGATCGATCGGCAAGAAAGCGGCCCCCGATTTGGTCACCGCCCACACCGCGAGCACGGAGTCCACCGAACGCGGAATGCCGATCGCGACAACATCTTCCGGTCCGATACCGCGCTGGATGAGCTGCCGCGCCAACCGGTTGGAACGTTCATCCAACTGCCGGTAACTCAACCGCTGGCCATCGCACACGATCGCAGTGGCATCGGGATCCAGCGCGGCCGCCACCGCCAGCAAATCGGGCAACGTAGTCGGCGGAACCGACGGCGCACCAGAGCGGGTCAGCAGATCGACTCGCTCAGCCGGTTCGAGCACATCGATCGCCCCGACAGGAACCGTCGGATCAGCGGCGATCGACTCCAGAATCCGAATCCACCGGCGGACAACAGAATCGATGGTCGCGGCATCGAACAAGTCGGTGGCATAGGTGACCGCGACGTTCATATCCCCGCTGTCATGGTTTTCCGACAGGATGAATTGCAGGTCGAACCGGGAGACCTGGTTGGGCAGCTCGACCACCGACAACTCGAGATCGGGAAGTCGCAGTGTTACCGGTTCCAGATTCTGGAACGCCAGCAGCACCTGGAACAGCGGATGTCGCGCTTGGGACGGCTGTACGACGAGTTTGTCCACCACCTGCTCGAACGGAACGTCGGCGTGTTCGAAGGCGTCCAGATCGGCTTGTTTGATCCGGCCGAGCAGGTCGGTGAAGGATTCGTCGAGATCGATCTCGGTCCGCAGCACCAGGGTATTGACGAACATGCCGATCATGTCGTCGAGCGCGGCCATGCCACGCCCGGCGATCGGGGTGCCGATCGGAATGTCGGTGCTGCCGCTCAACCGGGCGAGCAGCACCGCAAGCGTGCCGTGGATCGCCATGAACAACGACGAATTATGCTGCCGCGCAAACCGTTCCAATGCCCGCACCGAACCGGCCGACATCGAGTAGTCGACAGTGGCGCCACGATTCGACAGCACCACCGGCCGCGGCCGGTCGAACGGCAGACGAAGCTCCTCGGCGACGCCGTCCAGCATCTCGGTCCAGTATCGGATCTGTTCGGCGCACAGCGATTCCGGATCGTCGGGTGTGCCGAGGGTCGCTTGCTGCCACAGCGCGTAGTCCGCGTACTGGACCGGCAGCGGTGTCCAGGCCGGGACCCTGCCGCTGATCCGCGCGGCATACGCGGCCGTCACGTCGCGGGCCAGCGGTGCCATGGAGAAGCCGTCGGCGGCGATGTGGTGTACCACGACGGCCAATACGTATTCCGGTTCCACGCCGCCGACAATGCGGAACAACCGGGCGCGCACGGGCGCCTGGGTGGTCACATCGAAGCCCTCGGCGACGAATTCGGTCAGCGTCTCGACCAACCGGCTCGGCACGACAGGGACCACGATCAGCTCGCGGTCCACGTTCTCGACGGGTTCGATCAGCTGGATCAGCTTTCCGTGGTCATCCGGATACCGCGTTCGCAACGACTCGTGCCTGCCCAGCACGTCGAGAACCGCCGCGTGCAGGGCGTCGATGTTCAAGTCGCCGCGCAGCCGGATGGCGATCGGCATGTTGTATGCGCCCGATGCGGTGTCGTACTGGTTGAAGAACCACATCCGTTGTTGGGCAGGCGCGAGCGGCACGAGATCGGGGCGCGGCCCGGCGACGAGCGGCGGGCGTCTGCGCCCGGTACCGGCATGCTGCTCGATGCGAGCGGCGAGTTCCGCGACCGTGGACGCCTCGAACAGCAGTCGGACCGGAATCTCGGCATCCAATGCGGCCCCGAGTCGCGCCGCGACGCGGGTCGCGACCAAGCTGTCGCCGCCCAGGGCGAAGAACGAATCGTCGAGACCGATTGTGTCGATACCCAATACGTCGATGATCGCCTGGGCGATCGCGTGTTCGGTTGGTGTTCGTGGTGCTCGGAAGGGTTTGCGGTCGGCGAAAACCGGCTTCGGCAACGCCCTTCGGTCCAGCTTGCCCACCGGCGTCAACGGAATCCGGTCCAAGGCCATG
>NZ_BDBY01000463.1 GCF_001613225.1 Nocardia pseudovaccinii NBRC 100343
GGTGCCAGCGGACGCCGGATAATCCGGGTGGGCGGACATGTGAGTCCGGGCTGGCGGACATGATTTCTCCGGATTGGCGGACATCAGGATCTCCGGGACACGCCTGAATAAATGCGAAACGGGATCTCTTCAGGCGAGTTGGCTGGGCGGTGTGTGAGCGCTGGCCAACTGCGTCGAAGGGATCCCGTTGACCAAGTCTGACAGGGAGATCATGGAGATTCTGGAAGCGTTCGATCTGACACGCTGCGCGCATTCGGCCGCGGCGTTGTCTGGGGTGGATGAGAAGACGGTGGCCCGCTATGTCGCGGTCCGCGACGGGGGCCGCGATCCGCTGGCCAAACTGCGGCGGCCGCGGTCGATCGACCCGTTCATGGGCAAGATCGAGGAGTGGGTCGACAAGTCCCAAGGCAAGATCCGCGCCGATGTGGTGCATCAAAGACTGCAGGCGATGGGGTTCACCGGCACCGACCGCTCGACCCGCCGCGCGGTCGCCGACGCGAAGACGGCGTGGAAGGCCGGTCACCGACGCAAATACCGGCCGTGGCTGCCCGAGCCGGGCATGTGGCTGCAGTTCGACTGGGGCGAAGGCCCCAGGGTGAATGGTCGCCGGACACAACTGTTTTGCGCGTGGCTGGCGTGGTCGCGGTTTCGGGTGGTGATCCCGTCGTGGGACCAAACCCTGGGCTCGCTGGTGCTGGGTATCGATGTGACGTTGCGCCGGATCGGTGGTGCCCCAACGTATTTGCTGACCGACAACGCGAAAACAGTGACGATGGACCGGATCGCCGGGTTGCCGGTGCGGCATCCGGAGATGGTCGCGGCCGGACGCCATTACGGCTGCAAGGTGGAAACGTGTGAGCCGTTCGATCCGGAGTCCAAGGGCGGCGCGGAACACACGGTGAAGATCGCGAAAGCCGATCTGGTGCCGACCACGGCCAACCTGTTGCCGGAATACGGCTCGTTCGCCGAGCTCGCCGACGCCTGCTGGAGCTGGTGCGAGCGGGTCAACGCCCGCCCGCATCGCGAGACCGGGATCGCGCCGATCATGCGGTTGAGCAGCGAACGTGAGCATCTGCATGTGTTGCCGGGCGCGCCGCATGCAATCGCTTTGGGTGAGGAACGCCTGGTCGGTGACGACCAGACGATCCGGTGGGGATCGGTGCGGTATTCGACCCCAGACGGTCATCAAGGCCAGAAGGTGTGGTGCCGGGTCGCTGGTGAAGAACTGGTGATCACCGGGCGAAATCCGTTGGGGCTGGCCGAGATTGCCCGCCATCAGCTCTCGACGCCCGGTAATCCACGGATCCTCGACGAGCATTACCCGCATCACGAGGGCGGGGATCTGCCGCGAGTGCGGAAACTGCGACCGCGCACTGTCGAGGAGATCGCGTTCCTCGAACTCGGCGAAGGCGCGCGCCGCTGGCTCACCGAAGCCTCCGCGTCCGGCGTCTCGCGCATCCGCGCGAAGATGACCCGCGCCCTCGAGCTGGCCGCGATCACCGGGCCCGACGCGGTCGAGGAAGCACTCGGTGTCGCCGCGGTGGCGGGTCGCTTCGACGACGGTGACCTGGCCGCCATCATCGATCACCTGGCGAAGTTCTCCAACCTGGCCGATGTCGTGCGCGCCGACGAGGCGCATTCGGTCCAGCCCGGCACCGGCAACTGGGAAAGGTTCGGCGCATGACCCATCCCAAAGCCCCTGCCCTGCCCGAGGAACTGGACAAGATCTGCCGCCGGATGCGGCTGCCCTATCTGCGCAAAGCCGCGCCCGACGTGCTCGCCACCGCCCGAGCCCAACGCTGGGACCCTGCCGAGGTGTTGCGGGTTTTGCTGGCCGAAGAGGTCACCGGCCGTGATTCCGCGACCCGGCGTCAGCGTCGCAAGACCGCGAATTTCCCCACCGGCAAAACGTTCTCGTCGTGGCTGCCGGAGGAATCGACGATCCCCGACGCCACCCAGAACGCATTGTCGACTCTGGAATGGGTCGGGAGACACGAGAATTTGGTGGTCGCCGGAGCCTCCGGCACCGGCAAGAGTCACTTCGTCGAGGCGCTCGCGCATTCGGCGATCGAGAAGGATCTGCGGGTGTCCTGGTTCACCCTCGAATCCCTCGCCAACACGATCGGCAAGGCCAAGGCCGACGGATCGATCGCGCGCGCGGTCGCCCGCATCTGCTCTTGCGATCTGATCGTCTGTGACGACATCGGCATGCTCCCGGTGGGTCCGGAGGCCGCCGAGGCGTTCTACCGCGTGATCGATGCCGCATATGAGCGGCGTTCCATCGCGGTGACCAGCAATATTCACCCGTCCGGATTCGACACCATCATGCCCAAAACCTTGGCCACCGCGGCAGTGGATCGGCTCCTTCATCACGCGCATCTCGTACTGACAAAAGGTGATTCACACCGCCTCGCCGAAGCCCTCGCCGGCAAAGGAGTGATGCCCTTGGCCTGAACACTCACCCGGAGAACTGATGTCCATCAGCCCGGAGATCTGCTGTCCGCCCAGCCGGACCCCTCAGGTCCACCCGCCCGGCGTTCCCGATGACCGTTGAC
>NZ_BDBY01000464.1 GCF_001613225.1 Nocardia pseudovaccinii NBRC 100343
AGTTCCTCGGTGACCGCACCGACGGATTTCTTCGCGTCGCCGAAGAGCATCGAGGTGTGGTCGGCGTAGAACAGGGGGTTGTCGATACCGGCGAAACCACTGTTCATGGACCGCTTCAACACGATCACGCTCTTGGCCTGGTCGACGTTGAGCACCGGCATGCCGTAGATCGGGGATGAGGCGTCCTCACGGGCGGCGGGGTTGGTGACGTCGTTGGCGCCGATCACCAAAGCCACATCGGTGCGCGAGAATTCACCGTTGATGTCGTCCATTTCCTTGAGCGCGTCATAGGACACCTCGGCCTCGGCCAGCAGCACGTTCATATGCCCGGGCATACGACCCGCGACCGGGTGGATGGCGTATTTGACCTCCACACCCTTGGCCTCCAACAACGACGCCATTTCCTTGACCGCGTGCTGAGCCTGGGCCACGGCCATACCGTAGCCGGGCACCACGATCACCTGGTTGGCATAGGCCATCTGGATCGCGGCATCCGCGGCGCTGGTGGCCTTGGCCTGCTTCTGCTCACCACCGGACCCACCCGGTGCGGTGCCGCCGCCACCGAATCCACCCGCGACGATCGCGGGGATCGAACGGTTCATCGCCTTGGCCATCAAATTGGTCAGGATCGTGCCGGACGCGCCGACGATCATGCCCGCCACGATCATCGCGGTGTTGTTCAGCGCCAAACCCGCCGCGGCCGCCGACAAACCGGTCAACGCGTTCAACAGCGAGATAACCACCGGCATATCCGCGCCACCGATCGGCAGCACCACCATCAACCCGAGCACACCGGCGAGTACCAGTACCGCGATCATCCAATACTGCGGCACACCGTCACCCGTGGCGCCGATACCGATCACCACGGCGGCGGCGATCGCGCCGAGCAGCAACAGCAGGTTCAGCGGCTGCTGGAGCTTGCCGACCCCGATCGGGCGCCCGGGCAGGATTTCCTGCAGTTTGCCGAACGCGATCAGCGAGCCCCAGAACGACACCGAACCGATGATCGCCGCGAACAAAGACCCGATCACAATATGGATCGTCGGTTCCTCGTCGAAGTGCGAAAAACCCTGCGAGTTGATGAATTCCGACCACGCGATCAACGCGACCGTGCCACCACCGACACCATTGAACGCGGCCACCAACTGCGGCATCGCGGTCATCTTCGTGTACTTCGCGGGCGGCACACCCAGCACCACACCCACCACGAGCCCGGCCACGATCAGGATCCAGTTGGAAGTGTGGCGGATAGAGACCAGGGTCGCCACCACGGCGATCACCATGCCCGCCGCGGCGATCAGGTTGCCACGCACCGCGGTCTTCGGCCCGGTCAACCCCATCAGACCGTAGATGAACATACCGAAGGCGATGATGTAGAGCCCGTTGACCAGATAGGTCACATTGTCGAAGGTATGCATCACGCTGCTCCCTCTGCCCGCTCCGCGGTGGCAGCCTTCACCGATGCGGCCTTCTTACCCTTGAACATCCCCAGCATCCGGTCGGTCACCACGAAACCACCGATGACGTTCAGGGTTCCGAACACGACCGCGACGAACAGAATGATCTGGGTCAGGATCGAGGGATCCTCGACATTGCCGAGAGTGACCAGCGCACCCAAAACCACGATGCCGTGAATAGCGTTGGTACCCGACATGAGTGGCGTATGCAGCGTATTAGGCACCTTGGAGATGACCGCGAACCCAACGAACCCGGACAACACCAGGATCGCGATATTCGCTAGCAGTTCGGTGTACATCAGGCTTCCACCTCACGAGTAACACAGGAGTCCGCGAGCACCTGGTCGTTGAAGTCGGGCGAGAGCTTCCCATCGACCAACATCAGCTCCAACAGCGCCGCAATATTTTTCGAGTACAACTCCGAGGCATGCTCGGGCATCGTCGCGGGCAGGTTCAACGGCGAAGCGATCGTCACCTCATGCTTGACCACGACCTCACCCGGTTCGGTCAACTCGCAGTTGCCGCCGGTCTCACCAGCCAGATCCACAATCACACTGCCCGGCTTCATACCCTCCACCGCCGCCGCGGTGACCAAGCGGGGCGCGGGACGCCCGGGCACGAGCGCGGTGGTGATCACCACGTCGAAGCCCTTGATCGCATCCTCCAACGCCTGCTGCTGGGTCGCCTTCTCCTCGTCGGTGAGCTCACGGGCATAACCACCCTCACCCGCGGCATCGATCCCCAGATCCAGCCACTGCGCACCCACTGAACGCACCTGATCAGCGACCTCCGGGCGCACGTCGTAGCCGGTGGTCCGCCCACCAAGACGCTTCGCCGTCGCCAGCGCCTGCAGACCCGCGACACCCACACCGAGCACCAGCACGGTCGCGGGCTTCACCGTGCCCGCCGCAGTGGTCAGCATCGGGAAGAACCGCGTCGATTCCGACGCCGCCAACAGCACAGCCTTGTACCCGGAGACATTGGCCTGCGAGGACAGCGC
>NZ_BDBY01000465.1 GCF_001613225.1 Nocardia pseudovaccinii NBRC 100343
CAGCGGGCTCAGCGACGACTCGCTCAGCGACGGCTGACTCAGCGTCGGCTCGCTCGGTAACGGCGGGCTCAGCCTCGGTAGGGTCCGTGCAGCGGGGGGCATCGCGCCACTTGCGAGCGCAATCGTGCAGTGCTGCAACAACTCCAGCACTCGAGCATGTCCCGGTTCCTGACCGAGCGCGGTCGCACACTGGGCCAGCGCCTCGGCATGGCGGCCACGATCGATCAGCAACTCGATGACCCGCACCCGCAGCGCGAGCACCTCCGGACTGCGCTCCAACGCCGCCAGCATTTCGGTCAGCACCAGATCATCGGACACACCGATCCCCCTGTTCACCTCATGAGCTCGTTGATTCTAGTGCCCCGTCCAGATAGGTTGCCGCGCTATCCAGTCCAGTCCGGTCTGCTCACCGAGTGCAGTCGAAATGCGGCACGACACGCCCAGCGGCACCGCCGTATGGCTGAGCTCGACGGATCTCGATTACCTCAGAAGTTAGCTGGACGCGGCTTTAGATTGCGGTACGCGAGTCCGTGCCGACCCGAACCACCACCCGCGGATAGCCTCCAGTGCCAGGGACCTGCCCGTCGAGCGGCCATGCCGCATCTGATCACGGTCGCCGGGTGGCGCGGTGCGGCGGCGTGCCGCCCGCAGTCCGCCGGTGAATATCCGGTCTCGAGTGCGAAGACGTCGGCTTCAGCCGTGATGGCACGGGTCGGGCACCAGCTCCTGCTGGGCTCGTCCGAGCAACTTCGGGCAGTCCAATAGATACCAATCGGTGGGTTTCATGGTCGGCCGCAGTATGCGTCCGTGCTGTACAGGCAGGTCCACGCTGCACCGCAGCTGGGAATTTCTCGGGACCAATCTCGACAGTGCGCATCGCGGCAGATCGGGCCAGGTGATTTGCGTTGTGCGCATCACATCGCAGGTCATGGAATAGATCCGGACGGCGGACCGTTGATCACCCCTGTCGGCGTCCGGACAGCCCCGGGCCTCACCCCATTCGTCGCTACGAGCGACCACTCGCCGAGAGGCGCTTGTGGGACGTCGGCACTTAGAGTCGTGACGTTGGCGTGGCGTCCGGCGACTCAGCGCCGCCAGGTTTACCAACCTGGCGGCGTTTTGTATTTCCGCCAGCGGCTCGGCTCGTGGTCGACCGCGATGTGGTCGATGATGCAGCCATGGCAACGCACGGCGACGCGCTGCGACGCAGGCTCGGACTCACCGACTCGGTGGTCATCGGGCTCGGGTCCATGGTCGGCGCCGGTATCTTCGCCGCACTTACTCCCGCGGCGGGCGCGGCGGGCAGTTGGCTGCTGCTCGCCCTGGCTGTGGCCGTACTGCTCGCTTACTGCAATGCGACGTCCTCGGCGCGGCTGGCGGCGCGGTATCCGGTATCGGGCGGGACGTATGTGTATGGACGCGAGCGTCTGGGTGCGTTCTGGGGATATCTGGCCGGGTGGGGATTCGTCGCGGGTAAGACCGCATCGTGTGCGGCGATGGCACTGACAGTGGGCGGATATGCGTGGCCGGAACATTCGCGGGTCGTCGCGGTCGCGGCGGTTGTCGCGATCACCGCGATCAACTACACCGGCGTGCAGAAATCGGCGCTGGCCACCCGGATCATCGTGGCGGTGGTACTGGCCGTGCTGGTGCTGGTTGTCGCGGTCGGTTTGTCCGGAAGCCATTCCGCCGCAACGACTCTGCCGGACCGAATCGGACCGCGCGGAGTCCTACAGGCCGCGGGATTGCTGTTCTTCGCCTTCGCGGGATATGCCCGCATCGCCACCCTCGGCGAGGAGGTGCGCGACCCGCAACGCACGATTCCACGGGCCATCATGATCGCGCTCGGGATCGCGCTGACGGTCTATGCGCTGGTGGCAGTGGCCGCGTTGGAGGCACTCGGGTCTGCGGGCCTCGCGCATGCGATCGATCCACTGGCCCGGGTGGTCTCGACGGCCGGGGTGTCCGGGCTGGCCCCGGTGGTCCGAGTCGGTGCGGTGCTCGCGGCCGCCGGATCGCTGCTCGCGCTGATACTCGGGGTTTCGCGCACGGTGCTTGCGATGGCACGCGACAGATATCTGCCGGGTTCACTGGCCGCCGTGCATGTGCGATTCGGTGTGCCGCATCGGGCGGAGCTGGCCGTCGGGGCGGTGGTGGCCGTCATCGCGGGGACCTTCGATTTGCGTGCGGCCATCGGGTTTTCGTCGTTCACGGTGCTGGTGTACTACCTGATCGCCAATGTATCGGCGGCGACGTTGACCGGGGATCGTCCGCCACGCTGGGTGCCGCTCGTCGGCGCGGCGGGTTGCGTGATTGTCGGGCTGTCGCTTCCGCTCGTTTCGGTGCTGACCGGCCTCGCGGTCCTCGGCGTGGGCGCTAGCTTGTTCGCGG
>NZ_BDBY01000466.1 GCF_001613225.1 Nocardia pseudovaccinii NBRC 100343
CGAAGTCTCCAACAGCAGAAACTGCTGCGGATCCATCAGCGCGGCCTCATTCGGGCTGATATTGAAGAACGCCGGATCGAATTCACCCGCGGCATGCAGAAAACCGCCCTCACGCGTATATGCGGAGTTCGGCGTCGCACCGGTCGGGTCGTACAAGCGCTCGGTGTCCCAGCCGCGATTCGCCGGGAACTCCGACGCCGCGTCCGTCCCGGCCGAAACCAGGTTCCACAGCTCCTCCGGCGAACCCACCCCGCCCGGATACCGGCACGCCATACCCACGATCGCAATCGGCTCACGAAGCGACGACTCGAGCTTGCGGTTGCGGGCACGCAACCGCTCGGTCTCCTTGAGCGAGACACGGAGGGCCTGAGCCAGCTTCTGAGTGTTGTCGTCGGGCTTGGTCATCAATCGGTCCTTCAGTCCTCGGAGGAGTTGTTGTAGGCCAGGTCGATCAAGCCGTCGATATCGAGCTCGTCGATCGACTCATCCGTGACGGTCTGATCGGTGTCGTCCTGGCTGTCCTGCCCGTTCGTGAGCTTCATGAGGGCGTCCAGCAGGCCCGCGTCGCGGAGACGGGCGAGCGGGATCGTCTGGAGG
This sequence comes from Nocardia pseudovaccinii NBRC 100343, assembly GCF_001613225.1. GTDB lineage: Bacteria > Actinomycetota > Actinomycetes > Mycobacteriales > Mycobacteriaceae > Nocardia > Nocardia pseudovaccinii. Next base: position 598 of record NZ_BDBY01000466.1, read on the forward strand.
GCGTTGCGAATGCTGTTCTCCGACAGCTCCGTTGCCGGTTCCGAGTCCCGATGGCCGCCGAACTGGCCAGCGAGATATTCGGCCAGCGCCTGCGGTGACGGATAGTCGAACACCGCGGTCGCTGGCAACCGCAGACCGGTCGCGGTCGCGAGGGCATTCCTGAATTCGACAGCAGAGAGCGAATCGAAGCCCAGCTCGCTGAAGGGCCGATCGGGTGCGATCACATTCGCATTCCGATGCCCCAGAATTGTCGCGACCTGACCACGAACGATCTCTACCAGCACGCCGAGGCGTTCACCGTCGGGTGTGCTCGCCAACCGTGCACGCAGCGCCGCCGACGCACCCGAGGCCGCCTTCCGCCGCTGCGGGACCAGCCCGGAAAGCAGCACGGGCACTGCGGATCCCGCGCCACGCATGGCATCGAGATCCAAGCGGGCGAGGACGGGGGCCGCCGTGTCCAGCCCGGTCGCCGCATCGAACAGCGCCAGCCCCTGCTCCTGCGACAGCGGCAGCATGCCCGACCGGGACATCCTGCGCCGCTCGGTGTCACCGAGCTCCGCCGCCATACCGCCGTCCATACTCCACAGCCCCCAGGCCAGCGAGGTGCCGGGGAGCCCGGCTGCCCTGCGGTGCGCCGCCAGTGCGTCCAGGCAGGCGTTGGCCGCGGCGTAGTTGCCCTGACCCGCATTGCCGAATGCACCGGCCGCCGAACTGAACACGACGAACGCCTGCAACGGCAGCTCGGCGGTCAGCTCGTGCAGGTGCAGGGCGGCATCGACCTTCGGCCCGAACACCGCGTCCATGCGGGCCGGAGTCAGCGAGGCGATCGCACCGTCATCGAGCACACCGGCCATGTGGAACACACCGGTCAGCGGGTGGTCGGCAGGGACACCGACCAGCACCTGCGCCAGCGCGGCACGATCGGTGACGTCACACGCGACGAACTCGACCTCGGCACCGAGCTGCCGCAACTCTTCCCGCAATGCCGTTGCGCCGGGGCCGGATTCACCGCGACGACTCAGCAGCAACAGACGGCGAACACCACGCGCGGCCACCAGATGCCGGGCGAACAACCCACCGAGATAGCCACTGGCACCGGTGATCATAACCGTGTCGCCCGAACCGAACGATCCGGTCGCCGGAGCGTCGGTAGAGACGACCCGGCCGAGTCGCGCGACGTGTACCTGCCCATCGCGGATGGCCACCTGCGGTTCCTCGGCAGCCAGAATCCCACCCAGCAGAGCGTCTATTCCGGAATCGCTGTCGATCAGCACGATCCGGCCAGGATGCTCCGTCTGTGCGGCCCGAACCAGGCCGCCGACAGCGGCACCGGCCAAATTCGAAATATCCTCCCCGGCAACCGATACCGCACCACCGGTCCGAACCACCAGCACCGACTCGCTGAACCGAGGCTCGGCCAACCAGGACTGCAGTGCCTCCAGCACACCATGAGTAGCGGCACGAACGGTGGCGGGATCGTTGCCCGCCGGGCAGTCCAGCACCACCGCCGGTGGCAACTGGTCACCCAGGTCACCGAGATCTGCCCAGGAAACGGTGGCGATCTCGTTCTCGGACACCGTGATCGGTGTCCAGCGGACATCGAAGACTGCGGTGCGCGTAATGGGTGTG
>NZ_BDBY01000467.1 GCF_001613225.1 Nocardia pseudovaccinii NBRC 100343
ACCAGAGTTTCCGGGGTCGCCATCACCGTCACGCCACCGGCCAACGCCAGATCGCACTCCCCCGACCGCAGCGACTGCGCCGCCAAATGCATTGTCACCAAAGACGATGAGCACGCCGTATCCACCGACACGGCCGGGCCCTCCAACCCGAGGGTGTAGGCGATGCGACCGGACACCAGGCTGCCTGCGGCGCTGTTACCGGTCCCCTGGGCGTAGTCGTGGTACATCACGCCGGTGAAGACACCGGTCGAACTACCGCGCAGCACCGCCGGATCCACACCTGCGCGCTCCAACGCCTCCCATGTGGTTTCCAGCAGTTGCCGCTGCTGCGGATCGGTCATCACGGCTTCGTTGGGACCGATCCCGAAGAAGTCCGCGTCGAAATCGGCAGCCGTGTGCAGGAATCCGCCCTCTCGGGTGTAGGACCTGCCCGCGCGGCCGGGTTCCGGATCGTAGATGCCGTTGAGGTCCCAGCCGCGGTCGACCGGGAAGGTCGATACCGCGTCCCGGCCGGTGTGCACGAGTTCCCAGAGATCTTCCGGGGACCTCACCCCTCCGGGGTAACGGCAGGCCATGCCGACCACGGCGATCGGGTCGCCGTCGACCGCCCGGACGGCGGTAACCTCGACATCGCGGCTGGTCCCGGCGAACTCGTCGGCCAGATACCGCGCCAAAGCCTGCGGCGTGGGGTAGTCGAACACCAAGGTCGCGGGCAATGAGAGACCGGTGGCCGCCTTCAGCGCATTTCGGAATTCGACAGCGGTGATCGAATCGAAACCCAGCTCGTTGAAGGCCCGGTCCGCTGCCACCGCGTTCGTGTTCTCGTGGCCGAGGACGGTGGCGATCTGACCGCGCACGATCTCCAGCAGCACATCGAAACGCTCGCTGACGGGAGTGCTCGACAGCCGAGCACGCAGCGCGGCGGACGCGCCCGAGACTGCTCTGCGGCGCTGTGGGATCAGTGCGGAAAACAGTGCGGGCGCGGTGAATCCCGCAGAGCGCATGGCATCGAGATCCACCCGGGCGAGGACGAGGGCCGCCGTGTCCATTCCCGTCGCGGCGTCGAACAGGGCGAGACCCTGGTCCGCCGACAGCGGCAGCAGGCCCGACCGGGACATCCGGCGCCGGTCGACGTCGCTGAGCTCCGCGGCCATACCCCCGTCCGTGCTCCACAGACCCCAGGCCAGAGATATACCGGGCAGCCCGGCTGCCCTACGGTGCGCGGCCAGCGCGTCGAGGCAGGCGTTGGCCGCGGCGTAGTTGCCCTGGCCGGGGCTACCGAACGCACCGGCGACCGAGCTGAACAGCACGAACGCCTTCAACGGCAGGTCGGCGGTCAGCTCGTGCAGATGTAGCGCGGCGTCGACCTTCGGGGCCAGCACCGCGTCCAACCGCTGCGGACTCAGCGACGCGATCGCACCGTCGTCGAGCACACCGGCGAGGTGGAAGACGCCCGTAAGCGGTTGTGCGGCAGGAACACTGGCCAGCACCTCGGCCAGCGCGCCGCGGTCGGCGACATCGCATGCAATGAACTCGACCTCGGCACCGAGCTGCTGCAACTCTTCCCGCAATGCCGTTGCGCCGGGGCCGGATTCACCGCGTCGGCTGAGCAACAACAGATGGCGTGCGCCATGGGTTTTCACCAGGTGCCGCGCGAACAGCCCACCGAGGTAGCCGCTGGCACCGGTGATCAGAACCGTGTCGCCCGGATCGAAGGAACCGGGCGCCGGAGCGGTGGTCGAGACGACTCGCCCGAGTCGTGCTCTGTACACCTGCCCATCACGCACCGCCACCTGCGGTTCCTCTGACGCCAGAATCCCGCCCAGCAGACCGTCGAGCTCGGAGTCGGTGTCCACCAACATGATCCGACCGACGCCCTCGGCCTGTGCGGCCCGAACGAGGCCGCCGACAGCGGCACCGGCCAGATTCGAAATATCCTCCCCGGCAACCGATACCGCACCACCAGTCCGAACCACCAGCACCGAATCACCCAACCGAGGCTCGGCAAACCAGGACTGCAGCACCTGCAACACACCATGAGTAGCGGCACGAACCGTGGCAGGATCATTACCCGCCGGGCAGTCCAGCAACACCACCTGCGGGACCTGCTCACCGAGATCCGCCCACGCCACAGGGGTGACCTCGTTCTCGGACACCGTGATCGATGTCCAGCCGACATCAAAGACTGCGGTGCGCGTAATGGGTGTG
>NZ_BDBY01000468.1 GCF_001613225.1 Nocardia pseudovaccinii NBRC 100343
ATATGTTGCGTCCTGAAAGTTGGACCAGGCTAGCGGGTGCGAGTCCCGTCCCGGTAGGCACCGGTGTGCCGGGTAGCAGGCCCCGGTACGTCGTCGAGAGGTGGCGTGCTGAGCGGGGTGTCGAGAGCCTCTTTGGAGGGAGCAAGCGTGCGGGCCGCAGCGTAAAGCGAACACTGCAGCCTCGTCATACTCACAACGGAGGAGCCGAGCCGCTCATATCACGGCGAAGGCCATGTCCGGCGAGCTCTGTACCGGGGTCAGCTTGTCGGGTCCTCTCGGGGTACGGGTGGTGGCACGTACGCACAGTCTGGTTCGGAACAGGAGAGACCCGTCTGCCTGGCCTTCGTCGGGCAAAGACCAAGCGTATAAGCCGATGGTGAAATCTCTTGGAGGGCAGCGGGAGTCCGAGCGGGGCGTAGTACCGGTGATCGGCGTGCAACATAACGCGTCGGGAGGGAAGGGCCCGCACTTTGATCATGTGTGCGAAGCAGGTAAGTGTGAGGGCATGACCGGGGTGACTCGGTCCAACTACCCTGGCAAGGGATCCCTTGCCGTAGCCGGTGATGAGCCGTTGCGGGCGTCGCCGGTGAAAGTGCGAGAACTGCAGCGCACGCTATGGACTGCGGCCAAGCAGTCTGAGGGTCGGCGTTTCCATGCTCTGTATGACCGGATCTGCAGGGGTGACGTCCTGTGGGAGGCGTGGGAACGGGTACGTCGCAACAAGGGTGCGGCCGGGGTCGATCGTGTGACCTTGGTTGCTGTCGAGGAGTACGGCGTGGACCGCATGTTGCGTGAGTTGCGTCGTGATCTTCGCGAGGGCGTGTATCGCCCGGCGCCTGCGCGTCGGGTGGAGATCCCGAAACCACAGGGCGGTAAGCGGCCTTTGGGGATTCCGACGGTGCGGGACAGGGTGGCTCAAACGGCGGCCAAGCTTGTGCTGGAACCGATCTGGGAGGCGGATTTTCTGCCGTGCTCCTATGGGTTCCGGCCGAAGCGGTCGGCGGTGATGGCCAAGGAACGTTTGCGGACCGGGTTCATCGTGGGTCATCAATTCGTGGTCGAGTTCGATATCGCCAACTTCTTCGGCGAGATCGATCATGAGCGGTTGCTCACCGAGGTGAGTCGGCGGGTCTCGGACCGGCGGGTGCTCAAACTGCTGCGTTTGTGGCTGCAAGCGGGGGTGATGGTCGATGGTGCGGTCGAGCGGACGGTCGCTGGCACGCCACAAGGCGGTTGTATTTCACCGCTGATGGCCAACATTTTCCTGCACGTGCTCGATACCGAGCTGTCCACCCGTGGGGTGGGTGAGCTGGTGCGTTACGCCGACGACGGTGTGGTGCTGTGTCGCAGTGTGGCACAGGCGAATACGGCTCTCGAGGCGGTGGGAGAGATCCTGGCGTCGTTGGGGTTGCGGCTGCATCCGGATAAAACGAAGGTAGTTGATCTTCGGCAGGGCCGGGAGGGTCTGGACTTCCTCGGATGTCATTTCAGGGCTCGAATGTCAGGGCGGTTGTGGGAGCAGCGGCGGATTGTCCGCTACTACCTGAACCGGTGGCCCTCGCAGCGGGCAATGAAGAGACTCAGGGAGAAGGTCTGTGCCCGGACCGGTAGCAACCGGGTGGGAACGGACATCCGCGTCATCATCGCGGAACTGACTTCGATCCTGCGCGGTTGGGGCAACTACTTTCGCACCGGCAACGCCGCGGAGAAGTTCCGAGCGATGGACCGGTACATAGTGTGGCGGTTACGACGGCTTCTGATCAAGAAGCGAGGCCGCAACCTGCGTACTGGTCAAGTACTGCAGTGGAACGAACAGTGGTTCAACGGGCACGGCCCGCACCGGCTGCGCGGCACCATCCGTTACCCGAAGGCAGCGTAACCATGTCAAGAAGATCATCGGTAAGCCGTGTGCGGGAAAACCGCACGCACGGAATTGAAAGGGGGATGGGGAAACGGGCCTGCTTTCGGGCACCGCGCCCCTGACTACCAATGG
>NZ_BDBY01000469.1 GCF_001613225.1 Nocardia pseudovaccinii NBRC 100343
CGGCGGCACAGCAGGCCGTTTCCGTGGCGATGGCCCAGCAGGGCGATCCGTATGTGTGGGGCGCGGAAGGTCCCAATTCGTTCGACTGCTCCGGACTCATGCAATATGCGGCCAGGGCCGCCGGAGTCAATATTCCACGAGTGGCCGCGGACCAGTACCGTCAGCTCCCCAAGGTCAACCCCGCCGACATCCGTCCCGGTGATCTGATCTTCCCGGATTCCGAATTCAACAACGGCAACCCGGGCCACGTCATGATGTATATCGGCAACGGGCAATGCGTCGAAGCGCCGCGCACCGGTCTGAATGTCCGCGTGATCAATCTCCCGAGCAGCTATCACGCCAGTCGGTGGAGCTGATCCGAATCCACCGCGGCTTCAGTAGCCCACATACGCGCCGCCGTGGTGCAACTTCACGATGCCGGGCACATTGGCCACCGAGCCGTAGCGATCGATCGCGTATCGCACCCCGGCGATGATGTTGTCGACGGGATTCCAGATATCGCGATGTCCGGGTAGGGCGTGAGCATTGAAGGTGGAATCGATGGTCTGCATCAGCCCTTTGGAGGGATGTCCGGCCGCGGCATTACTGTCCCAGCCATTGATGGCGTGTGGATTGCCCGCGGATTCGTGCTGGATGATCGCCGCGATATCGGCGGGATTGATCTGGCTGACGTCATAGCCGTTCTGGCGCAGGATCTGCAGGGCCGAGTTGATCCATTGCCCCACTTCACCACTGGGCTGCGCGCTCGGCGGCCCGCCGCTGGCGGCGCGCGAATATACCTGCGGTCTGGATCGCCCGGAGTCCTGGACGTACCGATTGGCCAGTGCGGCAACCTGTTCGGCCGAGACGGCCGCGGCCGACTGCCCGTTCCCGAGCACCGCTCCGGCCCGCTGCAGGGCATCACCGAGTGCGACCATCACCTGACGCTGGGTCGCTGCGGAATTTCCGACCGCACCGAGCGCGGTCAACGCGGCATCGGCCTCGGCGATGATCGAGGCGATCGCCGCCCGCCCCTGGATGGTGTCGGCGGCGGCACCGCCGAGAATTCGACCGAGTTCGGCGTTCAGGTTGCCCAGCGCGTCGTTCTGTTGGGACCTGTTCTGACTGCTGGCCGAATACTGGGAACCGAAAGCGCCATCCCAGCGCACCGGTCCGGTGGGCGCTCCATTGCCGACCAGCGGCGGCGCATTCGGCTGGCCGGTGCTGGACGTTGGCATGCCGTCACCATATTGGGCCGAGATCGATGCGAGCGCGCCCATCGCCGCGGCCGCCAACGGACCGGCACCGGCTGCGGCGGCAGCCAGGTCCGATCCGCCGCCGACGGCCGAAGTGCTTGTCGGAGTGGATAATCCGGACACAGGACTCGTCGATTGGCCGCGCACTGCGGCGGCTGCCGAACTAGAGGTGGCGGCGGTAGCCGCACCGGCCGACTGCAACGGCGGCATGCGCACCAGACCGCCCCGGGCCGGGGCGGCAGGGTTGCGGCGCGGCTCGGACGTTGTGATCCCAGCGCGGGCGTCCCGGGCATCGTCGACACTCGGTTCCGGCACTTCCCGATCCGGTGGCATCAGTACGGCTCGTACGCTCGACCGTTGCGGACCGCGACGACACCCGGCACGTTCTGTACCGATCCGTACCGATTGATGGCATAGCGGACGCCAGCGATGATGTTGTCGACGGGGTTGCGAATATTGGTGTGCCCCTGCACTGCCCACTGATTGAAGGTCGGCCCGATGGTCTGCATCAAGCCGATCGACGGAGTCCCGTTGTCGGCGTTGCTGTCCGTCAGGTTCATGGCGTTCGGATTACCACTGGATTCGTTCTGAATGATGATCGCGATGGCTTCGGGGTCGATCTTGCTGATGTCGTACCCCATCTGCTGCAGCACCTGCAGCGCCTGCTGAATCCACTGTCCGACGGTGCCGCCGACTGTCGTTC
>NZ_BDBY01000470.1 GCF_001613225.1 Nocardia pseudovaccinii NBRC 100343
GCTTTCATATATTCTTTGTGTGCTGTACACCACGAGGTTTCGGAGCAATCTCACAGGGAACAGTCACCCTATGCGGCGCTCCGGCGTTCATCATGGAGAGTAACAGTAAGTAGTAATCAGCGTCGGCATGCTCGATAGGAGCGGTCGATGCGCATGGAGGTGTTGATGGTCGCAGCGACGACAACCGCCGACCGCGCGCCGGTCGATCCCCTCAGACCGCTTCGCTCGCGCTGGTGGCAGCTGAGACTCCCGGCGACGTTCGGATATCTGGTGGCTCTTGTCGCTGTCACCGCTGTCTTCTCCGCGATGAGTGAGACCTCGCAGGCGCGGGTGGTGCTGCACGCGAGCACGAATCTGCACAATCTGCTGAATGGCCGGGTGGGCACCGTGCTCTCGAGCGCGCTGGTGATCGGCGATGTCAGTGCCGCCTGGGTGCTGATTCCGTTGCTCGGTTGTCTGCTCGCACTTGCCGAACTGCGCTTCGGCGCGGTCCATATGGTGCGGGTGTTCCTGGCTGGACATATCGGTGCCACGCTCCTTGTCGCGGCCGGTCTCTGGATCGCGATCGAGGCCGATTGGTTGCCCGCGAGCATCCGCTGGGCACAGGACGTCGGCGTGAGTTACGGCGCTATGGCGTTGGTCGGGGCGATTGTGGTCGCCATTCCGCATCGCTGGCGAATCGCTTGGTCGACGGTGTGGTTTATCGTCGCGGCCGAGGGCGTGCTGATCGAACAGACCTTCACCAATGTCGGTCACCTGCTGGCCTTCTGTATCGGAACCGGGGTCGGCTTCGGTATGCTGCGCGCGAAAGCGGCATCTACCCGGCGGCTCACCCGGATCGAATCCGGTTTGCTCGCCGTGAGCGCGTTCCTCGCGGCGATTCTGCTCATGGGCTGACCGCCGACGCTGCAGGGGTGACGCTGGGCCGGGCCGGGCGTTCACCTACAGTGCTTGGGTGCGCCTAGTGATTGCTCGCTGTCAGGTCGACTACGTAGGGCGACTCACCGCCCATCTCGCGATGGCCCGCCGATTGTTGCTGATCAAAGCGGACGGATCGGTCCTCGTGCATTCCGATGGCGGCTCGTACAAGCCGCTGAACTGGATGAGCCCACCGTGCTGGCTGGAGGAGCGCGACGGTGATGCGGTGCCCGAGGGGGCGAAGGCCTTCTGGGTGGTTACCAATAAGGCGGGTGAGGAACTGCGCATCACCATCGAGGACATCGAGCACGACTCCGCGCACGAGCTGGGTGTGGACCCCGGTCTGGTGAAAGACGGTGTGGAGGCCCATCTTCAGGAGCTGCTCGCCGAACACGTGCAGACCCTCGGCCCTGGCTACACACTGATCCGCCGCGAGTACATGACCGCCATCGGTCCGGTCGACCTGCTCTGCCGGGATGCCGACGGTTCAACCGTGGCCGTCGAGATCAAGCGGCGTGGTGAAATCGACGGCGTCGAACAGCTCACCCGCTACCTCGAACTCCTGAACCGGGACCCGCTCCTTGCCCCGGTCGCCGGTGTCTTCGCCGCCCAACAGATCAAGCCCCAAGCCCGCACCCTCGCCGAGGACCGCGGCATCCGCTGCCTGACCCTCGATTACGACGCTCTGCGCGGCACCGAGAGCAACGAATTCCGCCTCTTCTAGCAACCCCCTCGCGCGCGAGTTCGCCTGCGGCGCATGAATTCACTCGCCGCGCACCGGTTTTTGCCGCTGCGTATGAGTTTGCGCGCCTGTACGTCGGTTCGTGCGCCACGCGTGAGCTCGCGCGCTGCTTATGGATTCGCCGAGCAAAGGTGGACGGCGCGCGAGGGTGTTGAGCA
>NZ_BDBY01000471.1 GCF_001613225.1 Nocardia pseudovaccinii NBRC 100343
GCGGGCCGCTCCCATGCCGCGTCCTCGGGACGCCGCCTGCGCCGCACCGGCGCCTCGTCCCGTTCGCGCACGGGTGGCTCGTACTCACGTGCCATGTAATGCTCACCCCGCCAAGGCTTTCGGAATTGTCGCGTGTTCCGGCAGGATCACCCCGCAACCGAGCGAGGCCGCGAAGGCCGCCGCCTGGTAGCGGTAGCACCGCCGGATCTTCAACCGCGCCTGCGTGGACAGGTCGCGGGTAATGGCTTCGATGCGCGGCAGATCACCGCGCAGCGGCTCGGTGATGGTCACCAGCGCACCGAAGCGGGTCACACCGTGACCCCGGGCTTGTTCCTCACGGGCCTGCTGGGTGGCGCCCACCCGCAGGGTCGCGGCCGCCGAGACGACACCGCGTTCACTCTGCTGGGCCACCAGCGCGTTCTTGAAATCGTCGTCGACGATTTCGGCGGCGTCGGCGGCCGAATGCGGACGGTACACGATGGCGATGCGCTTACGCGGCACTTCGGGATTCGGCGCGAGCAGCCGTTGCAGCACTCGCTCGTCCACCGCGCCCTCGGGTGCCGCGTCCATCTCCCAGGTGACCGAACGGCCACCGTCGTGCACCAGATGATCCCACTTCTCGTCGTGTGATACCGGTCCGGCATCGGCCCAATCCAGCCCGTGCCCTTCGGGTTCGCCCGCGGCGACCTCGAGATCGGCCTGCGAGGCAGGATCGTAGCTGCGCCGGATGAACGAGATGACCTCATCGGCCGACATCGGCTGAGCGCGCACACCCGCCTCGGCCAGCGCGGCACAGATTCCGGGGAGTCTGCGCCCGATCTCGACGGCCTCCTCGGCCGGATTCTTGCGGCGCTCGGCGGTGGTCGCCTTGAAGGTGATCGCAACGCGCGGCAGCAGCTGCACCCGTTCCTGCGGCAACTCGGTGGCGAGTTCGTACATCACCTGCTGCGCCAGCTCCGGCGCTTCCGGACGGGTGATAGTGGAGACCTCGGTGAGCAGCCGGTTACCCGTCTCGGGCACGGTATCGATCACCGGGACGACAGCGACGATGTCACTGGTCTGGCCGACCGAGGCGAGAAACGTACCCCAGGCCGAGACCCAGCGATCGATGACCGGCTGGTCCACGGCCTCGTGCCCCTGCGGCCAAGCCCGCAAAACCACTGTGTACTGGGCGAATTGCGGTAGGTGGATCATGCCGAAGCTGTAGCCGCCCGCGTCGATGCCCTCGTAGAGCTTCGAGGGCGCGAGCAGACCGGGTAGCCGCGTGACACCGCCCGGAATCCGCGAGAACCGGCCGCCGCGATACACGTGCTCACCGCGGTTGCGGGAGCGCATCCAGTTGAACATCATCAATCCGTTCTCGTATCCGGAGCGGCCCCCTGTCCGCCACACCAGTGGAACCATCACGACAACGCCGGTGCCGCCCACGATCAGACCCCATTTGAAGCCACCGACCATGGCGCAGATCAGGGCCGTGATCACGACGACGAAGCCGATGACGGTCTCTTCCCAGCGCAGACCGAAAAGGCCTGCGCTGCGCGGCTTCTGCCACAGCCCGTACGAGCGGCGCTCGTAGGTATCGCTCGTCGTCATCGTCATCGCGGAATGGTGCTCCTCCCGAGGTCGGGCGAACGGT
>NZ_BDBY01000472.1 GCF_001613225.1 Nocardia pseudovaccinii NBRC 100343
CTGTGCGGTTGGGCCGTGCTGTGCGGTTGGGCCGTGCTGTGCGGTTGGGCCGTGCTGTGCGGTTGGGACTTGCTGTGCGACTGGGACTTGCTGTGCGACTGGGACTTGCTGTGCGACTGGGACTTGCTGTGCGGTCGGGGTCTGTTGCGCGTTTGGGGTGTGCTGTGCGGTCGGGATTTGCTGCACGCCCGGGAGCTGCTGCGCGGTCGGAGCTTGCGGGGCGGCGACGGAGGGCTGCATGGTCGGCGGCTGGGCGATCGCCCCGTTCTGCGGCACAGTCGCGGCCTGCTGGACAGTCGGCAGCTGGAGCGGGGCGACCGATGGCTGTCCGAACGGGCCCTGGGGCGCTGTGCCACTCGGCGGGACGGTCGGCGCTTGGGGCTGGCCGGTCGGGGCTGGCTGATCAATCGCGCCGTTCGACGGGACGGGCATGATCCGCCGGGCAGACGGCAGCTGGGGCGGGTTGACCAATGGTTGTGCGATTGGTGCTCTGGGCGCTGTGCCGTTCGGCGAGACAGTCGGCGCTGGGAGCTGGCCGGTCGCGGCTGGCTGATCAATCGTGCCGTTCGGCTCGAGGAGTGTGGCTTGCTGGGCTGTCGGTGGCTGCGGCCGGGCGACCGATGGTTGTGCGATCGGTGTGTCGGGCGCTGTGCCGTTCGGCGGGGCGACTGACGGCTGTCCGATCGGCGCCTGGGTCGCTGTGCCGTTCGGCGGGTCGGTGGGTGGCTGCGACGGGGCCGGAGGTGGCTGGACAGTCGGTGCCTGCGGGGTGATCGAGCCATTCGGCGGGACAGTCGGCACCTGGGGCTGGCCGGTCGGCGCTTGGGGTTGGCCGGTCGGGGCCGGTGACTGGGCGATCGTGCCGGTCGGTTGCGGAGTCGCTGCCTGGGGCTGCTGGTGCGGTGCGCTCGGCTGCGGCTGCTTCGGAAGCTGGACGCTCGGGGTTTGGGTGCCGCGCGCCTCGGCTAGTTGGAGTTGTAACTCATCGATTCTGGCCGCGAGCCGGGTCAGCGCCCAGTCGACTTCACCGGCCTTATAGCCACGTACCACCTGCTGGAAGCGCAGGGCGCGCACATCCGCGCCGCTGATGCCTTCGGCGGGCAGCACGGTCGCCGTTGTTCCCTCGGGCAGCGGACCGAGTTCCTCGGCTCGCCCGAAGACCGCACTGGCGAGCAGGAACAGCACCGCGGCGACCAAGCCGACGATCAGCACGTACAACAGCAGCGTGAGCATGTCCCCGAGCTTATTGGCCTACGCCGACACCTGACATCCGCCCGCCCGCGAAAATTGGACCTCGAATTGCGACCGGCCATGTCATCGGCCGCCCGAACTGTGCGATCGCCCCATCATCCGAGTCGGCACGGCGCTGTCGCGACCCGACAATGACCCGCGATGGTAAAGGCGCCGTAGGGCGGCCACCCCGTATGCAGGTGAGATTCACCCAGCCGCCGGTGGGACCCGCGATGACGCGTTCATTCCACGGTGCCGGTTGGGGTCTGCAGTGATGGTCTGGCCCGCAGTGACGGTCTGGCCCGCAGTGACGGGTGTGGCTCGCGATGACGGTGTGCGCCACGGTGACGGGTGCGATCAGCGATGACAGGTTCGGTCGGCGGAGATGGCGTGGTCCGCGATGGCGAGTGCCGTCTGTGATGACAGGTGCCGCCTGCAGTGACGGGTGCCGCCTGCAG
>NZ_BDBY01000473.1 GCF_001613225.1 Nocardia pseudovaccinii NBRC 100343
TTAGCCTCGGCCAATCACGCTGGTTGAGCTGCTGATGGCCCAGAAATGGCGAAAGGTGCTCTGAACTGCAATGATTCGACTTGTCTAAGGTTGAATCGGCAGTATCGAGGAGCACCTTTCTGGTGAGGCAGTCTACGTCGTGGTACCCGTCGCTGAAAATTGGCGGCGACGGTTCGGGTGTGGTGGCGCAAGCGGGGGCGGTCGCACTGCTGCGCACTGCGGTGAAAGTGGGGCTGGATCGGGCGTTGTCCCAGGTGCTGGCGCCGTGGCGCAAACCCCTGGCAGTGCATGATCCGGGGAAGATTCTGCTGGATCTGGCCGTGATGATCGCTGTCGGTGGCGACTGCGCCGCCGATCTGGCGCTACTGCGCGGCGAGCCGGGCGTGTTCGGTCTGGTGGCGTCGGACCCGACAGTGTCGCGGCTGATCACGATACTGGCTGCCGACGCACCGAAAGCGTTGTCCGCCATCACCTCTGCCCGCGCCCTCGCCCGGTCGGCGGCCTGGCAGGCCGCCGGTGATCAGGCGCCGGATCACGCGATCACCGCCGAGAACCCGCTGACCATCGATCTGGATGCCACCCTGCTCGATGCGCATTCCGAAAAGGAAAGTGCGGCACCGACGTTCAAGAAAGGATTCGGCTTCCATCCGCTGCTGGCCTTCTGCGATCACGGCCCGGACGGCACTGGGGAACCGGTCGCCGAGTTACTGCGCCCGGGCAACGCCGGCGCCAACACCGCCGACGACCACAAGAAGGTCCTCGCTGCCGCCGTGGCGCAGCTGCCGTGGCAGCCCAGCTACCGGATCGGCCGGAAAGTCTTGGTGCGCACCGACTCCGGCGGCGGCACCCACGACTTCATCGACTACTGCACCGGCCGCCACGTCCAATACTCGCTCGGGTTCACCCTCACCGACATCATCGTCGAGGCAGTGAACCGGATCCCGAAAAACGTGTGGACTCCCGCCTACGACGCCGAGGGCGAGGTCCGCCCAGGCGCCTGGGTCGCCGAGGTCACCGACATGCTCGACCTGACCGGCTGGCCACACGATATGCGGCTTATCGTGCGTAAAGAGCGCCCGCATCCCGGCGCGCAGCTGCGGTTCACCGACGTCGACGGTCTCCGGTTGACCGCGTTCGTCACCAACACCCGCCGCGGTCAGATCCCTGACCTAGAGTTACGGCATCGCCGCCGGGCCCGCTGCGAGGACCGCATCCGCTGCGCGAAAGACACCGGGCTACGCAACCTGCCGTTCAAGGGTTTCGATGCGAATCGGATCTGGGTCGCGATCGTCGCGCTGGCACTGGACCTGACCGCCTGGCTGCAGACCATCGGCCTGCGCAGCCACCTTGCTCGCCGCTGGGAACCGAAAACACTACGCCTGCAACTATTCTCGATCCCCGCCCGGATCGCGCACCACGCCCGCCGCGTCCACCTGCGCCTGTCACGCCATCACCGCGGCACCGGCCTGCTACTGACCGCACTGGACCGGCTGCAACCCGGCTGACCAGCACATACCATTCCCACAACATCGAAAGGGCTTCCATCCGGGCCCGTGGAACCCGGCAGCCACCCGCTGATCGGGCTACCCGATGTTGCCCACCGGCCGCTGATCAGCCACCGGAAACCAATCTGAACCCGACCACGCCGGGCCGAAGGCCCGGCGAAAGATCGAGGTTAG
>NZ_BDBY01000474.1 GCF_001613225.1 Nocardia pseudovaccinii NBRC 100343
GACAGCAAATACGCGATGAACCAGCTCGGGGTGCTCCAAGACGAACGTGGTGATTTGGATGGGGCTGAGCAGTGGTGGCGGAAGGGGGCCGAGCTCGGCGACGCCGACGCGACGCGAAACCTCGGGCTCCTCTTGAACAATCGTGGTGATTTGGATGGGGCTGAGCAGTGGTGGCGGAAGGCGGCCGAGCTCGGCAACACCGACGCGACATATGACGTCGGCGTGCTCCTGAACGAGCGTGGTGATTTGGATGGGGCTGAGCAGTGGTGGCGGAGGGCGGCCGAGCTCGGCAACACCGACGCGATGAACAACCTCGGGGTGCTTTTGATGAACGAGCGTGGTGATTTGGATGGGGCTGAGCCATGGTTCCGGAAGCTAGTCAAGCTCGGCAACACCGACGCGATGAACAACCTCGGGTTGCTCCTGAACAAGCGTGGTGATTTGGATGGGGCTGAGCGCTGGATCCGGAAAGCAGCCGAGCTCGGCAACGAGCACGCGCGAAAAAACCTCGAAGTGCTTTCAAGGAAGCGCATCGCCGCTGAACAATCGAACGGTGCTACCCGTCTGCCCAGATAGGTAAGCAGGTCACGATGTACCGGCCGATTTGTGGCACAAATCAGGAGTAGCTGTGTCGCCAGCTGCACGTGCCTTGAAATAGAGACCAATAGATTATGGCGAAATGCTCTCTGACATGCAGGTTCTTTGCTGGCTAGCACAGTGCCGACAGTGTTTGATCTCATAATCCATTGGTCGCGGGTTCGAGCCCCGCCCGCCCCACAAACCCCCAGGTCAGTGAGCCAAGGGATCGGCCGATGCGCCAGACCCAGCTGTCACCGGTATATGCGGATGGCGGCCGAAGCGGCGTAGGTCAGTCCTCGCACCGCGACTTGATCGGGCTGTTGTTGGAGGATTTGGTCGATTCTGCTGTGACTGTCACATCCCGTGCGGGCAGCCGCACCGTGGTTTCCGCATCAACATCGAACACGATGGCAACGCCTCCCGCCTGACCGAGATACATCAGGTCGGTGCCGACTTCGTGTACCTGCCCGTGTACGTCGCCGCAGGAACGCGTGACGGCGGAGAGCAGTTCGGACACGTCGCTGACATTTGCCCAGTCGGGGCGCCGCCCTAGGGACGGGGACGCGCCACTTGGTCAGCTGTGCGGGAAGCGGTGTTGGGAATTACGCGGCCGCGGTGTCATGCGATTCTGCGGGTGAAGGGCACAGTTCGCAGAATGGATACGCCGCCTATGTCTTGCACGAGGAATCTTGGAATGTTCGACGTCGAGCGCGACACCCGGCTTGTATTCGGCTGAACCGTATTCAGCCTGTTGTCCGCTCTGGCCCGATTGGGCACGATAGCCTTTCGCTATGGGTCTCATCTACAGATTCCTGGCCGGAACTGCGGTGGTGTCGCTGGTCGCGGGGAGCGTTGTCGCCGGGGGCGCGCACGCCGCGTCCGCCGAGCAGCTGTCGTGTGGC
>NZ_BDBY01000475.1 GCF_001613225.1 Nocardia pseudovaccinii NBRC 100343
TCCCTAAGTTTGTAGGTGTCTGGGGTTGGTGCCCTGGATGCCCAGGGCGGTGGGGTGTAGCTGATTGGTTTTTGCCTTGTTCGAGGCTTCAAAGGACTGGCTGCTCCACCGCGCTGGACGCTCCGGCTGCTGATTGAGAGCTTGTTGCGGTCGTCGCTGGTTAGGGATCTGACGGCGGGGTTGTCCACGGGCGCAACAACTTCGACAGTCGGGAGCACGTGGGTGGCAACTCGCCCTCAGATCTGGGTCGGGATCGACGTCGGCAAGCACGCCCATCACGCGTGCGGGGTCGACGACACCGGAAAAACAGTGTTCAGCCAGAAATTCGGCAACGACCAGGCCGCGATCGAGGCGTTGATCGCGCGTGCCGGCCAGGCCGTCGACCGGGTGCGCTGGGCGATCGATCTGACCAGCCCGATGGCGTTGCTGCTGATCACCGTGCTGCTGGCCGCCGATCAGACGGTGACGTATGTGCCTGGCCGGGTGGTGAACTCGATGACCGGCAGCTTCCGCGGCGAAGCCAAGACCGACGCCAAGGACGCGCGGGTGATCGCGCAGAGCGCCCGTCTGCGTGAGGACCTGAACCAGGTCGTGATGCCCGACGAACTCGTGGTCGGGCTGACCCAGCTGACCAGCTACCGCACCGACCTGATGGCGGATTGGGTAGCCGGGATCAACCGGTTGCGCGGGCTGCTCGGGTCGATCTTCCCCGCGTTGGAAGCCGCGTTCGACTTCGCGAATCGGACCCCGCTGATCCTGGTCGCCGGGATGTGCACTCCATCCGAGATCAGGGCGGCCGGAATCGACGGTGTCACAACACATCTCACCGAACACGGTGCCTGGAAACCGGGGATCGGCAAGACCGCCGCGTCTGCGGTCGATGCCGCCGGACGCCAAAGCCTGGCCCTGCCCGGCGAGGCCGACACCGCGATGCTGGTCAAACGCATCGCCACCAAACTGCTCGATCTGGACCGCGAGATCAAGGACACCGACAAACTCATCACCACCCGATTCCGGGAACACCCATGGGCCCGCATCATCGAGTCCCTGCCCGGTATGGGTCCCGGACTGGGGGCGGAGTTCCTCGTCGGCACCGGCGGTGACCTGGCCAATTTCGCCAGCGCGGGCCGTTTGGCCTCCTACGCCGGTCTCGTCCCGGTTCCCCGGGACTCGGGCCGGGTCAGCGGCAACCTGCACCGCCCGAAACGCTACAACCGGCGCATGCGGCGGGTGTTCTACATGGCCGCCCTGTCGAGCCTGCGCTACGACAACGGGCCCTCGCGCCGGTTTTACGACCGCAAACGCGGTGAACGACTCCTGCACACCCAAGCCCTCCTCGCTCTGGCCCGGCGCCTGGTCGACGTGCTGTGGGCACTGCTGCGAGACGGCCGCGAATTCAGCCTCGACACACCGACTCCCGCCACTGCTACGGCTTGACACGGTCATTGAGAGTCC
>NZ_BDBY01000476.1 GCF_001613225.1 Nocardia pseudovaccinii NBRC 100343
GAATCCCCCCGGTGAGTCCGGAGACTTACTGGTGTGACAACTCAGCGGATTGCTGGGTTGATTGTTGAGCGTAGTAGGCGGCCTCCATCTCGGCGGGCGGCATGTCACCGCAGTATTGGTAGAGGCGCCGGTGGTTGAACCAATCGACCCATTCGGCGGTGGCCAACTCGACGTGATCGACTGTGCGCCACGGGGCGCGGGGTTTGATCAACTCGGTCTTGTAGAGCCCGTTGATCGTTTCGGCGAGTGCGTTGTCATAGCTCGATCCGACCGCCCCGACCGAGGGTTGGATCCCTGCCTCGGCGAGTCGTTCGGTGAATGCAATCGAGGTGTATTGAGATCCCCTATCATTGTGGTGCACAACGTCTTTCACGTCCCAGCCTTCACGGTTGCGGGTCCAGATGGCATGCTCGATCGCGTCGAGCACCAGTGCCGTGGTCATCGATGTGCCGGTGCGCCAGCCGATGATTCGGCGAGCGTATGCGTCGACGACGAAAGCGACATACACCCACCCCGACCACGTCGACACGTAGGTGAAATCGGCTACCCACAACCGATTCGGCGCCGCAGGGGAGAACTTGCGCCGCACCAGATCCGCCGGCCGCACCGCGGCCGGATCCGCGATCGTGGTGCGTTTGCCCCTGCCGCGCACCGCACCCCGCAACCCGAGGCCGCGCATCAGTCGTTCCACCCGGCAGCGGGCCACACCGATACCTTCCCGGTTCAGTTGCAACCACACTTTCCGGGCCCCGTAGGCGTCGTAGTTCTCGCGGTGAACCCGCGTGATTTCCACTTTCAGTTCCTCGTCCCGGTTCTCCCGCTCGGTCGGGGTCCGATTGCGGTGTTCGTAATAGGTCGATGGGGCGATCTTCACGCCGAGCTCGTCGAGAGCGGCGCAGATCGACTCGACACCCCATCGCAGGCCACCGTTGTCGCGGCGACCCTGGTGTTCGCTGATGAACCTGACGGTCAGCGTCCGGGCCGGTCCAGTTCGGCCGCGAAGAAAACCGACGCGGCTTTCAGAATTCCGTTGGCACGCTTGAGTTCTGCGTTCTCCCGCCGCAACCGCTTCAGCTCCGCGGACTCACCAGTCGTGATGCCCGCACGCGTTCCCGTGTCGATCTGCCCCTGGCGCACCCATTTGCGGATCGTCTCCGGTGTCCCGACCCCGAGCAGCTCGGCGATCGCCCGCATCGCGGCCCACTCCGACTCGTGCTGATCACGGACCTCGACAAACATCCGCACTGCCCGCTCCCGCAACTCGGGCGGGTACTTCTTCCTCGACGACGACACGACTCCATCCTTCCCAAAAGGTGAAGTCTCCGGACATGCCGGGGGGATTC
>NZ_BDBY01000477.1 GCF_001613225.1 Nocardia pseudovaccinii NBRC 100343
AGAGTCGTAGAGGTCCCCGACCGGGACGGCGGTGGCGTCGGTGGGCGGCCACTGCGCCAGGTCCGCCGGTGCGCCGTCGGCTTCCGGCACGAGGACGCCTTCGGCATGCAAAGTCCACGACGCGACCGAATCGGCATCGTCGTCGGGGCGGGAGAATATCCGCACCCCGCGACGCCCCTCGTCCGCACCGCCGATCACGACCTGCACCGCGACACCACCGGACTCCGGCAACACCAGCGGGGCACGCAGAATCAGCTCGTCCAGGCTCGAACAGCCCACCCGCGCACCGGCGTGCAGGGCGAGTTCGACGAGACCGGTGCCGGGGAACAAAACTGTGTCCATGACCCGGTGGTCGGCCAGCCAGGGCTGCGTCTGCACCGACAATCTGCCGCTGACGGCGACCACATCGGAATCCGGTTGCGACACCACCGCCGACACCAGCGGGTGACCGGTCGCGACGAGCCCCATCGACCGGGCGTCCCCCTTGCCTGCGGAACCTTCGGGTATCCAATAGCGCCGGTGCTGGAAGGCATAGGTGGGCAGGTCGATACGCCGCGCCCCCGTACCGGCGTAGAAACGGGCCCAATTCACCTCGGCACCGGCCACGAACAACCTGGCGATCCCAGCCGACACGGTGGACGCGTCGGCACGGTCACGACGCGCCAACGCCACCACCACAGCGGCCTCGTCGTCGAGAGTCTGGGCGACCATCGGGGTCAAGACCGCATCGGGGCCGACCTCGGCGAACCGGGACACACCCATGTCCGCCATCGCCGTAACAGCATCGGCGAACCGGACGGTGTCACGAACCTGACCCACCCAATACGCCGGATCCGACATCTCATCGGTGATCCGGGCGCCGGTCACTGTAGACACCAGCGGGATGCTGGGCCGACCGAAGGTCAAGCCCTCTATCGCCGAAGCGAACTCGGCCAGCATCGGCTCCATCAGAGCCGAATGGAAAGCATGCGAAACCCGCAA
>NZ_BDBY01000478.1 GCF_001613225.1 Nocardia pseudovaccinii NBRC 100343
CGGCTTCGGTTGACTCTTGACCTGAAGAGACTGTCCGGTCTCTTCTGTGAGAGGATCATCCGCCGTGCCCAAGCCCTACCCCGAAGAGTTCCGTCGCGACGTGGTCGCGGTGGCCCGCAAGGGTCAGGCTCCGCTGAAACAGGTCGCGAAGGATTTCGGGATCTCGGAGAGTTGCCTGGCCAACTGGCTCCGCAAGGCCGACATCGAGGACGGAAACCGGCCCGGTGTCACCCAGGCGGAATCCGAAGAACTGCGTGAACTGCGTAAACGATTGAAGTTGGTGGAGCAGGAGAACGAGATCCTGCGCCGTGCCGCGGCGTTCTTCGCCCGTGAGTTGCCCCCAAAATGATGTTTCCGCTGGTCCTCGACCTTGCCGCCGACTCTATCCCTGTCGCGGTGACCTGCCGGACATTGGGATTCTCCAAGCAGGCGTTCTACAAGTGGCGCAAAGACCCTGTCTCGCAACGTGACTGGGACGACGCACATCTGATCAACGCCGCCTTGGACGTTCACGCCGACGACCCGGAGTTCGGATATCGGTTCATCGCCGACGAACTCGCCGACCTCGGCTACGAGGCCGGCGAGAACCGGGTCCAGCGGCTGTGCTCGCTGCAGGGCATCTTCAGCTGCTTCGCCAAGAAACCCGGCCTCACCAACCGGCCGGGCCCGCCGGTGCACGAGGACCTCCTCGCCCGGGATTTCACCGCCGGGCGGCCGAACCAGGTGTGGTTGACCGATATTTCCGAGCACCGCACCGACGAAGGCAAGCTCTACATCTGCGCGGTCAAGGACGTGTGGTCCAACCGGATCGTCGGCTACAGCATCGACGAACGGATGACCGCGTCGCTGGCGGTGGCGGCGCTACGCAACGCCATCGCCCTGCGGTCGCCGGTCGACACGATCGTCCATTCCGACCGCGGCAGCCAATTTCGCTCCAGGAAATTCTGCAAACTATTGTCCAACAACGGTTTACGCGGCTCCATGGGCCGGGTAGCCGCGTGCGCGGACAACGCCGCCATGGAATCGTGGTTCGCGCTTCTGCAACGCAACGTACTCGACAGAAAGCGTTGGGCCACAAGAGAAGAACTCCGCCTCGCCATGGTCGTCTGGATCGAACGCACCTACCACCGACGCCGCCGCCAACGGGGCCTGCAACGCCTGACCCCGATCGAATATGAGACCCTGAACCAGGCCCCACTCGCGGCCTGAAACCACCATTACCCGCGAGTCAACTGATCTCGGGGCAGTCCC
>NZ_BDBY01000479.1 GCF_001613225.1 Nocardia pseudovaccinii NBRC 100343
CCGCCGCGGTTCTCGCGGCCGAGTCAGGCCAGGGCGGCGGCCGCCGATCCGGCGGCGGGCCCTGGTCAGCGGCCCGCACCGAGTGGTGACGCACGGTCGTTCCGCGGCGACGACGATATTCCGCCGCCCGACTTCCCGGATCTACCGGATGACCCGGGCCCGATGGATTACGCGCCGATCGATGGCGTCCCGCCGCCCTCCACTCCGGAGGAGGAACAGGAGATGCTGGCCGAATCGCAGACCCCGGTGGCGCCAGGGGATCGACGCGACCCGGATGAGGTGGCCCTGGAGTTGCTCAAAAGTGAGCTGGGTGCCACACGGCTGGATGGTTGACAACCCTCGTTCACAAGACGTTAAGTTAACCGGAGTTCGCACACCACGGTAGTATGAACGGGTGGCCGCGAGCCGCGGTGTGGCGAAGTTCTATGGTATGCGGAGGCATGCGGGTATCAAGAACTCGTCATCGCCGCTGCTTGTCGACTTTTGTACAGCGTCAGGACGGTCGGTCTCCGGACCGATCGGCGAGGTCACTCGCATGGACGGACGAATGTTCGGCCGCCGCACCCTTAAGGAAGGAACACTCCGATATGACCACAGAGGCCTACATTTACGAGGCCATCCGCACCCCGCGCGGACGCGGCAAGAAGAACGGTTCGCTGCACTCGGTCAAGCCGATCGACCTGACTGTTGGTCTGATCCAGGAGCTGCGCGGCCGTTTCCCGAACCTCGACGAGGACCGGATCTCCGACCTGATCCTCGGCGTCGTCGCGCCGGTGGGTGACCAGGGCGCCGATATCGCCCGCACCGCCGTGACCGTGGCCGGCCTGCCCGACACCGTCGGCGGCTTCCAGCTCAACCGCTTCTGCGCCTCCGGCCTCGAGGCCGTCAACCTGGCCGCGCAGAAGGTCCGCTCGGGCTTCGACGACCTGGTCCTCGCCGGTGGCGTCGAGTCCATGTCCCGCGTGCCGATGGGCTCCGACGGTGGCGCCTGGGCGCTGGACCCGGCCACCAACTACGACACCTACTTCGTGCCGCAGGGTGTCTCCGCCGACCTGATCGCCACCATCGAGGGCTTCTCCCGCGATGACGTGGACGCCTACGCCGTGCGTTCGCAG
Organism: Nocardia pseudovaccinii NBRC 100343; assembly: GCF_001613225.1. Classification (GTDB taxonomy): domain Bacteria; phylum Actinomycetota; class Actinomycetes; order Mycobacteriales; family Mycobacteriaceae; genus Nocardia; species Nocardia pseudovaccinii. The sequence goes on from NZ_BDBY01000479.1 coordinate 1,116, forward strand.
GAGCTCGCTGCCAAGGCCACCACCGGCGGCTACTTCGCCAAGTCGATCGTTCC
>NZ_BDBY01000480.1 GCF_001613225.1 Nocardia pseudovaccinii NBRC 100343
AAACTTCTGCCGCAACTCATTTGGGATTGTCAGCCGGGCTTCAGAAGGCGTTGAGTATGAAACTTCGGGCAGCAGTGTTCGTCGTGTCCATCCTGAGTATCGGATTCGCAGCGGCATGCCTAAATCAAGCGTTGGACTGGGGTCTGGAGTGGGGGCCGGTCGGAACGTGGATCAGCGCGTTGATCTCGTCCGTTGCCGTGACCGTGGCTGTTTGGGTCGCCCTGGACAACCAAAATGAGCGGGTCAAGGAAGAGGCCGAAGAGCGAAAGAAGGCCGAGGGGCGGGCTCTCAGGCGTGCCAAACGCGTACGTATTAGCGCGGAGTGGCATGAAGATGGCGCAGGGCCGCGTTGGATTCTGCACATCGAGAACGGCGATGACAGGCCAATATACGAGATCCAGTGGCTTGACAGTTTGGCCGTCGCCAGTGACTTCTCGTCCTTCCGGACACAGTTCGCCTCGGCGCCCAATCCTTGCAAGGTGCTCAAGCCCGAAGCTCAGTGGGACACGGCAGTCTTTGCTACGAACTTCGGCAACTCCGATGTGCCTGAGGTTTCAGGTGCAACGCACTTCTTCTTGCCTGCCATCACGTTCGAGGATGACGACGGCTATCTCTTCTGCTGGGATAACAGTCCAGCCAGCGTGATCGTTGGTTTTGGGGGCCGGGTGACCGGGGAATGGTGCTTGAAGGACGACGCTAGGAGCAACTATCCCGCTGATCAACCGACTTTCTCAGCTATGTACGTGGCGGCAGATCTTCCAGCGTCGGAACAAGCCGAAATAGCGAAAGGGCTTCGGGCAGGGATGAGTTGATGGCTGTAGAAAGCAACCACAGCCAGGCCCCACGAACCATGCCGGCCGATTCGTCGGCGAGCTGCGGGAGAGCAAGTCGGGGACGGCTGGCGTCGTGCCCAGCACTGCCCTGTGAACGAAAAAGCGGCCAGAGCCGAACAGTCCGCGTGCCACCACGTCGCCAAAGCGGATGCCAGAACACGCGAACAGAACCAAATGCGCCCCGGCGGCCGGTGTGCCGCCGACGCCCCGACGCGCCGCGGTGACCGCCGTTCAGGGAACCGC
>NZ_BDBY01000481.1 GCF_001613225.1 Nocardia pseudovaccinii NBRC 100343
TGCCCCCGCTGCTGCGCGCACTGGCGCCCGCGGAGCGGCGGTCCGCGGCGCTCTCGACGGTGGGGTCGAGTCTGCGGCAACGGCTTTCGGGTCTGGACGCCGGTCGGCAGCGGCAGGCGGTGCTCGATACCGTCCGCACCCATATCGCGGCAGTTCTCGGCCACGACAGCGCGTCCGCGATCGATCCCGATCGCGCCTTCCAGGACCTGGGTTTCGATTCCCTCGGTGCGGTCGAGTTGCGTAACCGGCTCAAGACCGCCACCGGTCTGTCGCTGGCGGCCGCGGTCGTCTTCGACTACCCCACACCGCAGGCGCTGGCCGCGCACCTGACCGACGAACTCACCGGCACCGGGCACAACGTGGTGGTCACCGCCGCGAAAACCTTCGACGGCGAACCGATCGCGATCGTCGGCATGGCGTGCCGGTACCCGGGCGGGGTCCGATCGCCCGAGGAGCTGTGGCAGCTGGTCGTGACGGGGACCGACGCGACGTCGGAGTTCCCGGTGAACCGCGGCTGGGATACCGAGCGGCTGTACGACCCGACCGGGGAAACACCGCACACCACGTACACGCGTTCGGGCGGATTCCTGCATGCCGCGGGTGAGTTCGATCCGGCGTTCTTCAACATCAGCCCGAATGAGGCCGCGCTGATGGATCCGCAGCAGTTTCTGCTGCTGGAGACCTCGTGGGAGGCGTTCGAACGGGCCGGTGTCGACCCCGCGCTGCTGCGCGGCAGTGCGACCGGTGTCTTCGCGGGCATGATGTATCACGACTATCCGGTCAACGCGAACGCGGGATCCATTGCGTCCGGCCGTATCTCGTATGTATTCGGTCTGGAGGGGCCGTCGGTCACGGTGGACACGGCGTGTTCGTCGTCGCTGGTGACAATGCATCTGGCGGCGCAGTCGCTGCGGTCGGGTGAGTGCGATCTGGCGCTGGCTGGTGGTGTGACCGTGATGGCGACTCCCGAGACCTTTGTGGAGTTCAGCCGACAGCGGGGGCTCTCGCCGGACGGCCGGTGTAAGTCGTTCTCCGACACCGCCGATGGCGTCGCC
>NZ_BDBY01000482.1 GCF_001613225.1 Nocardia pseudovaccinii NBRC 100343
ACACCGGAAACGCAGTCCGCAACTCAGCCGCCATACCAGCCCACTGCGCACCCTGACCCGAGAACACCACACCCGTCGAACCCGCCAGCACGCGGCCGGTCACCACACCGGGTGCCGACGCACCGGCCGCCAAGGTCCGGATACCCGCCAACAGACCATCACGGTCATCCGCCACCACAATGGCACGGTGCTCGAAGACACTGCGCGTCGACGCCAGGGAGAAGCCGATATCGATCGGATCATGTTCGCCCACATACGATGCCAGGCGGTCGGCCTGAGCGGCCAGTGCCTCGGCACTGCGGGCCGAGACCACCCATGGCAGCAACCCGCCCGCCGGTGCGGACTTGACCACCGGCTCCGGCTCCACCGTCGGCACCGGGGCCTGTTCGATGATGACGTGGGCGTTGGTGCCGCTGATACCGAACGATGAGACACCAGCACGACGCGGCCGATCCACCTCCGGCCACGGCACCGACTCGGTCAGCAAACGGATATGCCCTTCGGACCAATCAACTTTGGTGCTGGGCGCATCGACATGCAGCGTCTTCGGCAGCAGTCCTCGGCGCATCGCCATGACCATCTTGATCACACCACCGACACCAGCGGCGGCTTGGGCATGACCGATATTCGACTTCAACGACCCCAGCCACAGCGGACGATCCGCGTCACGACCCTGCCCGTAGGTAGCCAAAAGTGCTTGGGCCTCGATCGGATCGCCAAGAGTCGTGCCCGTGCCGTGAGCTTCCACCGCATCGACATCGACCGGCGAAACCCCCGCATTCGCCAACGCTTGGCGAATCACCCGCCGCTGCGAGGGACCGTTCGGCGCGGTCAAACCATTC
>NZ_BDBY01000483.1 GCF_001613225.1 Nocardia pseudovaccinii NBRC 100343
GGCCAGGCTGGTGCGGGTAAGGGTGTGGTGCCTCCGGCTGTGGGGGGTGGTGCGCCGGGTGTGGCTGGGCCTGCTCAGGCGGGTGCGCCCGCTCAGGGGGCTCCCGCGCCGGGTGCTGCTGGGCAGGGTGCGCCTGCTCCGGCGGGTGCGGTGGCGCCGAATACGGCTCGGACCACTGATGATTCAGCGGCCGGGGATCACGCGGGTGGGTTGCTGGATCCGGAGACGCTGACCGCGTTGGCGCCGACGGCGATGATGGCCGGGGCGATGATGCTGCCGATGATCGCCTCCGCGCTGGCCGGACTCGGCGGCGGAGGCGGATCCGGTTCGGGTAGTGGAGGTTCGGGCGAGAGCGGGGCAAGCGGTGGACTCACCCCCGAAGCGCAGAAGGCCATCGACGTGCTCAAACAATTGAAAGACGTCTACGGCACCAAAGACGCCGACGACTCCGAAACCCCCACCGGCGGAAAACAACTCGGCACCACCACGACCAGTGGTACCGGATCCGGGACGACCGCGACCAAACTCAAAGCCCACCAGCTGTATCAACGCAACGCCGCCACCGCGTTCAACAACCTCGACAACGAACTGCTCAACTACATGCGCTCCATGGCGGGCAACCACAAGGTCGACAGGAAAGCCGTCATCGAGCTCATCCGCGACGTGGACACCCAACTCGCCGAAATCGGGTCCGCCGCCTACACCAAAGCCGGACAACAAAAAGTCCACCAAATCCTCACCAACGCCCTCGCCAAAGCCGCCAAAATCGTCTCCGGCGGTAACGCCACCGCCACCGGCGCCGCCGCCGAAATCAACCGCCTCACCAACCAATACATCTACAACCTCGCCGGACGGGAATACAAAGCAGCGAGCGGCAGCAGCGGCGCAACCACGG
>NZ_BDBY01000484.1 GCF_001613225.1 Nocardia pseudovaccinii NBRC 100343
AACCGGTGACTACGAACCACCCACGAGGGTGCGCCGTGGCCCTCGGTGAGCCGAAAGTGAAGCTCTGCCCCCGCTGCACCTATGAGGATGCCGAGCCGAATACCGGCATTTGCCGCTGCTGCACAGCTGATATCGAACGCGCCAGCCGCGCAATCGTTCTCGCGATGCGCGACACCAACACCCGATGTGATCGCGCGGCTGGCTGGTTACAGCGCGACGACGGATCGTGGGCACCGGTTGACAACCACGGGTTCATCGGCCAGCCGTTCGCCTTCACATCCGATGACCTTCACGAGTTCGACGAACACGCCGTGATCACTGTCGAGCCGATCTCGTTCAACGACACGGAGGCGGACTAGGTGTCTACTACTGGACTCGTATGCACCACTGCCGTAGGGGTTTTGACGTTAGGCATCGTGCTCTTCTACGTACTGCCCTACCTTGTCGACCGCCCGGTGCACATCGACGGGGAACGCCCCAGCACCGAAATACTCGCCCGCATCGCTCGCGACCAATGCCACCGCGCACCGGACTACCCGTACAGCGTCGCTGAAGCGCGCCGCGTATTCCGTGCGCGCATCAACTGCGACGCCGACTCATGCGGCGCAAAGCATGAAGCGGTCTGGACTTTGATCGACGCGGGGGTGCTCCGACCGAGCAGCCGTGTCGAGCGGTGATGAGACACTGACACAACGGGCAACGACGACCATACGGAGGCATCGGCGTGGGAAATGATGACCAGATCGGTTTCGATATCGAATTCGATGACAAAACCCAAGC
>NZ_BDBY01000485.1 GCF_001613225.1 Nocardia pseudovaccinii NBRC 100343
TTGATGATCTTCGTGACGCGACCGGCGCCGACGGTACGGCCACCCTCGCGGATCGCGAAGCGCAGACCCTCATCCATGGCGACCGGCTGGATCAGCTTGACGGACATCTCGGTATTGTCACCGGGCATGACCATCTCGGTGCCCTCGGGCAGGGTCACAACGCCCGTCACGTCCGTGGTACGGAAGTAGAACTGCGGACGGTAGTTGTTGAAGAACGGGGTGTGGCGGCCACCCTCGTCCTTGGACAGGATGTAGGCCTGACCCTCGAACTCGGTGTGCGGGGTGGTGGTGCCCGGCTTCACGACGACCTGGCCACGCTCGACATCTTCGCGCTTGATACCACGAACCAGCAGACCGACATTGTCACCGGCCTGGCCCTGGTCGAGCAGCTTGCGGAACATCTCGATACCAGTGACGGTGGTCTTGGTGCTCTTCTCGCGGATGCCGACGATCTCGACTTCCTCGTTCACATTGATCACACCGCGCTCGACACGACCGGTAACGACGGTGCCACGACCGGTGATCGTGAAGACATCCTCGACCGGCATCAGGAACGGCTTATCCGTCTCACGAACCGGGTCCGGGATGGACTCGTCGACCGCGGCCATCAGCTCGAGCACCGACTCAGTCCACTTCGGGTCACCCTCGAGCGCCTTCAGACCCGAAACACGCACGACCGGCGCGTCCTCGTCGAACTCCTGCG
>NZ_BDBY01000486.1 GCF_001613225.1 Nocardia pseudovaccinii NBRC 100343
TTCACCGATCTATGTTCGGATAGCCTTAAGTGGATTCTCCTGATACTGTCTGCTCCAGGGAGAGGAACAGGAGGGTGGCCAGGATGGTCTATCGGGCGAGGTTGAAGTCCCGGACAGCATTACGTGAGGCGATGCAGGCCAAGCGTGTGCCGGTGCGGGTACTTGCCGAGCGCGCCGGGTGCGGCAAAAGCATCGTCGGTCTGTTGCGGTCGGGGGCGCGCAGTTCTTGCAGCCCGGAGCTGGCGGCGAAACTCGCTGCGGCACTGGATGTCCCGGCCGAGCACCTGTTCCGGATCGAGGAGAAGGGATAGCGACCAGAACCGAGCACAGATTTCGTCTACGGGAGAAAAAGAGTTGACCCGGCGGGCTAGCACTCCGCCGGGTCGGTGCACATCTACGGGAGTAGTTATGCGATATCAGTTTAACCCGGCCACCGTAACCTTGGTGGCCGGGCTCGCCGTCTATCCACCGGTCAGGTGGTGGTGATCGTGATTGAGTTCAAGCCCGCGGTCCGGCGAAAAAGCAAGGCGCGCATGGCGATAGCCGGACCATCCGGGTCGGGCAAGACCTACACCGCCCTCGCACTGGCCTCGGAATGGGCACAGCGCGAGGGCGGCCTCGTCGGCATGGTCGACACCGAGCACGGCAGCGCCAGCAAATACCAGGGCCTCAACGGCTGGCAGTGGCAAACGG
>NZ_BDBY01000487.1 GCF_001613225.1 Nocardia pseudovaccinii NBRC 100343
GGAATCGTTTCACCGCGACCGAGCGCCTGGATACCGGCGCGCAGGGCGTCGTCCTCGGGCGAGAACGCCACGGCCCGATGCTCGAACAACACGCGCGAGGTGGCGAGCGAGAATCCGATGTCGATCGAATCATGGTCGCCGACATGGGAGGCCAGCCGCCGGGCCTGCTCAGCCAGTGCCTCGCGGCTGCGCGCCGAGACCACCCACGGCAATACCCCGCCCGCCGGACGGGTCTTGACCACCGGAGCCTGGTCCGCCACCGGCGGCTGTTCGACGATGAGGTGAGCGTTGGTGCCGCTGAGGCCGAACGAGGAGACACCCGCACGACGCGGCCGATCCACCTCCGGCCACGCCACCGGTTCGGTCAGCAGGCGGATATGGCCTTCGGACCAATCAACTTTCGTGCTGGGCCGATCGACGTGGAGCGTCTTGGGCAACATGCCGTGCCGCATGGCCATGACCATCTTGATCACGCCACCGACACCGGCCGCCGCCTGAGCGTGACCGATATTCGACTTCAACGATCCCAACCACAACGGCCGATCCGCAGCACGACTCTGCCCGTAGGTAGCCAAAAGGGCTTGGGCTTCAATCGGATCGCCCAGCGTCGTACCCGTGCCGTGCGCCTCGACCACGTCCACCTCGGTCGGCGACACACCGGCATTGGCCAGCGCCTGCCGGATCACC
>NZ_BDBY01000488.1 GCF_001613225.1 Nocardia pseudovaccinii NBRC 100343
GACTCCGAAGTGGATCATCGCACCGACCAATATTCCTTGGCCTGCACGCTTTTCACGCTGCTGGCCCACCGCACACCCTTCGAAGCCGAACATCCCGCCCAAGTCATCGCCGGACACCTCACCATGCCCGCACCTCCAGTGACCCGATTCCGCCCCGACCTGCCGCCCACACTCGATGAGGTGCTGGCCCGGGGAATGGCCAAGCAGCGCGAGCAACGGTTCGGCAGCTGCGCGGAATTCGCCACGGCCGTGCAGGACGCCTTGCGGGGGCAGCGGTCGACGCAAACCGCACGTACGGCGGAAACCATTGTGGCGCAGCGGGATCCGACCGCATCGCAGCAAGCGGCAGCGGCAGCGGCAGCGCATGTCACAGCACCGCCCACGGTAATCCGCGCCGGGTCACCCATGGTGGCGCAGACCCCTACCGCGGCCATGCCCTCGAAGCAAACTCCACCCGGATCGCTTCCGGCAGCAGCGATTGCGTCCAGACCGATCCCCCGCACCCCGTTCCCACCGGCCACCCCGCGCAAGGCCAGCGGTCACCGCGCTCTGACCATCGGACTGGGAGCCGTAGTGATGGCGCTGGCACTGGCCGTGGCGGGTGTTGTGGTGTACGCGGCCAACGACTCCAAGCATCT
>NZ_BDBY01000489.1 GCF_001613225.1 Nocardia pseudovaccinii NBRC 100343
GGCTCCGAAGTGGATCCTCGTACCGACCAATATTCCTTGGCCTGCACGCTTTTCACGCTGCTGGCCCACCGCACACCCTTCGATGCCGAACATCCCGCCCAGGTCATCGCCGGACACCTGAGCATGCCCGCACCTCCAGTGACCCGATTCCGCCCCGACCTGCCGCCCACACTCGATCAGGTGCTGGCCCGGGGCATGGCCAAGCAGCGCGAGCAGCGGTTCGGCAGCTGCGTGGAATTCGCCGCGGCCGTGCAGGATGCGTTGCGGGGTCGGCCGTCGCCGGAAGCCGCGCGGACGGCGGAAACCATTGTGGCGCAGAGGTATCCGACCGCATCGCAGCAAGCCGCGGCGGCAGCGCATGTCACAGCACCGCCCACGGTGATCGGCGCCGGGTCACCTATGGTGGCGCAGACCCCTACCGCGGCCATGCCTTCGAAGCAAACTCCACCCGGATCGCTTCCGGCAGCAGCGATTGCGTCCAGACCGATCCCCCGCACCCCGTTCCCGCCAGACATCCCGCGCAAGGCCAGCGGTCGCCGCGCTCTGATCATCGGACTGGGAGCCGTAGTGATGGCGCCGGTGCTGGTCGTGGGGGTTATGTTTTGCGCGGCGTTGTACGACTCGAAGTATCC
>NZ_BDBY01000490.1 GCF_001613225.1 Nocardia pseudovaccinii NBRC 100343
TGGATCCCCAACACCGTGCACGGCGATACACCCCCACCGCCCTTGCCGGTCGACCACATCGACAACAACCCGCTCGACACCACCGAGGTGCCCGAGCACCTCCGCAAATGCCTCGTCCAAACCGTGCGCGCCGCTTGGGCCATCGGCTACGACGATGCCGACATCCCCCACCACAACGCCCAAACCTGGCAAGAACTCGAAAACAGCCTCCACGCCGGATTCACCACAACCACCACAACCAACCCCCTCACCCACATCCTCGAACTCCTCGACACCCTCCAAAACCCCGACAACAACACCGAAGCCATCACCTTCGTCATCGACGACGGCACCACAGCCCACAGCTTCCTCGCCACCTCCGAAGGCCTCATCTTCGACACCAACACACCCGAACCACCCACCACCCCAGGAGAACAACGCACACCACGCGTCCGCCCCACCACCCAATGGCAACAAACCCTCCCCCAAACCTTCCCGCACATCCAAGACGCCTACTACCTCGAATTCACCAAAGACACCCAAGGCCGCCTCCAACCCAACCCCAAACCACACCCCAACGGCCCCACCC
>NZ_BDBY01000491.1 GCF_001613225.1 Nocardia pseudovaccinii NBRC 100343
CGGGTGGTCTTCGGCACCGAGATCAACCCGGATTGGACGCCGACTCTCGCGACGGCACCGACGGAGCTCGTTCTCACCGAGCCGATGCCGGGGTTGTGCAGCGAGCACGGTTGCACCGCCAGTGAGACCCGTTCCTGCGCAGTCAATTCCAGTGGCCCACTATCGGAGTTGCCGACACCGCGAGCCATGTTGCGCTCCATGAAACCCCGGCGGCGGAACCCCGTCCTGGCGCGCGTCCGCTTCGACTGCCCGGCCTGCGAGCTCTGTCTCCACGAGGTCCGGCGCTTCCGTCGAATCGCGCTGCTGGCACTGCTGGCGATACCGCTGACAATCGCGGCCGTCCTCATCGCACGTGCGCTCGAACTCGAACCACTCTATCTACCTTTGGCTTTCGTGAGCGTGCCCGGATGCATGCCGATCGCGTTGCTGGTGGCGATGCTGTCCTGGAGCCGCTCCCGCTATTTCGCCGATGTCTGGATGAACGAAACAGCTGACCAGCTGATCGTTTCCGCGCACCCGGATTTCGTGGCCGCGGTCGAGCAAAATCGGGCCGGGAATCGCTGAAC
>NZ_BDBY01000492.1 GCF_001613225.1 Nocardia pseudovaccinii NBRC 100343
TTTCGCTATCGAGGGGGTTTTGGGCCGAGGTGGCATGGGCTCGGTGTATCTGGCCCGGCATCCGCGGCTGCCGCGGCAGCTCGCGCTCAAGCTGCTCAATCGGGAGGTCTGTGCCGAGGCGGAGATTCGCCGCCGCTTCGAGCAGGAAGCCAGTGTCGTTGCCCGCATGGAACATCCAGGAATCGTGGGGATCTACGATCGCGGGATCCACGACGAGCAGCTGTGGATCGCCATGCAATACATCCACGGGACCGATGCCGCGCAACTGTCACCGGATCAGCTGAGCATCGAGCGAGTGCTGCGCATCCTCAACGGCTGCGCCGCCGCGCTGGACTACGCGCACTCGCGCGCAGTGCTGCACCGCGACATCAAACCGGCGAACATTCTGCTCGCCGCCCCGCAGATCGGGCTCGAGGAACGCGCGGTGCTCACCGATTTCGGGATCGCGCGGGTACTGGGCGCCACCTCCGGGCTCACCGCGACCGGAACCTTCACCGCCACCCTCGCTTTCGCCGCGCCGGAACAGCTGGCC